>NZ_WXEX01000005.1 GCF_009877435.1 Heliomicrobium gestii | reverse complement strand
AAATGTAATAATAACAAAGCATAAACTGTGTTTTCTTTTCATGAAAATCCTCCTCGTACGTTACTTTTGGGCTTTTTAATGGGATATAATGTTCGCTTTTTTGTCGAATTTTTTAAGTAACAATATCACTCCTTTCAAACATATAAGGTTGGCCCAATATAGTCTATTCATAAAGACCTAACGTGATGTCCATCAGTTGGGAGAATCTAATCACAGCACACCTGTTTAGAGCAACGGTTGATTATACATTTTGTTTGGCAAGTGAAAAATGTTAAAAAAATAGTTACCCAAAGTTCGTCGTTCGTGGTTTCATTCCCCAATGTGTCCGGGCGATTATAGACCTGTATATCTGAGGTTTTGCCAAGCATCGCTGACGGGGTATAGGGCTCCGCAAAGGGGATGGAGCGGAAATCCGGGTGTCGGTTTTTGTAGAGTTGGTACTCGATCCTCTCCGGGGAAAGGGTGTCTGACGTTTCGGCGTCAGCGTACTCGGTAGCCAATGCCGCGGCGATATCGGAAAGGGTGTAACGCTTCAGCTACTGGCACACGCTGCGGACGGTCAATTTAGTTGGAACCAAAACATAAAATGGCGCGTCAATTGTATTGAAAAGGGAGAAAAGTAAGAAAGGACAGAGATTGCTATGGTAAGAAAGATCGTGACTGTGTTTTCATCCATTGCCATATTACTAACATCATTATTGCCGACAGCTTGGGCTTCCAACGCTGTTATAGAAAGCAACTCAAGTATCAAGATCATTAATGAGAATTATGACGGGAAACAGGTAACGATTAAGCAAGGTGAAATTCTTGAGGTACAGCTGAATAGCAATGCCTCAACGGGCTATTCATGGAATTATGGGATCGAACCCGATTCGAACGTCCTTTCTGAAGTTGAACATCGGTATACCTCACTAACGAATCCAGCACAAACAAAACCGTTAATTGGTGCGGGAGGGCAAGAGTGCTGGCGCTTTATTCCCAGCAAAAGCGGTGTAACGAAACTAAAACTAAATTATATTCGACCTTGGGAAAGCGAGACTCCACCGGCCAGAACCTTTACCGTTGAAATCAATGCGGACGCACCTTCCAGTACGATTACAAAGGTGGTTGACGAGCGTTATGACGGGCAACAGGTGACGATTAAAAAAGGCGAAATTCTCAAAGTACAGTTGAATAGCAATGCGTCAACGGGTTACTCATGGAATTACGGCATTGAACCTGATTCTAACGTCCTATCTAAAGTTGGACATCGGTATACGTTGCTAACGAATCCAGCGCAAACGGAACCGCTCCTCGGTGCAGGCGGTCGGGAGTGGTGGTGGTTTGCTCCCAACAAAAGCGGTGTCACAAAACTAAAATTAAATTATTTACAACCTTGGGAGAGCGATGCTCCGCCAGCAAGAACGTTTACCGTCGAAGTGAAAGTTGATTGAGTTAGGAAAATCAAAGAAAAAGCAGCCCAAATTGATGGACTGCTTGTGGCGATTAAGTCTTTAGCGAGTCTGTTTCGGCAACAGGGTTGTAAAATCACAGGTTTGCTTCATCAGAGACCCTCCCCGTGCACCGGCAACACCACCCGGACCGTCGTCCCCTGATTCACCGCACTCTCCACAAGGATCTCCCCGCCATGACCGTCGATGATCTTCTTGACGATGCTCATGCCCAGGCCGCTGCCTCCGATGTGCCGGTCATGGGTGCGCGGTTCGCGGTAGAAGAGCGAGAAGATCTTCGGCACATTTTCCGGGGCGATGCCCATCCCCAGATCGCGGATGGAGACGACTACCGCACCCTCGACGGTGACGGCGTCCACATAGACCTGCACCGGCTTCTGACCGGGCGAGTACTTGACGGCGTTGTGCAGCAGGTTGCTGAAGGCGCGCTGGAGCTTCAGCGGATCGGCCCAGATCAGCGGCAGGTCAGGGGCGTAGTTCCGGTGGACCTGGATCGGTTCGGCAACCGTCTCATCCACCAGCAGCCCGATCGTCTCTTCCAGCAGGAAATCAACGGGCAGCAGCTCTTTTTGGAAGGCTTATGTTTGCAACTCCATGGTGGATAATTCAAATAGGTCATCGATCAACTGGGTGATCTGGCGCGTCTGGCGCTTCACCCGGTCGGTCAGATCGATCCGTTCCTCCTGCGTGAGATCATACTTCTCCAGGATCTGCAACCCGGCCTTCATCACCGTCAAGGGCGTCTTCAGGTCATGAGAGATCTGGGCGATCAGCTCAGTGCGCGACGCCTCGGTCTGTTTCAACTGCTGGTAGGTGGCCTGCAACTGCTGATTGGCCGCCTGGATCTCCTGGGTTCGCTCGAGGACGCGCTCCTCCAGGCGGGTCGCCCGGTTGTTGAGTTCGGTGATCAGCGAATGAATCGTCTCGTTCATCTGATTGAAGGTGGCTGTCAACTGGCCCAGTTCGTCCTTCGTGACGACGGGCACCGGCGCGATGCGCTTGCCCTGTGAACTCTCCCGGAACGCCTCCGTCAGCCGGCGCACCGGTTCGGTGACGGTTTTGGAGAACCGGTAGGAAAAAAAGACCAGGACGAGCGACACCACCGCCACATAAGCGAAAAAGGAATGGGAAAAGTCATGCAGCAGTCGGCTGATCTGCTCTGTCGAGTGGGCGATAAAGGGCTCGCGGATATCCTGTTCCGGGATCACGAAGTTCAAGAACCAGCCCGTATTCGCGATCGGCGCGTACATATGGTAGGCGGCGCCCTGAGACAAGGCGATCCGCTGAATCCCTTGCCGCTCTTCCAGCACCTGCCGCAGGCTGGCCGGCGGCAACGGTTCCGGCGTCTTTTCCTGCCCGGCGATCAGCCTGCCTTTGTCGTCGATGATGAAGGCGAAAGCGTTGGGCTCGGTGAACTGGAGCGATAAAATGTGCCGGGCGATATGGGCCATCGGGTAGTCGGCAGCGACCATCCCGGCGAACTGACCCGAGGGGAGGTAGACGGGGGCGGCCGCCGTGACGACCCGGTCCCAGTGGGACACATCGTCATAGGGAGGCGACCAGCGCAACTTCCGCTCCGGGTTATACGCCGGCGTCATAAACCGATAGAAGTCGTAATTCTCGAGACGAAGGTCGGCAGGAAGCTTGTGAATCGACACCTCGTAATCGATATCCATCGCTGGATAGGTGAGCCAGGCCGATTCGGGAAAACAGAAGTAGAAGCTGTCCACCAGGGGCTCGTTGTTGGCCGCCTGCGCCAATAAGGGCGAGAGCCGCTTGATGTTTCGCAGTCGACGATAAAAGGCGTCGCTGCGCGGCGCGCTGGCGCTGAGAAAGATGTTGGCCTCCTCAGGTCGCACCATGGGCTCCCAACGGTATCCAGCCGGCCGGTCGACAAGCGTCAGCGACGGCAGGCTGTCGGCGGCGGGGTTCTCGCTCAGGAGCGTGGCCGCCTGGGTTTGCAGCAACAGGAGATCGCTTTCCACATGGGCAAAGCCGGCGTTGATCGACGCCGATTCCTTGACGAGCAGGGCGTATTTTTGTTCGAGCACGTTTTCGACTGTCAAATCCAGTTGATAGGTCGTCAGTTTCTCGATGGCGTTATCGAATTGAAAGAGGCCGAAGCCCGTCAAGATGAGCAGCGGAATGATCGACAAGCCGATCGTGAAGGCCGCGATTTTAAAAAAGTAGGCATTACGAAAGGGCCGTATTGGCGGCAAACTTGTATCCCACCCCTCGGACCGTCAGGATGTACTTGGGGCTGAGCGGGTTCTCTTCGATCTTCTTGCGCAGGTTGGAGATATGGACGATGACGGTGCGGGTCTCACAAAACTCTTCGCCCCAAATGGTCTCGAAGAGCTGGCCCACCGTGAACACCTGTTGAGGATGGCGGCAGAAGAAGGCCAGCATCTCAAACTCCTTGGCCGTGAGGTAGATCTCCAGGCTGTTGCGGATGACGCGGTGGCCTTGCAAGTCGATGATGATATTGTCGAAGCGGATCTGCGGGTGTTCCGCTTGTTTCAGCCGTTGCTGGAACAGGCGATTGCGCCGCAGGTGAGCGCGGATGCGCGCCATCAGGACGTGGAGGTTGAAGGGCTTTTCAATATAATCATCGGCGCCGATGCTCAATCCCAGGATCTTGTCGCTGTCTTGATTCTTGCAGCTCATGAACACGATGGGAATCGGAGAGGAGAGGCGCAGTTGTTGGCACACCTCGGTTCCGCTGATGTCGGGCAGCATGATGTCCAGAAGGACCAACGAAAAAAGCTGTCGTTCCGCGATCGCCAACGCCTCCGCGCCGGAGCCGGCCAGGGTAAAGTCGATGCCTTCCTGCCGGAGCGCAATGGATAGCAGCCGTTGAATATGCGGATCGTCTTCGACAACAAGGATTCTATCCATTGTGACACCCCCCTTGATGTGCAAAAGGAGCCCGTAAACGTCGGTTTACGGGCTCCTTTGCTCGAATGCTTCTCTATTCATTATAAAGATGTTGCAACCATTGTGCAAGAAATCAGCCGGTGAGGAATCCATGACGGCACAAATATCAAGAAAACTTTATCTTCATTTTACTCTCCTTTGACCGCCTGTTGACGCCTCGTTGACCGGCGGCGTTTAGACTGGAGGTGACCTTAGAAAGCGAAGGGGAGAGAAAACATGAAGCATGTGCGTGTGCTCAACCAAAAACGCCTGCGAGTGGAGAAGTTGGGAACCGGCGAAGAACCGGTCGTCGAAGGTTTTCAATCACCGGCGGGATGCGCCACCGTCTTCGATCCCGGCTGGGAAGCCGATTCGACTGGCCTCGGCGTCGCCGGCCTCTGTCAACCGGTCGAGCGGGATCTGTACGGCTGTTACGCCGACTGCTGGTGGCCGGCGCAGGTTCCCGACGGCATGACCAACTTCCGTGACTGGCATCGGGCCTGTCCCGCCGCCCAACGGGATTGGCAGAAAATCACCGTCGCAGAGTAAGGAGTTGACGTTGTTGAAGCGTTCGAGCAAAGCCCTGATCCTGGGCATGGCGATCAGCGGGATCTTGTTTCTCTCCTATTCACCGGACAAACCGGCTAGCGCGGAAACGACCGTCTCCGGCGCTGAGTTGATCCAACAGAAGTGCGCCGCCTGCCACCAGCGGGACAAGGACGGCAAACTGGATCGAATCGACGCCATCCGCAAAACCCCCGAGGGCTGGGACAGCACGATCAAGCGCATGAAGCGCCTGTGGGGGCTGGCGATCAGCGATGAGGAAGCGCGGCGCGTCGTGAAAGAGCTAAGCGATACAAGAGGGCTGGCGCCGGAAGAGACGGCCATGGTCGAAGACTGGATCCTCGGGGAAAGCAACCGGAAAGAAACGGCGCCCAATGACAATGTGCGCGACACCTGCACCCGGTGCCATACGCTCGGTCGCATCGTCGCCGAGCGGCGCACCCCGGAAGAGTGGAAGAAACTGAAGGGATTCCACCTGGGCATCCTGCCCTCTCTGGTCCTCTCCCAGCGCGATATCGACTGGGTGAACACGTCTGACCAGGCGCTCAACGATCTGGCGAAAGCCTACCCCTATGACACGACCGAGTGGAAGAAGTGGTCTTCCCGGGAAAAGACTGGAACCCTGTCGGGAACATGGCGGGTCGTCGGTCACCAGACCGGCAAGGGCGATTATGAAGGGACGGTCGAATTCCTGCCTCAAGGCAATGATGAGTTCAAAGAAGTGAAAAAGGTCCGCTTCGCCGACGGCGCCGAGAGCGCCTGGGAAGGGACGGCGCGCATCTACACGGGTTACGCCGTTCGCGGCAGCTTGGCCGGCGGCAAGGAGAAAGCGACCCAGGAGCTGAACCTGGCCGCCGACGGCAAAAGCCTGACCGGTCAGTGGCGTTCGCTCTCCCAGGTTCAGGTGGGCGGCAAAGAGACGATGTTCAAAGAGGACGGCCAGCGCCGCATCGCCGCCGTCTACCCGAAAGCGCTGCCGGCGGGCGCGCAAGGCGCGGTGCTCACCCTCTTTGGAACCAACCTCAAGGATCTGACAGCCGGCGATATCGCCCGTGTTGCCGGCGGGCTCACCGTCACAGAGGTGACGGCGACGGACGAAGGCCGGGCGCAACTGAAGGTCAATGTCGGCAACGCCGTCGGCCTGTCGCCGTTGAGCGTTAAGCAAAACCGCAGCGATGTCACGCTGGGCATCTACCCTCAAGCTGATTACCTCAAGGTGACGCCTGACTTCGGCCTTTCGCGCATCGGCGGAACGACGGCGGCCAAACAGGCCCAGCAATTTGAAGCGACGGCCTTCAGCAACGGCGCCGACGGACAGGCGGGCACAGATGATGATATCGAGATCGGCCTCGCGCCGGCGACATGGGAACTCCAGGAGTATGCCAGCACCCCCGACGACGATGATGTGAAGTTCGTGGGGACGATCGACTCCTCGGGCCTGTTCACACCAGCCAACGATGGCCCGAACCCGCAGCGGACCCTGTCGACGAACAACGCCGGCAGCGTTACGGTGGTGGCCCACTACCAGAGGCCGGACGGCAAAACCCTGGACGGCAAGAGCCACCTGCTCGTGACCGTGCCGGTCTACCGAGGAATTCAATAGGCGGTGAATGGGATGACGACGATCAACGGGTTTCGATTCCGGCAGGCCGAACAAGAGTATCTCTTTTTGCCAGACGCCAATGCCATCGTCGAGATGGATGCCCTCTCGACAGCCCTTCTCGACCAATTCGAAGCGGCAGCCGGAAATGCCGAGGCGGCGCATAGGGCGTTGCAAGACCGCTTTGCTCCCGAGCCGCTTCAGGAAGCCTGGGAGGAGCTGCGACAAATCGGCGCGATCCCGTCGATCCGTCGCCGGACACCGCCGCTGCCCCCCGACCTGCCGCTGGAGACAGTCGTGTTGAACATCGCCCATGCCTGCAACCTGACCTGCCGCTACTGCTATGCCGAAGGCGGGAACTATGGCAAGCGCGACCGGATGATGGACAGCGAAACGGCAAAGGCTGCCGTCGATCTGCTGATGCGATCGAGCGCGGACAAAGACGTCACCATCACCTTCTTCGGCGGCGAGCCCCTGATGAACTTCCCTGTTGTCCGGGAGACGATCCGCTACGCCCTCGCCGCTGCGGAAAACGTGAATAAGCGCGTCGATTTTTCGTTGACGACGAACGCCACGCTGCTCGATGAGGAAAAAATCGAATTTCTGACACGACACCGAGTCGGCATCTCCGTCAGCATGGACGGTCCGCCCGAAGTCCACAACGCCAACCGCAAGCTCTCGAACGGGCAAGACTCCTACGGGCCGGTGCATGAAGGCGTCACCAGGCTGGTCGCCCGATCGACCAGACCGGTCGCCGCCCGGGTGACCATCACCCGCGATTTTGCCTCCATCCCCGCGATCTTCGACCACCTGCGCGCGCTGGGCTTTGCCGAGATCGGCATCGCGCCGGTTACCAGCGACGACCCGGCGCTGCGCCTGGACGAAGCAGATCTGGAACGCATGCTCGACGGGTTCCGGCTCCTGACAGAACGCTTCTGCGCCGAAGCTCAGGCGGGAAGGTATCTCGGCTTTTCCAACCTATCGAACCTGCTGGTCGACCTGTACCATGGCGATGTGCGCGCCCTGCCCTGTGGCGCGGGGCTCGGTTTTGTCGGCATCGATCCGGCCGGAGAGATTTATCTCTGCCACCGCTTCTCCGGCCAGGATGACTTCCAGTGGGGCCATGTGACGACCGGCATCGACCGGGAAAAGAGAGCCGCCTTTTATCAGTCTGTCCGGCAGGAACGGGACGACGACTGCGCCGGTTGTTTCCTGCGCAACATCTGCGCCGGCGGGTGCTACTACGAAGCGCTGACCCGCCAGGGCGACGCGCGCAGCGCCAACCGCCAATACTGCAACTGGCTGAAACAGTGGTACGAGATCGGCCTCGGCGCCTTCGTTCGCCTTCAACGGGAAGTCCCCGGATTTTTGGAAAAGTTAGCAAACCAGGGCAAGGCGAAAGCCTTGCAGTGAAGGGCATGAGAGGTTTTGATCGGCCAGCCAAGCCGTGATCAGCGAATGAACCTGCCCTAAGCCGGGCGAAGCGTTGATGGGTGAGTGAGGCGGTCATCACGAGGCCGTGAGAATCGATAGGGGGAAAGACATTGAATCGTTGGCTCAAATTCGCAACCGGCGTCTTCCTGTCCGGCGCATTGTGCATGCTGTCGGCATGCAATTCGACAGGGCCGAAAGAAACCATCTTCGTCGGCGGTCTGGACAAGATCATGGTTCTTGACGGCAACAATTACAACACAATCGGCGACATCGAGGTTCACGGCCCGGTCCAGGAGATGTACCCGTCGTCTGACGGCAAAAAGCTGTATGCCTCCACGAACGAACGCAGAGAGTTGGCCGTCATCGATACAAAGACGCGCAAGGTGGAAAAAACGATCTCCTTTCAAAACGGCGATACCTGGGGAAGCATCTTCGGTCTCACCGTGACGCCCGATGGGAAGCAGGTCATCGTGCAGATGTACCGGACCCAGCGCGCCCTGGCGGAATTAAAATCCTTGCCGCCCCAGGTTCTCGTCTTGAACAGCCAGGACTTATCGGTGATGAAAACCTACGAGGTCCCCTACGGCACCTGCAGCCTGGCCATGCCGGCGGAGGGAAAAGACGTGTTCATCTATGGGCGGGATGTCCTGCGGATGAACATCGAGACCGGGGAAATGAAAAAGGAAACGGCGCTGTTCAATCCGGCCCCCAATGAAAGCGTGACAAACGTGCTGCCGCAATGGCAGACCGATCGCGAGGCCGACAACTTCGGCACAGCGCCGGCCATCATCTCCAATCCTGAAAAACCGGATGACGCGAAGATGGGCGTGCTGACAGCGGATCTGAAGACCGGCGAGTTCAAGAAGATCGCCTTTGACGCGCCCATCGACGGATACTTCGGTTCGGTTGGGTCGAAAGACCACAAAAAAGTGTACATGATCGGCAACAACGTAGCCGCCTACGACCTGGAAACGAAAAAACTCATCAAATCCGTTCCCACGAAGCATGGCACCTGCTATTCGATCAACGTCAGCAATGACGGCAAGAAACTCTACCTCACCGGCGCTGGCAACACCTTTACCGTCGTCAACGCCGACACCTTCGAGGTGATCAAGGACACCGAACTGCCGACAGACACGATTCATTGTCGAGTGGTGATGGTGCCCTAGGAAGCAGGAGGGATGACTGATGGAGTGGGCCATCTATTGCAGCGATGCCAGTGAACTTTGGAAAGAGACGGCGCTGTTGGACAGTCCGTGGCTGGTGGACACGGCAGAAGCAAGGGAAGAATTGAAAATAGCGGAAACAGTGGATACAGCCGTCACAGCGGGTGATATGGCGGATACAGCCGATAGAGTGAGAACAGCGGAAAAAGTGAAATCGGCGGCAGCCGTTGAAAGCGGACTGGAGCGGTTCAAGCGGCTCTACTTTGGAACCGAATTTTGCCAGCGGAAACTGCCGAGTCTTTCGGCTTTATCGCAAGCGCTGAACTGGTGTAAAACGCAACAGATGGCAATGACATTGGTCACCCCCTATGTGTCTGACCTGGGCCTCGCCCAGGTCTCCTTACTATTGAAAGAATTTCGTCAACATCACCCGCAAGGGGAGGTTGTCGTCAACGACTGGGGTGTCTTTCGACTGGTCAGTGAATACAGGCTGACACCTGTCATCGGGCGGCTGCTGGTGAAAACCCTGCGAGACCCGCGGATGCCCGAGAGCGATGAGGAGATCCCCATCGAGCGCGGCTTTTTTGAACGGGTGCTGGCGCCCAAGGGAGTCGCGCGCGTGGAAACAGACCTGCCTGTGGGCAGCCAACGGCCGCAAGGCCAGCCACCACAGGATCACTCATCGAAGTTCCACGCATGGGGCGATGACGCATGGGGCGATGACCTGCACAGTTCGAAGGGGGTCTCGCGTCTTCCCTGGAAGGTGAGCCTCTATGCGCCCTTTTCCTATGTGACGACCGGCAGGGCCTGTCTCGCCGGTTCCCTGGGGGCTGCGACAGCTCAGCGATTTACCGCCCATACCCCCTGTAAAAAAGAGTGCCAAACCTACACGCTGCAGCTGGCGCCCGATCTGATCCAGGCGGGAAACACGGTGTTCTTCTGGCATACGTCGTTGCCGTTGGAACCGCCTGCCGGGGTGGATCGGATCGTCATCCAGGCCAAACCGGGTTGATTGGAGGGAACAGCATGAAATTGCTGGCTCCGTTGAGCAGGGTCGATGAAGTGGAGATGCTGATCGGTTCAGGCGCAGGAGAACTCTACTGCGGCCTCGTCCCTGAAGCGTGGACAGAAAAACAGGGGGGGTGGCTGAACCGGCGCAGCCCCCGCGCGAGCTTTACCTCCTGGTCTTCCCTGGCCGAAGCGGCGCACAAGGCAAAAAAGGCGGGCGTCCCTGTCTATCTGACGGTCAACGCCCCAAGCTATCAGGCGGCGCAGTGGCCCCTCCTCCTGGAGATGGCCGAAAGAGCCGTCGCCGACTGCGGTCTCGACGCCTTCATCGTCAGCGATCCCGGGCTGGTGTCGGTGTTGGCCGATCAGGGATACTGCGTCCATGTGAGCAGTGTCGCTGCGGTGCACAATGCTCAGGCCGCCTGCTTTTTCCGCGATCTGGGCGCAAAGCGGATCATCCTGCCGCGCAGCCTCTCGTTGATCGAGATCGAGGGGATCTGCGCCGCCGTCGGCGCGGATCTGGAAATCGAGGTGTTTTTGCTGAACGACGGCTGCGCCTATGAGGAGGGCCTTTGCCGCACCTCCCATATGCCCGGAGGGTTTTGCTCCACCGCCTGGGACTATGGCTTGATCGCCGACGATCCGATCGCGCCGGAAGTAAAAGAGCGGTGGCTGGCCAATCTGGCCGACTACCGCAAATGGATCTGGTATCTCAACAGCTGCGGCAATCAGGTGTCGGCGAAAGGGTTGCCCTTGGGGCCATGCGGCTTGTGCGCTCTGCCGGAACTGCAGCGGATCGGCGTTTCCTCCCTCAAAATCGTGGGAAGGGAAGCCTCCTTTTTGCGCAAGCTGGGCGCCGTCCAACTCGCCAAAGCCGTCCTGGACAAGGTCGGCGCCGTCGCGCCGGAAGAGGTGATGCGATATGCCCAACAACTCCGCGACACCCCCCAGTTTTGCGCCGATTCATACATGTGCTACTACCGGTGATACTGCCGGCAGTGGCGGCGGGCAAGCATCTGTTGCCACGCCCCTCGCCGCTGCCGTTGCCGTCGGCGGCGATGCTTCCGGAGCGCGGCTGCGCAACGGCCGTTGGCGCGCCCTGCGGCCCTATTTGCAGCGTCGCCGGTGGGCCTTGCTGGCGGTGGGCGCCCTTTCCCTGGCCTCGACCGGATTCGGGATGGCCTACCCGTACGTCACCAAGCTGCTCGTCGACGAGGTCCTGATCGGCCACAAGCCCTTGTTGAACCAACTCGTTGCCATCAGCCTGGCGCTCGTCATCGCCGGCTTCTTCTGCTCCTGGGCAAACAACCTCCTCTATAGCCGGGCGACGATGCAGGTTCTGGCGGACATGCGTGAGGATCTGTTCTGCCACATCCTGCGCCTGCCCATGCCGCTTCTCTACCGGCAAAAAACGGGGGAGCTGCTGACCCGCCTGAACATGGATATGGCCGAGGTGCAGGGCTTTGCCGTCGATTCCCTCTACTTTGTCATCACGAACGTGATCGCCCTCGTCTTCAACGTAGCGATGCTCTTTTGGCTCAACCCGCCCCTCGCCTGGCTGAGCCTCCTCCTGTTGCCCTTGCCGGCGCTGTCGGGGGCGCTCTTCCGGCGGACGGTGGGAGGATTGGCGAATCAGGTCCGGCAAGGCCAGGGGCGATTGGCCACGGTGTTGCTCGAATCGTTGCAGGGCATCAAGGTTATCAAAGGCCTGGCTGTCGAACCGACCGTTTCGGCGGCCTTCCGGCGGGACACGGACACTGTCAACAGGGTGAACCTGCAATTGTTGAATGTGTCCTTTCTCGCGGGGAACATACCGGGAACGGTCGTCGCTGTCGCTGGAGTCGCCGTGTACTGGTGGTGTGGCCGCGATGTGTTGCATAGCGCGATCTCTGTCGGCGATCTGATCGCCTTTTCATCCTATCTGGTGCGCGCCTTTTCGCCGATCCAAGGATTGACCGGCGTCTATATCAAGGGCGAGAAAGCGCGCGTGTCCTGGGAGCGAGTCAGCGAACTGTTGGATCAGCCGGCGGAACCGTCCTTGCCGGCGACGCTTCCCGAACCCCTGCGCGGCCAGATCGAATTCCGAAATGTGTCCTTCGCCTATCCCGATGTGTACTCGGAAAAACGGATCCTCTCCAGCCTGACCTTCACGCTGCCAGCCGGCGCTGTCTTGGCGATAGTCGGACCGAGCGGGATCGGCAAGACGACGATTCTGGACTTGCTCCTGAAACACCTGACGCCGACTGCCGGCGCCATTCGGCTCGACGGCATCCCCATCGCAGAGATCGACGCGGCCAGCCTGCGGCGAAACATCGCCTATGTGAGCCAGGACGTCTGGTTGATTCACGGCACGGTGGCGGAGAACCTGACCTTTGGACGCGCCTGCCCGATGGCTGAGGTCGAGGCGATGGCGAAGCTGGCGGACATCCACGACGTCATTTTGCAGTTGCCCCAGGGCTATGCGACGATCATCGGTGAAAAAGGGATGCAACTGTCGGCGGGGCAACGACAGCGCCTGGCGATCGCCCGGGCGCTTCTCCATCAGCCCAAGGTCATCGTTCTCGATGAGGCGACATCGGCCCTCGATAGGGATACCGAACAAGGCATCCTGGAAAATCTCCGACGTCGTTTTCCCGGTGTTACCTTGATCCTGGTCAGCCACCGCCCAGGCCTTGTGAGCCTGGCGGATCACTTTTTGGAACACACGAAGGGCCGTTGGCAATTCAGCGCGAGAGGGTGGACTGCCCATGCGGGATAGGCCGATCCGTGTTGGGATTATCGACAGCGGCGTCAATGAAGCGCACAGCCACGTGGGAAGGATCGCCGGCGGGGTGCGGATCGCCGTGGGCGTCGACGGCTGCCTGCAACCCCTGACCGACTACACCGACCGCTTGGGGCATGGAACCGCCATCGCCGGGATCATCCGGGCCAAGCTCCCGGCGGCGGAGCTCTATGCCATCAAGGTCTTTGATGATCACCTGCGCACCTTTCCCTCTGTCGTCGCCGCCGGGATCGGATGGGCCATCGATCATGACCTGGATCTGATCAATGTGAGCCTCGGCGTCGCCGATGAGCGGTACCGGTCGTTGTTTCAGGCGGCCTGTGACGCCGCCGAGGCCAAGGGAAGCCTGATTGTGGCCGCCCAATCGCCGCGCCAGGAAAGGTGCTGGCCCGCCTCTTTGGCCAATGTCTTCGGCGTCAAGGCGGGGGACTGTTCCGCCGATGAATGGCGTTATCATCCGGAGGATGTCGTTCCCCTCTCCGCCCACGGCTACCCGCGGCCGCTCGATGTGCGGCAACCGCGGCGCAACTTGCGAGGAAACAGCTTCGCCGCCGCCCATGTGACCGGTTTTATCGGCCAAATCCTGCAGAGGTGGCCGGAAGCGGATCGCGACTTTGTGATTCGGCGGTTGGCGATAGGCTCCTCGCGCGACAACGAAAGGCTCCGCTAAAAAACCCGCCGCCCCTTCTGTTCGAGGGTGCGACGGGTTTTCTGCGTTCATCCGTAAACCACTGAGGCATACGTCCCTAGGGAGGAAGCGTCAAATCTGCCCTCATAGAAAAGTATGAAGCGTCTAGCGAAAAGGCCATTGATGACGACCATCTATAAGACCGTCCATGAAGACCGTGAACCTAGATGTCAAAGCCTTTGACCAGTTCGTTCAATTTTTCAATGTTGTCATTCGTCTCGTTCGACTTTTCCTGGATCGACCCGACCTGCTGCTGCATGTTCGCCGTTTGGAAGGCGACCTGGGAGATGCCGTCGGCGCTTTCGTTGACGGCGGCGGTCATTTGTTCGATCGATTTGGCGATGGAGTTCATCGTCTCATCCATGCGGTCGCAGGTGCGCTTGAAGCCTTCCATGAAGGTCTCGAAGCGCTTGGCGTCGGCGCTGTACTGTTCGGCCGCGCCCTGGAGCTTGGTCGCGCTGGCGGCGACGCCTTCATCCATGAAGTCGACGGCTTTGCCCGATGTGTCGGCCAACAGGGCCACAGAGGCGCGGGCGGCGCTAACGATGTTTTGGATGTCTTCGACCGTCCGGGCCGATTCCTCGGCGAGCTTGCGGATCTCGCCGGCGACGACGGCGAAGCCCCGGCCCACATCGCCGGCGTGAGCGGCTTCAATGGCGGCGTTTAAGGCGAGCAGGTTGGTCTGCTCGGTGATGCGCAAAATGGCGTTTGCCAGTTCATCGATCTTTTCGACTTCCCGCGAGCCTTCGATGGCGGCGGTCAGTTGCGCCTTCATGTCGGCGAACACGGCCTGGGCCTGCTGCGCCGAGGCGATGGCCTCTTCCCGCAGGGTGTTGGCCCGCTGGTCGATGCTGCGGGAGAGGGTGAGGCCCTGGGCCGCGCTTTGGTTCATCGAATGGGTCTGACCGCGCACCTCTTCGATGGTGGCGTTGATCTCCTGAATCGTCGCCGCCGATTCCTCCATGGCGGCGTTGATCTCCTGGGTGATGGCCGTGGTTTCTGTCGACTGGCGGCCCAACTGCTCGCAGGACTGCTCGACGCCGCGGGCGTTCCGGGTGATCCGGTTGGATGATTCCATGACCTGCTGCACGAAGTGACGCACCTGTCCCGTCAACGCGTTCAGCGAGCGGGCTAGATCGCCGATCTCATCCTTGGCCTCCACCTGGACGTCGCGGATGGTGATTTTTCCGGAGGCGTCTTTTTCGATGCCGGCCATCATCGTCTTCAGCGGATTGGTGATGCGCCGGCTGAGAGTGATGGCGACGGCGCCGGAGATGATCAGGGAGAGCAGGGAGAAAAGGCCTTCGAAGATGATCTCGCGCTTCGTCTTTTCCAATTGCTCCTGCCGGACCGTGTCGACGGCCGCCTCAATCTCGTCGACATAGTTGCCGGTGCTGACGATCCAGCCCCACTCCTTGAAGAGCTTGGAGTAGGCTCGTTTCGGTGTCAGATTGCCGGAGCCCACATCCTGCGGCTTTTCCCAGAGAAAATTGGAGAAACCGTCGTTCTTACCCTGGGCGGCGGCGATCACTTCCTGGATGATGTAGACGCCTTTGGGATCCTGGCTGTTTTTGCGGTTGGACCCTTCCTGGTTGGCCAGCATGGGATGGGCGATAAGGGTGCAGTCGAGGGCGTCGATCCAGAAGTAGCCGTCCTGCTTGTCGCCGTAGCGGAAGGTTTTGATCAGGTCAGTGGCCAACTTTTTCGCCTGCGCCTCCGTCAGTTCCCCTGTCTGTTGCTTGTTGTAGGCGTAAAGCAGCACACCGACGGCCTGGTCGACCTGGCTTTTGATCATGCCGTCATACTGCGCGTACAGTTGGGCGCGCCGGTTGGCCACTTCCGAGTGGGCGGAATTATAAATCCCCAAGAGGGTCGTTCCGCCGAGGATGGCCGTTAACAAGAAGGTGGTGAGCATGATCGCGGCCATGATCTTGTGTTTAATTTGTCTCATTGTGGCATGCCTCCTGCGCCTGCATTTTTGCCAAGTTCTTTTTAGTGACGCTTCTATCGCTTCTTTTGTGACACTGTTACGGTTGTGTCTCTTTATGTAATGCGATTTTTGTAACGTTATTACTTCTTCATCTGAGCCGGGAAGTCCTTCGCAGATTTTTGTCAAAAAAACGCAACTGTTTTAGTTCTAATATTTTTAATATTTAGAATCAATACGAAAGATGTGGTATAGGGAAAAAAGACGCGGCCCATGACGGGCGGCGTCTTTTGGGTCTGTGTCCATCCTGTGCGAATGCCTTATTTTCGCCTCAGGTTCATCTCGTTGTTTTGCGGCGTGACGGGGTGGAGGGAAGGGGGCAGGTAGCTTTGGTTGAGCTTTTCCAGGTCGCCCACCTGTTCGTCGGGAAAGGATTCGGCTCGTTCCATGCCGATGCCGCGGCTGACGTCGTTGGGTTCCATCTTGGCTTTGTCCACTCGGTCACCTCCTTGGTTAGTATGGGCGAAGAGAAGATGGTTTACGGGGTCTGCTATTGTTATTGGTGAAAGAGGTGAGCGGGATTGAGGTGCTCCCGTCCCTTCGACGCGTAGAGGGAACCATCGCTGTTGACGGTGGCGAAAAAGACGTCCTTTTCAGAAAGGATCCCCTGGGCGTTGAGTTGGGATGCCAGCCAGTCGCGGCTTAGGCCCAGTCGGAGCAGGGCGATGTCATCGACGTTTCCTTCCGTGATAACGGGAATGGAGAGCCCCTGGTAGCCTGTGTGGATCTGCAGATCGCGCGGCGTGAGGGGCTGTTTTTGCGATTTTTTCAACACGCTGAGCCGCCCTGTTGATTCGATGATGGCAAACTCCACGTCCCTCAGGTCGAAGATCCCCTCTTCCCGCAGCATCATGAGCACGTTGTCGACGGTGTACCGCAGCTTCCGGAGGTTAGCTTTGACGAATTGGCCGTTTTCGATGACCACGATGGGTTCAAAGTTGATGAGGCGGCCAAAGGGGCGATACTTCATCGACAGGTAACTGAAGGTCGTTTGTATTAGAATGACCAGGATGACCGCGTACACCGTCGGCAGGTGGTTTACAGGAGGCTCGGCGATGTCGGCGCCGACGATGGAGCCGATGGTGATGACGACAAGGAAGTCAAAGACGGGCAATTCACCGATCTTTCTCCGGCCTGTCAGCAAGGTGAGAACGAGCAGAAGTCCCAGGATGGTGACGATTCTGACGGTAACTGCCAGATACTCCATAGACAAAGGCACCCCGGTCTTTACTATGTCCAAAACGAGAATGCGAGGAGAGGATCTGTCCGAAAAAAATAGAAAAAGAATGTAACGACAAACGCAACTGCGGTAGTCCAGGGGGAGGATGACATCCTTGACCAAGCCCCATTATTCCCTAACCAATGAGACAAAAGCGATCATCCGCCATGAAAAGGGCCTCCACGCTCGTGTGGCCGCCATGATCGTGCAAAAATCGAGCGAACTGCAATCCCGGCACCAGGTGGCGCTCTATCTGCGTCACCGCGATCGCCCGCCCATACCGGCCACCACATTGCTGCAACTGATCGCACTGGCCGTGCAGCCCGGCGACGCCCTCTGGGTGTCGGCGAGAGCGCCGGAAGTGGCGAAAGAGGAACGTATCCCCCCTTCCGTTGATGGCCGCTGCGGCGACGGGTCTCGCGGGGAGGGAACGACCAAGAACGCAGCGGTCACGAATGGAGCGGGTGCGAGCGGATCGGGCAGGGATAGGCCTGCCGGTGATGCAGCCCCGGCCGATCTGGCCGTGAAAGAACTCGTCCGCTTTCTCGAAAGCGATTTTGCCGTTTCCGATGATCAGATCCAGCACCAGATCGACAACCTCTTGCAGGACAGCGCTCTGACGGCCGGGCAGGTTTTTTCCAGCATGGCCGACGGATTGATCGTCACCGACGCCCAGGATGTGGTCACCGTCTTCAACCCGGCGGCGGAGCGGATCATGGGCCTGCGGGCCGGCGATGTGCTCGGCCGGAAGGCCGTTGACGCCATTCCTGGTTCACGCATGCACATCGTCAGCGGGACAGGACAGCCGGAACTCGGTCGGCGGCAGGTGATCGGCGGCGCCGTCATCCTCACCAACCGGACGCCCATCGTCGACGACGGCCAGATCAAGGGCGCTGTCGCCGTCTTTGAAGACATCTCGGCGCTGGAGAAAGTGACCCACGAACTGCAGGACGTCAAGGAACTGAAAGAACGGCTGCAACTGATCCTCGAGTCGGTGCAGGACGGCATCTGCGTTGTTGACCGGGAGGGCCGCGTCTCCTATGTCAACCCTGCCTACGCCCGCATCGTCAACGGCCGCCGGGACGATCTGATCGGGCAGGATGTGCGGGTGATCTCGCCGAAGGGGGCGCGGCGGCAGGCGCTCGACACGGGCCGGCCCGTCCTCGGCCATGTGGCCCAAAAGACCGGCGAGATGACCGTCGTCGCCGACGCCTACCCCATCATCGTCGACGGCGCGGTGACGGGCGTCGTGTCGATCGTCAAGACCTTAACCGACGCCCAGTCGCTGGCGGAAAAACTGAATCGCATGGCCGCCCGCGCCGAGTACCTTGAAGCGGAACTGCGGCGGACGAAAAAATCCGCCGGGGCCTTCGCGCGTTTCATCGGCCAGAGCGGGAAGGTGCGCGACGCATTGGCCATGGCCGAAAAAGCGGCCGAAGGGCCGTCGACGGTGCTCATCCGGGGGGAGAGCGGCACCGGCAAGGAACTGGTCGCCGAAGGCATCCACGAGTCGGGGCCGCGGGCCAAGGGTCCCTACATCCGCGTCAACTGCGCCGCCATCCCGGAGACCCTTTTGGAGAGCGAACTCTTCGGTCACGAAAAGGGGGCCTTCACCGGCGCCATCAAACGCAAGCTGGGCAAATTCGAACTGGCCCACCGGGGCACGCTCTTTCTCGATGAGATCGGCGAGATGGACAAGGGCATGCAAGCCAAGCTGCTCCGCGTGCTGCAGCAAAAAGAGGTCAGCCGCGTCGGCGGCGAGGAGACCTTCAAGGTCGACGTGAAGATCATTGCCGCCACCAATCAGGATCTCGAAAAGTTGGTGGCCGAAGGCCGCTTTCGCGAAGACCTCTACTACCGGCTGAACGTCATCCCCATTCTCCTGCCGCCGCTGCGCGAGCGCCGAGAGGACATCCCCCTGCTGGTGGAACACTTCCTCGAAGCAGCCGGACGGGAACAGGGCAAGGCGATCCTCGGCCTTGGCAGTGACGCCTTGGCGGCCTTGATGACCTACGCCTGGCCGGGAAACGTGCGGGAATTGGCCAACCTGATCGAGCGGGTGGTCACCTTGAGCGACGGCCCCTGGATCACCCGGGCAGACCTGCCCACATACCTGCAAGAGCGGGGGGGCGAAGAGGAGCCAACGGCCACCTCTGTTTCTACGGTGGAGAGCGCCCTTCCATTACATAGCGGCGCTCTGACGGGGGAGGCCGTCACCGTCGCAAAGGGGAAAGTTACCGATGGGGAAGCAGAGGGGGAAGCGATCCATGCGCCGCTGCTGACCTGGGAAGAGTATGAACAGCAGATCATCACCCTCGCCTTGCGCCGGCACGGCAGCTACAACGCCGCCGCCAAGGCCCTGGGCCTGACCCATAAAACGGTGGCGGCCAAGGCGCGCAAGTTTGGCATCGAAAAGAGTGGTGGCGACCGGTGGATTGGGGAAAAAGAAGAGGGGATGGGAAAAAGTATCAACGGTTGAGCCTGCTGTTGATACTTTTTCCCAATGAGGGCCCTTTCGGCCTTGGCGGGTTGCGACAAAGCACCCGTGAAAGCGGATGTCGTCGCCGGGAACCGAGCCGGCGAATGGTCGGAGCGCGCCGGGCTTCAGGGGACGATCGATCGGCAAAGGCCCCGTCCATGCGCGAGGGGCGCGGCGTAGGCGGCTCGCGGCGATGCCGTCGGTGCGCCGGTTTTCGATACAAAATCAAATGCCTCCCGAGGCAATCGACTCGTTGGCATGATTCTTGCAATAACAAATGACAAGGTGTGCCGGGCGACGATTTTTCTCAGGAGACAAGGCGCTCCTACCCCCCGCCCTGCGACAAAAATAAAAAAACATGGAGGCGGATGACAGTGAAAAAGGTCATCAACAACGCGGAACAGGTCGTCGAAGAAATGCTCCAGGGCATCGTTCTCGCCCATCCCCAATATGTGAAGCGGGTCGAAGGGTTCGACGTCATCGTCCGGGCCAACGCCCCGGTTGCCGGCAAGGTTGCCCTGGTCAGCGGCGGCGGCAGCGGTCATGAACCGTCCCACGGCGGCTTTGTCGGTCGCGGCATGCTCGACGGCGCGGTGGCCGGCGCTGTTTTCACCTCTCCGACGCCCGACCAGGTCTATGAGGCCGTCAAGGCCGTTGACAGCGGCAAAGGCGTCCTGCTGGTGATCAAAAACTATACCGGCGACATCATGAACTTCGAAATGGCCGCCGAGATGGCCGAAGCCGAAAACATTAAGGTGGCCAAGGTCGTCGTCAACGACGACGTGGCCGTCGAAAACAGCACTTGGACCACGGGCCGCCGCGGCATCGCCGGCACCGTCTTCGTCCATAAGATCGCCGGCGCCAAGGCGGAAACGGGCGCCAGCCTGGAAGAAGTCAAAGCGGTCGCCGACAAAGTGGTCGCCAATGTGCGCTCCATGGGCATGGCCCTCTCGCCTTGCACCGTGCCGGCGGCGGGCAAACCAAGCTTCACCCTGGCCGAAGATGAAGTGGAGATCGGCATGGGCATCCACGGCGAGCCGGGCACCCACCGCGAAGCCATCGGCAGCGCCGATCAAACGGCGGCCCACCTGCTCGATAAGATCCTGGCCGACATGGCCCCCGCCGCCGGCGACGAAGTGGCCGTCCTGGTGAACGGCCTCGGCGCCACCCCCTTGATGGAACTCTATGTGGTCAACCGCAAGGTGGCTGAGGTCCTCGGCGGCAAAGGCATCCAGATCGCCAAGACCTTTGTGGGCAACTACATGACCTCCCTGGAGATGGCCGGCTTCTCCATCACACTGCTGAAGCTGGACGCCGAACTGAAAGAACTGCTGCTGGCTCCCGCCGACACGCCGGCCTTGGTGCAGTTCTAACCACAACGATTGTTTTGCGGCTGGCGTCGGCGCCGGCGAAATGCCGAAGCGGTCGGCTGAAAACCTGTGGACGCAGGCGCAACCGACGGGCAACGGCGTTTCCGCTGCCTGCGCCAGTCCCTGTTTCCCATCGAGCCGGCGCAGACCCGGCGCTTATGGAGGTGACCCGGTTGAACAACCGAGCGATTGACCTGATCGGGGCGGTGGCAGACGCCATCGTGGAAAATAAAGAGTTTCTGACCTCGCTCGACGCCGCCATCGGCGACGCCGACCACGGCATCAACATGGCCCGCGGCGTCGAAGCGGTGCGGGCGAAGGTGACCGCCGCGCCCGGCGCCGACATCGGCGCCCTGCTGAAGACGACCGGCATGACCTTGATTTCCACTGTCGGCGGCGCGTCAGGCCCCCTCTACGGCACGGCCTTCATGCGCGCCGCCGGGGCGGCCCAAGGCAAGACAGAGCTGGACGGTGAGACGGTCAAACAGATGCTGGCCGCCGCCATCCAGGGGATCAAGGACCGGGGGAAAGCCGCCCGGGGCGAGAAGACGATGCTCGACGCCCTCGAACCGGCCTTTGACGCCTTTGTCGAGAGTTTGGAGGCCCAAAAGCCGCTCGTCGACTGCCTGGAAGCAGCCACCGAAGCGGCCCGGCAGGGTGTGGCCTTTACCAAGACCATCATCGCCACCAAGGGGCGGGCCAGTTACCTCGGCGAACGGAGCCTAGGGCATCAAGATCCTGGCGCCACGTCGTCCACGATCCTCCTCGCCACCATCACCGATTTTTGCCGCAAGGCGCAGTAAAGGAGGCGCGGCATGGTTGGCATCGTGATCGTCTCCCACAGCGCCAAAGTCGCCGAGGGCATCTGTGACCTGGCCGGTCAGATGGCAAGGGCCGATCAAAAAATCCTGGCCGCCGGCGGCATGGCCGACGGGTCCATCGGCACCGACGCCGTCCGGGTGAGTGAAGCCATTCAGGCCGCCTGGAGCGACGACGGCGTGCTCGTTCTCGTCGATCTGGGCAGCGCCGTCCTCAGCACCGACATGGCCCTGGAACTGCTCGACGAATCGATGCGGGCGAAGGTCCGCGTCGCCGACGCGCCGATCCTGGAAGGGGCCATCAGCGCCGTTGTCGAGGCATCTGTCGGCAGCCTGCTGGAACAGGTGCTCGCCACCGCCGAAGGCGCCCGGGAGATGCGCAAGATTCTGTAGTTTTAAGCCAAGCGGTATCGCTGTCTTGTGTTGCCTAGACAACTTCAGTCGGGTAACGACTTTTGCTACGTGATGATGTTCGTTACGTAATGATGTTTGCTATGCAACGAGGGCGAGCATGCCGTTCCATTCCAATTTACCAAGCCCGAGGGGGGTGTTTCCGTTGACCGAGATTCAGCTGGTCCTGACGAATCCCACGGGCCTGCACGCGCGGCCGGCGGCCCAGTTTGTCCAGACAGCCGCCCGGTTTAAAAGCAAAGTCCGGATCATCGCCGGCGGCAAGACCGCCGATGCCAAGAGTATTTTGAACGTCATGACCCTGGGACTGAAACACGGCGCCGCCTTTACGGTGTCCGCCGACGGCGAAGACGAAGCCGAATGCTTGGCCGCCTTGCAGGCGCTGGTTGAGAGCAAATTCGGCGAAGGGTAGGGAGCGGCGGTGACAACCTTGATTGGCAGAGGCGTGGTGACCGGTGTCGCCCTGGGCCGGATCAAGCGTCCGGCTCAGGACTTGACGGCATGGTTGGACCGCTATGTTCCCGGAACCGTTGACGAAGAGGCGGCCAGGCTGGAGCGTGCGCTCGCTGGCGCAAAAGGCCAGTTGCTGGCGATCCGCTCCGGTCCGGCCGTTGACGACACCCTGGCCGCCATTATGGACGCCCATTTGCTGATGCTCGATGACCCGGGACTGATCGAAGGCATTGGGGAAAAAATCCGGGAGGGCATAGGCGCTCCCCCGGCGGTGATCGAAGCCTGTGAAGCCTATGCCGGATTGTTTGCGTCCCTCGATGATCCCTATCTGCGGGAGCGGGCGGCCGACGTCCGGGACATTGGCCGCCGCGTCGCCGGGCTGCTGCTCGGTGTGGATCGCGAGAACGTCGAACCGCCCGAGACGCCGGACGATGGCGCGCAAGACGCGCAAAACGTCCAAGACTCTCATGGCGCAGCGAGCGCTGTTGTACTCTGCGCACCCGATATCGAGCCCTCCGTGGTGGCCGCCTACCCGCCGGGGCGACTGCAAGCCCTGCTCCTGGGACAAGGGAGCACCACCTCTCATGCTGTCATCATCGCCAAAGCCCGGGGGATTGTCACCGTCGTCGGCCTCGGTGATGCCCTAGAGCAGATCCCCGACGGGGCGGAGGTTATCGTCGACGGCGCAACGGGCGAGGTGAGCCTGTCGCCCCCTGCGCCGGAGCGCCACGCCGCCCTTGCGCGGATCGCCGAGCAGGCGGAGCGACGGCAGCGGGATTTGGCGGAGGCCGCCTTGCCGGCTGTCACCCGGGACGGGGTGACGGTCCAACTGGCGGCCAACATCGGCGTGCCGGGCGAGGTGGAGAATGCCCGGGCGCTGGGGGCCGAAGGCGTCGGCCTGTTTCGCAGCGAGTTTCTCTTTATGGGGCGGGACACCTTTCCGAGCGAAGAGGAGCAGTTTCTCGCCTATCGCCAGGCGGCCGAGGGCTGCGGCGGTCACATCTGTGTCATCCGCACCCTTGACATCGGCGGCGACAAGCCCCTCCCCCACCTGGCAATCGCCAAAGAGCACAACCCCTTTTTGGGCTGGCGGGCCATCCGCATCAGCCTGGAACGGACCGAACTGTTCCGGACTCAGGTAAAGGCCATCCTCCGGGCCGGTTGCCATGGAAAAGTGGCCATTATGCTCCCCATGGTGATCAGCGCCGGCGAAATTCGCCAGGCCCGCGCCCTTGTGGCCGAGGCGGCGACGGAACTGACCGCGGAGGGGCGCCCATTTGCCGCCCATGTCCCCGTCGGCATCATGATCGAGACCCCGGCGGCTGCCGCCACGGCGCACCTCTTGGCGCCGGCCTGTGATTTCTTCAGCATCGGCACGAATGATCTCGTCCAGTACACCCTTGCGGTCGATCGGGGCAACGCGAAGGTGGCGTCCCTGTACAGCCACTTTCATCCCGCTGTGCTCCGGCTCATCGACGCCACCATCCAGGCGGCGCGCCGGCAGGGGATCTGGGTGGGCATGTGCGGCGAGATGGCCGGCGATCCCCTGGCGACGCCCCTTCTGGTCGGCATGGGCATCGACGAACTGAGCATGAGCGCTCCGTCGATTCCGCGGGTCAAGGCGGTCATCCGTCGCCTCTCCACCGCCGAGGCCCGGTCGCTGCGGGACGCCGCGCTCGCCCTCGATGATGCCGCCGCTATCCGGGCCTATCTGGAAGAAATGCGCACGCCCCCATCGGCGTAAGTGGGTTAGCCGGCGAGCCTTCGCCCATTGAGCACCCGTTCGCCATTCTGTAAATGAAGAGGACCGTTACACCAGCGGGCATTGCCAGGTGTGACGGTCCTTTTTCCGTGCTTTCCCAGTTGAGTTTCCGAGTCACCTTCAAATCCCCCATCAAATCGATCATTCGAATCGACCAATCAAACCCACCATCTCTAACCCACTATCCTAACCCATCATTCAGTCGCCCCATGGTGCTCGAAGGCAAATGCCCGTTGACAGCGCCATTGGGCCCTGGCCGTCATCTCAGGCGCGCAGTGGCGCATTCATGGGTGGAGATACAAATTACCCCAGCGATGGCATTGACATGGTTTTTTAGTAGTGATACTATGTCACTAGATACATGGAAACACTACTGATAATGGTGGATGGATACGGAGGGGATTCAATTGTCTGAACGATGGCGCGAAACCCCTGTTATCGCCGTTGGGAGCGGGAAAGGGGGTGTCGGCAAGTCCACCGTCACCGTCAACCTCGCCGTTGCGCTGGCCCGTTCCGGCTATCGGGTCGGCCTCCTCGACGCAGATATCCTGGGCTACAGCGTATGCCGTCTATTGGGCGTCGGGACGATCGCGCCGGCCGATTTCAATGGGGAAGTGCTGGAGCCTGTGACAGCCTGGGGAGTGAAAATGATCTCGATGGGGCTGTTCACGGGACAGGAAGAGCTCCCGCTGATCTGGCGTGGTCCCATCGTGAGCGGCATCCTGAAGCGGTTCATTCACAACGTGAACTGGGGGGAACTCGACTACCTCCTCATCGACCTGCCGCCGGGCACCGGTGACGTGGCCCTCACGATCATGCACGAACTACCCCAACTGAAGCTGTTGGTGATCACGACGCCCCAGGAATCGGCTGCCCATGTGGCGGTCCGGTTGGCCCACATGGCAACGCGGGCAAAGGTATCCCTATTGGGACTGGTCGAAAATATGGCCCGCTTCGCCTGCCCGCAGTGCGGAGCCGAATACGACATCTTTGGACCGGGCCAAGCCGGTTCGTTGGCCCAGAAGCTGGGCACGACCTTTTTCGGCGCGCTCCCCCTGGAAGCGGCGACCCGGCTGGCTTGTGACGAGGGTCGACCCATTGTAGTAAACGATGAAAGCCCGTCGAGCGCCGCCTATCGGGCCATCGCCCGAGGGATCGCCGACGCCAGCAGAACAGCGTGACGGGCGGCAGGGGTAGACGAAAAGGAGGAATCGTTCTTGTTTGAAGGTGATCAGGGTCCCGGTCCAGGCCCCGGCAGAGCTCTCGGTCGAGGCCGCGGTCGCTGCGGCTGCGGTGGCGGCGGCGGCATGGGTGGCGGATTCGGCGGCGGCCGTTCCGACTCGCTCGTCTTCCCAAGTCTGCTCCTGAGCCTGCAACAGAGCCCGTGCCACGGGTACGAGTTGATGGAAAAACTGGAGCGGATGTCCTTCGTCGCCGCCTTGCCCGATCCAGCCGTTGTTTACCGCTACCTGCGGCGGCTGGAAGAGGAAGGGATGGTCGAATCCCGGCTGGAGCCCGGCCAGGGAGGGCCGGCCCGCAAGGTCTACTCCCTGACCGTCGAAGGGGAGAGTTACCTGCAAGCCTGGGTGATCCGGCTGCGCAAGCAAAAAAATGACCTGGAGACCTTTTTAAAGACGGCGGGAGAAACCGCCGGCGAGCCTGGCCGAGACGAGACAATCGGCGAGCAGACACCAGGGGCTCAGCACGCCGGTGATGACCGATGAAACCCACCATTGCCATCGCGTCGGGGAAAGGCGGCACCGGCAAGACGACCGTCGCCGTGAACCTGGCCGCCGCGGCGGAGGTTCCTATTCGATTGGCCGACTGTGACGTAGAAGAGCCGAACGCGCATCTCTTCCTTTCCCCTGATAATGAAACCGTCCATTCCTTCGGCGTGCCCATGCCTGCCTTCGATTTGGAACGATGCGTCGGTTGCGGCCGCTGCCGCGACGTCTGTCGCTTCCAGGCGTTGATTATGGTGAAAGGCAAGCCCATGCTCTTTCCCGAAAACTGTCACGCCTGCGGCGGCTGCCGACGCCACTGCCCGGCCAGGGCCATCACCGAAGTGGAGCGGCCGGTCGGGACGATTCATCAAGGCGATATCGAAGGGATTCACCTGATGTACGGCCTGCTCGACATCGGTGAGGCCAAAAGCCCGCCCCTCATCCGCGAGGTGCGCCGCCGCCTGCAAGACGCGTCGGGTGAGGAAGAACGCCTTGTGATCATTGACGCCCCGCCCGGCACGTCCTGCCCGGTGGTCAGCGCCATCGACGGCGTCGACTACCTCCTGCTCGTCACCGAAGCGACGCCCTTTGGGCTCCATGACCTGCAACTGGCCGTGTCCATGGCCCGAACCATGGGTCTTGCCTTCGGTGTGATCATCAACCGCGCCGACCTGGGCGATCGCCGCGTCTGCGACTACTGTCTGCGGGAAGGGATTCCCGTGCTCATGGAGTTGCCCTTTGATCGGCAGGTGGCCCAGGTCTACGCAGAGGGCAAGCTGCCGGTGCGGGAACTGCCGGCGATGGAAACCGCCTTTCGGCGGCTCTGGCAACGCCTTGGCGAGGAGGTGTACCGATGAAGCAGATCGCGGTGCTCTCCGGCAAGGGCGGCACCGGGAAAACATCCCTGGTCGCCGCTTTCGCCGCCCTGGCCGAAGGGGCCCTCTTTGCCGACTGTGACGTCGACGCCGCCGATCTGCACCTGCTCCTGCGACCGGAGATCGAGGCGCGCGAACCCTTTGAGAGCGGGCGGACCCTTCGCTGGAACAAAGCGGCCTGCCTCTTTTGCGGCCGGTGCATCAAGGTCTGCCGCTTCGCCGCCCTCACCGTAGACCCTTCCGGCCCGGCGATCGCCCTGGCGCCCTTTGCCTGCGAAGGCTGCGGCTGTTGCGTCGATGTCTGCCCCGGCGAAGCATTGACGCTGACACCGAAACAGGCCGGTGAACTCTATGTGTCGACAACCCGCTTCGGTCCCTTCGTCCATGCCCGACTGGGTGTGGCCGAAGAGGCGAGCGGCCAACTGGTGACCAAGGTTCGCAGGCGCGCTCAGGCGATAGCGGAGGAGCAAGGAAGGGCCTTTGTGCTCATCGACGGCTGTCCCGGCACCGGCTGCCCGGTCATCGCCTCGATCACCGGAACGGATCTCGTTGTCCTGGTGACCGAACCGACCGTGTCGGGTCTCCATGACCTGCGTCGTGTCGTCGAGGTGGTTCGCCATTTCCGCCGCCCTTGCGGCGTCGTCATCAACAAGGCCGACTTAAACGGAGACATGACCGCTCGCATCAAGGCCTATTGCCGCGACGAGGCGCTCCCTTTTTTCGGCGAGATCCCCTTTGACACCCAGATGGTGGTCGCCCAACTGGCCGGATGCGCCATCGTCGAAACGTCGCCATCGGCCGCCGGCGACGCCATCAGGAGAATTTGGAGCGACATCGCCCAGAGGGTGACCGAGGATGCCCCTGCCACTGACGTGCAGAGGGGCAACTAGCCGGCCCTTTCAAGGCGGTTCCAACCAAAGACGCGACATCCAAAGATCATTGCAGCGCCGACGTGGCGCTCCCGGAGAAGTGCGCCTTACTAGTGACTTTAATCAACTAGAGACAATTGGCATATAGAAGAATGAAGGGACGACAACGTCCATAAAAAAACGTCCGCAAAAAATAGGAGGGAAACCATATGCCTGGAATGGATGGAAAGGGACCGATGGGCAGGGGCGCCCTGTCTGGACGAGGGCAAGGCCGCTGTATCCTGCCGCTTGATCCGGCGCTGGCTGCGCAAAACCCGACAGGGGGCGCCTTCCCTGGGAGGGGCAACGAGGGCGGCGGTCTTCGCCGGATGCTCCGAAACTGCGCCGAGGCCCTCTGCCGCTTTGGCGGATCGGGGAGAGGGCGCGGTTACGGTGCCCAGGGCAACGGCGGGCCAGGCAAGGGCCGACGGGGAAGAAGGGCCGATTTCGGTTTCTAAGGAGGGATGGGATCCGTGGAGAACCGCCTTTCACGACGGAAGTTTCTGGGGGCCGTTGTGGCCATTCCGACCATCAGCGCCCTGAGCGGGCCGGCCATCGTCATGGGCGATTACATCTATCCGCCTGACTCGCTGTTGCAACCGCCGCCGCCCAAGGTGGTCGGCAAGAAGGACGACCTCAAACCGTGGGAGCCCCTCTTTTTCGATTACAATGACGTGCCGTCCCTGGCCATGAAGCTGGATGACGGGGAGATCATCGCCTATACGCGAAAATGCACCCACCTGGGCTGCACCGTCGACGTGCCCAAAGGGAACATCAAAGAAAAACAGATCCTCTGCCCGTGTCATGGCGGGATCTTTGACCCCCTGGGCGGCAATGTCTCCGGTCCTCCGCCCAAGCCCTTGAAGCGACTGTCGGTGACCATCGCCGATGGCGGCGACGTCATCGTCCAGGAGAAAGTCGAGACGGCCCAGGCCTAAGAAAGCGCATCGACGCCCAGATGATGCCAGAAAAATACGGCAAGGGGGTGATTGCGCTGAACGTGCTGATCACGAGCACCGGTCCATCCCTGGACGACCAGGCGGACGAACGCTTCGGCCGCGCGCGCTGGCTGCTTCTGGTGGAAGCGGAGACACAGACGGTGCTGGAGGCCATCGACAATCACACACAGATGAACGCCATGCAGGGTTCCGGGATCAAAGTGGCCGAGATCGCCGGTGAAAAAGGGGCGGCATGGGTGCTGACCGGGTATGTGGGCCCCAAAGCCTTCGCCGCCCTGCAAGCCATGGACGTCCGCATCGGACAAGGTGTGCAGGGATCTGGCCGCCAAGTCATCGCGTCGTTCCTGCGCGGCGAATTTGCGGCCGCCGAAGCACCCAACGCCGAAAGCCACTGGTAACAGGGAAAACGAAGAACAGAAAGGGATGCTGAATATGTCAAAGGTGCGCCTCGCCATTCCTTCCGTCCGCCCCGGCGGACTGGCTGCCGACTGCTCCGGCCACTTTGGCCGCTGTGACTGCTTCACCGTCGTCGACATCAGCGACGGCAAGCTGATCAAAGACACCATCATCGACAACCCGCCCCATTATGAAGGCGGCTGCCTGCGGCCCGTCAACCTGCTCTCTGACCACCAGGTCAACGCCCTGGTCGTGCAGGGCATCGGCGGCCGGCCCCTTTTCGGCTTCCGCCAGGCCGGCATCGAAGTCTATCAGGCCAACGAGCCGACGGTGCAAAAAGTCGTCGACGCCTTTTGCGCCGGGAAAATCCCGCCCATCGATGACACCCAGGTCTGTCAACACCAATAAGCGAATGAAAAAACCCGGCGCGACAGCCGGGTTTTTTCGATCTCCTTCCTCGTGAGAATAAAAATTGCATGCGACCGTCGGTTGTTCCTCTGGATAGCAAAAGGAAATTCGCTGGCAGCGAGAGAAGTATCTGTCATTGAGACAAGCCGCTGTTGTCCGGCCGAGCCGAACAAACGCCTTTTGTCGATGTCGAAAGCAGGCAAGGAGGAGGTCGTTCCATGATCGATAGGGAGCGCAGCAGGGTGAGAAAGGGAAGGCATCACGCTGTGACGGTGACCTTGGCCGGTCTCGTCATTACGGGCATGCTGGCCGGGGCATTTCCGGTCGCCGCCGCCCTGGCGGAAGAACCCCGCCAGGGAATCGAGACCGCCCCGCCCCTTACAGCGACCATAACGGAGAAAGCGCCGCCGGAGGTGGAAGCCCGCATCGAGCAGGTGACCGGCGTGATTCGGTCACTCTACCCGGAGTTTGCTTACCTTCAGCGGAAGGAAACGGTTCGGAGAAACGGCATTCGTAGGCCTGATGGGATAGAGACGGAACAGGAAGAGTGGCGCCTGTTTTTTGATGATCAACCCCGGGAAGCGCCGAAGAAGGAAGAAGGGGCATACAACCAGGCGTTGATGGTCTTCGATACCTCCGGCAACCTCCTGTCCTTCCGCTGGCAAAATCCCGATTGGGCAGGAACGGCGCTGCCCGATTCGGATTTGGCCAAAAAAAAGGCGACCGCCTTTCTGGACAGGCTCCTTGGCGATGGCGCAAAAGTGTACCGGGCGGGACGAGCCGGTCAAACGGAGACCCGTGCTGCTGTCAACGAAGCGGGGAAAAAACTCGCCTGGGTGCGACGCACCGTGCACTTCGATCGTGCGATCAACGGCATCCCCTGTGTCGATTGCGGTGGCGAAGAGTGGGAAGTCGCTGTCGATGGCAGTGGTCGAATCGTCGGGCTCAAACGCCGGAATGGGGCAACCCCCGATGAGGCGCTCTTCCCCGATCCGGCAAAAGCCATTTCCCCGGTAGCGGCCAAAGGGGCTTTTTCTGAGCGGCTGCAAATGGTGTTGACCTATCAACCGCAGGAATACCTGAACCGGGAGCCCGGCGTCGTTTTCCAGCACCTACTGCCCGGAAGACAACCGGTGCTCTTGACCTACCAGACGGGAGGAGCCATCGGCCCCATTGATGCGCTGACGGGAAAACCCCTCTGGGAAAGTGGTGCCGAAGTGTCGAAACCGGAGAAGCTGTTGCGCCTTAGTGGTCAAGGAAAATCGATCGAGGCCAAGGATCCGCAAGCAGCTGAGCGTGTTATCGAAACCGTCTTTGGCATCGATATGTCAGGAATGGCCTTCGTTGACCCCCTTTTTCGCAAGCGAGAAACACCGGCGGCGCCCTTCGCCAAGATGTTCCAATGGGTGGATAAAAAACCGGGAGGGACGCGCTTCATCACCATGGAAACAGAATCCGATACCGGGCGGGTTTGCGGTTATTCCCTTGAAGCGGTGAGAACCGGGGAACAACAGCCTGCCCAGGAAAACAAGAAGGGCGTTGCCATCCCGGTGGAAGAGGCCAAGAAGAAGGCCCTCCGTGTTCTCCAGCAATTTTTGCCGGCTCGCGCCGTCGAGATGAACCTCCTTGAGCCGAGCGCGGAGCCGACCAAGTACCCCGATTGGGTCGATCGATCGAAGCTGCCGAAAGACAGCCTCGACAGCCCCAACCATGAGTTCTATTTTATCCCGGTTCACCAGGGCGTTCCGATCGAATCGATCCAGTGGAGCGTTTTCATTGACAAAAGGACCGGAAACGTATCGGGCTTCAACTATCAAGCGGTCGATTTTGATCAACTGCCGGTAAAGAGCGGCCTGATCTCACCGGAACAGGCCAAGGCCGCCAGTTTGGCGAAGGTCGATTTACGACTTGTCTACATCTGGCCGGACTATTTGGATCAAAAGGCGCCCCGGCCTGTGCTCGTCTACAAGCCCGAGTATCGGCAGCGCGGCGTCATTGACGCCCGGTCAGGGAAGTTCATTCCCTATGATCGCGACGAGTAAAACGAATCCTCCCGTACGTAACGAGCGGTCAACGGTCGCAGAAGGAAAACGCCCGCTTTTTAATGAAACAAAGAAGCAGATAGGGAAGCGCTCATAGGGCGCGCTCAAGGGGCGCGTGAGATCCGTGGAACCGGTGACAGCCGTTGTGCGTCCAATCACTGATGGCAGAAGAAGGAGGTCCTTTCATGAGCCAACGAGGAACCGATGTTGAGAAAAAAGGGATGCGCCGCCCCGCCCAGGCGGCCCTGGCGGGCGTCGTCCTGACGGGCATGCTGGTAGGCGCTTTTCCCGTGACAGCCCTGGCGGCAGACACCGTTGACGGTCCGGCGGCGGGAGAAACAAGCGCCGCGACGACCCCATCCGGCGTCGAGGCCACTAGTGCCACACGTCCCGGCGCGGCGGCAACAGGCGCCGGCGCCTCTTCAACGGCAACCGTCCGAAGCGTGGCTAACGACCCGACGAAAGGGGCGAAGAACTTCGACCAGGCTTCCCCGGAAGTGGAAGCGCGCATCCAACGGGTGGTCGATCTATTCGGCTCCCTCTATCCCGAGTTCCGCTCCCTGAGCCTCCAGATAAAATCCCGTAGCACAGGGGGACACAGGCATGACGGGAAGCCAGTCGAAGAAGATGAGTGGACCCTTTTCTTCGGCAAGGAGCAGCCCAATGAAAAACCGAAGAAAGGCCAGATTGCCAATCAGGTACATATGAACTTTGATCAATCGGGCGCCTTGAACTCCTATAGTTGGCAAAACCCGGACTGGGCCGGGACGCCGATGCCGGACAAAGAGACGACCGTCAAGAAAGCGACGGAATTTTTGCAAGGGCTTCTGGGCGATGAATTTGCCCGGTATGCGTCCGGAAACGCGGACGGCTCGGGACGGCACGGCACGACTACCGAGGACGGTAAACAACTCTCCTGGGTCCATCGCAGCATTCGCTTTGACCGGCTCATCAACGGCATTCCCCTGATGGACGGCGGCGATAATTGGGACATCGATGTCGATGGTAACGGCCGGATCATCGGGGTGCACCACAGTATCCATGAGACGCCCAATCTCGCCTCCTTCCCCGATCCGTCCAAAGCGATCGGCTTGGAGGCCGCCAGAAAGGTGTACGCCGAGCGGGCGCAGATGACCCTGTCCTACCAACCCCAGGAGTACCTCAATCAAAGCACCGAATTTCCCTACCGGCAGATACCCGGCCGTGCGCCGATGGTGCTGAGCTACCAGACCGACGGATATTTAGGCCCCATCGACGCGCTGACAGGGAAAGCCGTTGAAGGATCTTCGCCCGGCCTCTTGTCCCGGACCAAAGAGACCCTCTTGCGTGTCACCGGCCAGGGGAAGGCCCTTTTCGCGAAGACCCCCGAAGAAGGCCGCAAGCTCATCGAAAAGGAACTCGGTGTCGATATGGCGGGGATGTCCTTGGCGAAGTTCCCGCCTGATGAAGAAAAGGCCTCTTCGGAACCTTACATCAAGAGTCTCCACTGGGATGATCATGAGCGCATGAACAGCCTGAGCGCCAAACTCCATCCCGAGAGGTTCCAGTCCCGTTATGCCACCTTGGAGCTAGAGTCCGATACAGGCCGGGTGTGCGGTTTTTCGATCGGCCAAGTCTTTGGCGATGAAAACGAGCGGATGAAGCAGGTCAAGCAGGCCTCGCCCATCTCTGCCGAGGAGGCGAAGAAGAAAGCCGTAAGCTTCCTGCAGCGGTTCCTTCCGGCCCGGACCGTCGAGATGAAGGTCATTGACACGACCATGGAGGCGCCCCAAGTCCCGGAATGGGTCGATGTATCCAAGCTGCCGAAGGATTACATGGAAAGCCCTGTCTACGATTTTCTCTTTTTCCCGCTTCATAACGGCGTCCCCGTGCAGGGGATTCTGTGGCACGTGTCTATCGACAAAGCCTCTGGCAAGGTGTGGGCCTTTACGTACATGCCCCTTGATGCTGACAAGCTCCCGGCAAACAGCGGCCTCATCTCGCCTGAAGCAGCCAAGGCTGCCTTCCTGAACAATCTCGATCTCAAGCTGGTCTATTCCTGGCCTCAGTTTTTCGACCAACGGGCCCCCAAACCGATGCTCGTCTACATGCTCGATTATCAAAAGGCGGGCGTCATCGATGCCAAATCGGGGAAGATCATCCCCTATTTAACCGACAAGTAACCGTTACGTAACCGACGAATAGCCGATGAATACCCGTGAATACCCGTGAATACCTGATGAAGACCCGATTGGTACCCACATCCTCATGCTTATCGCCATGAAAGCGACAGGGCGGTTAGAGAGGAGCGAAGGAGGTCCCCATGATCCTTCGACACGATAACGCCGAAAAGTCGCGCCGATGCCGGCCTTGGCAGCGGACGATGGCCGGTGTGGCCCTCACCGGAATGCTGGCGGGCTTCTGTCCCGCCAGCGCCGGGGCAGAATTGAGCAGCGCCCAAGCGGAACAGAGCAGCCTCCAGGTGGAAAAGAGCAGCGCTCAGGTCGAGCAAAGCAATCTCCAGGCGGTAGCGCCGTTCCCCGCCGCCAGCGGATGGGCGGCAACGGCAAATGGGGCAGAAGCGAATGCGACGCTCCAGCCGTCGACAGAGGAGCCGTCGCCGGAAGTAGAAGCCCGCATCGAGCATACGATTGACCTGTTGCGAACCGAATACCCCGAGTTTCGCTCTCTCTACCTGCAGAAAAAAAGCCGGGGAGACGAGATTCAGATGCTGGAGAACGATAGGCAGGTTAAACGAGCCTGCTGGTTCGTCACCTTTGATGAGCGAAAGCCCGAAGAGATGCGCTCCGACAACCGGACAGAAAGTCTGCATCTCCAGTTTGATGAAAACGGCGCGTTGCAATCCTACCGGTGGCAAAACGTCAACTGGGCCGGAGACACGATGCCGGACAAAGCGACGGCCTTGCACAAAGGGGCGGACTTTTTGCAAAAGCTCCTCGGCGCCGACTTCGCCCTCTATGGGCCGGGGAAGGTCAACGGAACCGGCAGCGGATGTGAAGTGAGAGAGGGAAAAGTCTACACCTGGGTGAACCGCAACGTTCAGTTTGACCGGCTCGTTAACGGGATCCCCCTCGTGAACGGCGACGATCTGTGGAACGTCCAGGTGGACGGCGGCGGAAGGGTGGTGGGCGTCAGCCACTTTACGAACGAAAACACCTTTGATCTCACCTTTGATCCCGCGCGCTTTCCCGACCCGGCGAAGGCGCTTTCCCTGGAACAGGCGAAAAAAGCCCTTATGGAGCAGTGCCGACTCGCCCCCGCCTATGTGTCCCGAGAGTTCCTTCAGGACTTTCCCAATGGGGTTCAACTGGTGCCGGGACAAGGGCCGCCACGTTTGGTCTACCGTCCCGATCGATTGTTTCTTTTCATGGACGCCATAACGGGGAAGCTGCTCGTTGAAATGGCGGCGATGGAATCAGGCCGGCCGGCCCATACCGTCATTCACGTCACCGGCGAGGGGAAAGCGCTCTTTGCCAAGAACACCGATGAAGGCCGGAAGGTCATCGAGAAGGAATTGGGCGTCGACCTGTCAGGCATGCCCCTCTTCCCCGTTGGAAGCGAACCGGTGAATCAAGGGATTGGGCCGTACATTCGACGGATGGAGTGGGACACGTCCATGCCACATGGCGATGCACCAGCGAATACCCAACCCACGCCCGGCGGTCTCCGGAACGCGGCGATACAGACGGCATCCGATACGGGGCGCGTACTCGGATTTTCCGTCAAGCGCAACGGGCACAACGCTTCGAAGGAGGAAGCAAGCAAGCACACGCCGGTGATTTCCCGCGACGAGGCCAAAAAAAAGGCCGTCGCCTTTCTCCAACAGTACCTGCCGGCCCGGGATCTGGAAGTGAAGGTGATCCAGGTTTGGCAGGGCACGCCGCGGTATCCCGATTGGGTGGATGTAACCAAATTGCCGAAAAATATCGTGATGAGTTCGAGCGAAGCGTTTCGATTTATTCCCCTCCATCAGGGCATTCCCGTCGAAGGATACAACTGGAGCGTGTCCGTCGATCGGGAAACCGGCAAGGTGTCGGCCTTCCATTACGAACCGGTCGATTTCGATGCGCTGCCGGATCCGAGTCGCATCATTTCCCCTGAAACGGCCGAGGCCGCTTTTATGAACAACCTGGATCTGAAACTCGTGTACACCTGGTCGCAATATTTCGATCAACGGGCGCCTCAACCATCACTCATGTATCAGTATGACTTTCTCCATCCTGGTCTCATCGATGCCCAAACAGGGAGCGTCATCTCAATGGAAAGCGGGGAGTAGGCAGGCGGCATATTGGATATAACGGGGCGTCAGGTATGACCGGGTGTCACGACGGTGAAGCCCAGGATAAGGTGCTGGCAGGGAAGACCGCAGTCCCGCCGGGAGAAGAGAGTTTATGGGCGGCGGGGCTGCGTCTCTTTTTTTCGTCTTTGGCCAGAATAATGGGTACGGATAGAAGGATAATGGGTATGATGAAAAGGGGAACTGGTTTGGGTTTCCTATTGCCAAAGGGTCGAATGGGCGATATAATAATCTTTGTTCCTTACAAACAGGCGCCCGTAGCTCAGCTGGATAGAGTAATTGACTACGAATCAAGAGGTCGGAGGTTCGAATCCTCCCGGGCGCGCCATTTGCACATCGACCCTGCGAGTACGCGGGGTTTTTGATTTTTCTTAAAATCATGCCGAGAAGGATCATATTAGCGATGTTGTGGATGTAGAGGTGTTCTTTTTGGCCGGTAAGTATCAACCGTTACAACAGTACTTGCAGCGAGTAACTGAAGAAAGTATTCTTTTCACGTATTCGGACATTGAGAGCATTATCAACGATAAACTTCCGCCGTCGGCATTTAAATATCCGGCTTGGTGGGCGAATGAGATATCAGATAAGAAGAGGCATACTCAAAGTCATTCGTGGATGAATGCTGGATATGTGGTTGAACAGATATCCCTTGGAAGCCATGTGGTATTTCGCAAACAGAAATTACCATAACACATGCCTTGACGCAGCCACCGTCGTTTGTTATACTATCTCATGCGGCGCGAGAGAGCGCCGAGAAATATGCGCCCGTAGCTCAGCTGGATAGAGTAATTGACTACGAATCAAGAGGTCGGAGGTTCGAATCCTCCCGGGCGCGCCATTCCTTTTCTTACGGCGAAAATGCCTCCGTAGCTCAGTGGATAGAGCGAGGGCGTCCTAAGCCCTGTCGTCGGGAGTTCGATTCTCTCCGGGGGCACCAGGAATGCACCGTCCTTTTCTCCGGCTCGTTTCCGGAAAAGGCGTTTTATTCGTGAGCGATGAAGTGTTCCATCGACCTACCGATCGATGGATGCGTTTGAAGAGCAGGGAACCGCAGTGGCACTCGATGACGACAAGTTCATGGGGTTGGCCCTGGAGGAAGGCCGTCTGGCCTTTGCCAAGGGCGAGGTGCCGATCGGCTGTGTCATCGTCAAAGACGGCGAGGTCATCGGCCGGGGACACAACCTCCGCGAAACGGACAAGAACCCGGTCGCCCATGCCGAAGTCGTGGCCGTCCAAGATGCGGCGAACCGCACCGGCGGGTGGCGGCTGGCAGGAACGACCTTGTACGTGACCGTCGAACCTTGTCCCATGTGCGCCGGCGCTATCGTGTTGGCCCGGATCCCGCGCGTCGTCTTCGCCGTCATGGATCCGAAAGGCGGAGCGGCAGGAACCTGCTTCAACATCCTCGAAAGTCACTGGACAAACCATCGCGTGTCGGTTCAATCCGGTGTGCGCGAGGAAGAGGCCAGGGAACTGATGCAGTCTTTTTTTCAGCGGCTGCGCAAGAAGTAGGCCATTGTTGCGCCGATGGCTGAAAGACGGTAGCTTTTTAGCACGAAAATCGCATAAACACGGAGAGGTGGCTGAGTTGGTCGAAGGCGCCCGACTCGAAATCGGGTAGGCGTTAACAGCGTCTCGTGGGTTCGAATCCCACCCTCTCCGCCATTTTAGTTGATTTGACAGGGATTTTGCCTCCGGCTTACCGAGAAATAGGCTGGGCTCAATCACCTGGTGAAGAACATAAGCGGTAATGTGCGAACCACGTTTTTTACTGTTAGCCAATACAGTAAAAAACGTGGTTTTTGCGTATGGCGGCAAAAAAACGTGCCGGAGCGATTCGGCAGGGGCATTCCGTGAAGGCCCACCCTGGCGAGGGTACGCAGCCCATCATGCCATAACTCATAATGGTTTATGAGGAGCAATCTTGAGTTGAATAGGGTGATTGGTTTTGGGGTAAAATAACAGATAAAGTAATTATCGGTTGATTTGGGTGTTTGTATTGAAAACGCGAAACGAGGAAGGTACTATATGGATGAGGGGAGAGAAAAGCGTAGGAAGGGAACGGCAAAGAAAGGAGGGCCTAAGATGGCATATGGAGTTACCGTTGATAAGAAACCAATGTCAAGGGAAGAAATGCTTCGACAGGCCCAAGCCCTTCATCGTGATCTTGTAAGAAAAAGATCTGCCGCCGGAATAACTACGGCAGAATTAGAAAGAGACGTAAAAGAAGTATTTGAAGAAATCAAATCAAGTCGTCGTTCCGGTCGTAATTGATACCAACGTCTTAGTCCCCTCGTTGTACAGTTATACCCGTATCGCTGTGTTTATGACATACGGAAATATCCTTTTAGTGTGGAATGATTTTATTTACGACGAAGTATTAGAGATAATGGAGCGATTGTCTCCGATTGATGATGATCCTTTTCTTTACGCCGCCGTAGAGGGCAAAGCCGAATACATCATCAGCTGCGATAGCAAGCATATGGTATCAATGGGGAATTTCAATAATATCCCTATTGGTACGCCCGACGAGTTCTTTAATTGGGTTATACAAGAACATCCAATGAGACGGGGATAAACTAAGGTGTAGAGCAATCTGCATCTTTTTTTTTAATGGGAAACGGATAAAAAAGGCGAGACGGTTAAATCTCGCTTGCGAAGGCTGACGTAGACCTTGGCAAGGAAGCAGTTTATAATCCATTCGCCCATGCCCGTGCTTCCATCTTAGATTGGTCGCTCAGTTATGCCCTCTCTTCACTGACTGAGGAGGTATTCTCATGAATCCCTATGTTCAGCGCCTGATTGAGCTGTATTCTCAGCATGCCAATCATGAAAAGGCAAAGTGGGCTAAAGATTATATGAGGAATCAGTTCGACTTTTTAGGCATTCCGAGCCCGCTTCGACGAACGCTAAACAAGCAGTTCATGAAAGAGCACGGGGTTCCAGCGGGAAGCTTCTTAAAGAAAGTCGTAGTAGCATGCTGGGAGCTGCCTGAGCGGGAATATCAATACGCCGCGCTTGATCTACTGTTGAAGAATAAAGAAACCGTAACTCCCGACGATATGCGCTGGTTAGAGGGGCTGCTCGTAAAAAAATCGTGGTGGGACACGATTGACGTCCTTTCTCCACATGTTATTGGCAGTATGTTAGTAAGGTTTTCCGAACTGATTCCGGGTTACCCGGAAAAATGGATAAATAACGAGAACATATGGATGCAAAGGTCGGCAATACTCTACCAGCTTTACTATAAAGAAAAAACAGATGAGGAACGCTTGTACCGGTACATCTTACACAGGGCAAACAGTGATGAGTTTTTTGTACAAAAGGCGATCGGATGGGCGTTGCGGCAGTACGCAAGAACGGCTCCGGTCAGTGTGAAGTCGTTCGTCTTGGCGCACGAATTAAAACCGCTCAGCCGACGAGAGGCGTTGAAACACATCGGATAAAATCAGAAATCGGGGATGCAACAAATGGCAAGAAGCGCGAACGGTGATGCAGGAGCCATGACCAAAAATCGAGGCATAACCGAAATAAAATAAACATAAGATAAAATAACTAGAAATGGTTGACAAATCCAGAGACAGAGGGTAATCTGAACCTACAAACACTTACTCAAGTTCGCTCATCTAATGTTTTGTTTAGTTATATTATGTGTAGCGGCAACTGAAGAAGGTATTTTTGGCAGTAAGGCTTCCTTTTCCGATAGCGGCGCCGTTCCACGGTTTCGTGAATGGCTGGCCCTAGAATCGGATTTTGTAGGTCCTGCTGGGAAATGGTATTCCTTAACGGATACAAAGGGGTATCAATAGACTTGCGAGTCTATTGATACCCCTTTGTCCTTTTCGCAGAGGGTGCGCGTCTTGTGGATACCACGAATATCCATAAGACGCGGGTATGTTAATTCCAGCGGCACTGGGTTGATTAAGGTTACCCATTTTTCATTTCCTAAAAATGGGCAGCTTTAATCAACCTAGTGCAGAAAGGGGATGATCGATGGCTCGGAATGGGGCTGTGAACCATCGTCAAAGCAGCACATCCAGGGGTAAAGAACGTTGTGGAAAGGAGTTGATCTATGCTCCCCGAGATTTTATCGTCAAAAAAGGACATAACAAAAGGCTTCATGGATACCACGAATATCCATGAAGCATGGGCAATCTCCTATTCCCAGCGGCACTAGGTTTATTTGATTTACCCTTTTTTCATTATAGCGATAGGAATTGTGCATTTCAAGAAAATTTAGAGAACCAATCGATGTCAACGGTTTGATGGAGACAGCGACGGTCAAACAAGGACTCCATCGCTGCGGGTGCCTTTACGGAGGCGTTTTGATTCGAAAGGGGCGTTCAAAAGTGACGAGAAAAATCGCCATCTATGGCAAGGGTGGTATCGGCAAATCCACCACTCAACAAAACACCGCCGGGGCGATGGCCCATTTTTATAACCAAAAGGTGTTCATCCACGGCTGCGATCCAAAGGCCGATTCGACCCGGCTCATCCTGGGCGGGATGAACCAAAAGACACTGATGGATATCCTGCGTGACGAAGGAGAAGAAAAAATCACCTTAGATAAAGTCGTGAAAGCAGGGTACAAGGGAATTCGCTGTGTCGAGTCGGGCGGTCCTGAACCGGGTGTCGGCTGTGCGGGCCGCGGCGTCATCACCGCGATCGATCTGATGGAGAAAAACGGGGCCTACACGCCTGATCTGGACTTTGTATTCTTTGATGTGCTCGGTGACGTTGTGTGCGGTGGCTTCGCTATGCCGATTCGCGACGGCAAAGCGCAAGAAGTGTACATTGTCGCTTCCGGAGAGATGATGGCGATCTATGCCGCGAACAACATCTGTAAAGGCCTGCTGAAATATGCCAAACAGAGCGGTGTGCGCCTCGGCGGGATCATCTGCAACAGCCGCAAGGTGGATCGGGAAGCGGAGTTCCTGGAAGAATTCACCTCTGCCATTGGCACCCAGATGATCCATTTCATGCCCCGCGACAATATTGTCCAAAAAGCCGAATTCAACAAAAAGACGGTCGTTGAATTTGACCCGGAATGCAACCAAGCGAATGAATACGGCGAACTCGCCCGCAAGATCATCGAAAATAAGAACTTCGTCATCCCTAAGCCGCTTAAGATGGATGAGTTGGAGGCCATGGTGGTCAAATACGGCATCGCCGACTAAGAAAGCCACGTCGTTTTCGGTTGCTCTCAGCCGTGTATGAATTCGCAAAATGCTGTGACGGGAGATTGAACCGGCAGGAAACCATGCGGGCCAATGGTGGAGACGGATCGCTGCGTCGTGGCATCGTTGCGAATCATGTACGGCTGAGCAGCAACGACAAAAGGCGAATCAAAACCACGCACCCAAACCACGCTCCATCGCCATGGCGCGTGAGGGAACCGCTGACAAGACAGGCTGACCGTACGGAGGAGGAATGCAGCAATGCCACATCACCTGTTTAAATGCAGCGAGTGCATCCCCGAGAGGAAAAAGCACGCTGTGATCAAGGGTCCTGGTGAAAATCTGACGGACGCCCTTCCCTTGGGATACCTCAACACCATTCCAGGGTCGATTTCGGAACGGGGCTGCGCGTACTGTGGCGCGAAGCACGTGATCGGCACGCCCATGAAGGATGTCATCCACATCAGTCATGGCCCGGTGGGATGCACCTATGACACCTGGCAGACGAAACGCTACATCAGCGACAACGACAACTTCCAGCTTAAATATACCTATGCCACCGATATGAAAGAAAAACACATTGTTTTCGGAGCGGAAAAACTGCTCAAGAAAAATATCATCGAAGCCTTTCAGGCCTTTCCCGATATCAAACGGATGACCATCTACCAGACCTGCGCATCCGCCTTGATCGGCGACGACATCAATGCGATCGCCCAGGAAGTCATGGACGAACTGCCCGATGTGGATATTTTCGTTTGCAACTCGCCGGGCTTCGCCGGTCCGAGCCAATCAGGAGGGCATCACAAGATCAACATCGCCTGGATCGACCAGAAGGTCGGCACAGTGGAACCGAAGATCACCAGCGACTATGTGATCAATTACGTCGGTGAGTATAACATCCAGGGCGATCAGGAAGTCATGCTCGACTATTTTAAGCGGATGGGCATACAGGTCCTGTCCACGTTTACCGGCAACGGCTCCTATGACGATCTTCGGGCGATGCACCGGGCCCACCTCAACGTGCTGGAATGCGCCCGTTCAGCAGAGTACATCTGCAACGAACTCCGGGTCAGATACGGGATTCCCCGCCTGGACATCGACGGCTTTGGCTTCGAACCGCTGTCGACGTCGCTCCGGAAAATAGGCTTGTTCTTCGGAATTGAAGACAGAGCCCAGGCCATCATCGAGGAAGAAACGGCCCGGTGGAAACCGGAACTGGACTGGTACAAGGAACGCTTAAAGGGGAAAAAGGTGTGCCTCTGGCCAGGCGGCTCCAAACTCTGGCACTGGGCGAACGTCATTCATGAAGAGATGGGTGTCGAAGTCGTCTCTGTCTATACGAAATTCGGTCACCAGGGCGACATGGAAAAGGGCATCGCCCGTTGTGAAGCCGGCGCCCTCGCCATCGATGACCCCAATGAGTTGGAAGGGCTTGAGGCGATGCAGATGCTGAAGCCCGATGTCATCTTCACCGGCAAGCGCCCAGGTGAAGTCGCCAAAAAAATACGCGTCCCCTACCTGAATGCCCATGCCTATCACAACGGCCCCTACAAAGGGTTTGAAGGATGGGTCAGGTTCGCCCGTGATATCTACAATGCCATCTATTCCCCCATCCACAAACTGGCCTTTATCGATATCAGCAAGGATGAGATCGAAACAGAAAAGACCTTTGTCACGCAAAAAATGCTCTCCGATGCCACGTTGAGCGAAGAGGTGACCGCTTCGACTCATCTGAGAGAGTATACCGGCAAATATGACAGCGTCACTGAACTGAGCAAGAAGACCTATCCGGACTTTCCCTCGCCCAAGCAAGCGGCGGCGGTCTAAGGGAGGTGCGATACGATGGATGATGTGATGAAAGACAGGGTCGAGCAGCTGGTCGATTATATCATGAAGAAATGTCTCTGGCAGTTTCACTCCCGCGCCTGGGACAGAGAGCGGCAAAACGAGGAGATCCTGACCAAGACGATGCAACTCTTGTGTGGTGAACCGGTTGAAACCGCAACGCCTGCCGACAGATGCTATTGGGTGGACGCCGTCTGTATGTCCGAGGCGTTTAAAGAGCGGTATCCGTGGCTGAACACGATGGATAAGGAAGACATCAAGTCGCTGATGCGAGGCCTGAAAGAACGGATCGACTACTTGACGATCACGGGGTCTCTGAATAAAGAGCTCCATGACACGCTCTATTAACATCAATGGATTCATTAGGATCGATTGATGCAAAAGGAATGCGAGGATGCCGTCACGGCCGACGTAAAACAAGACGAATCGGAGGGAAAGACAATGGCTTGTGAGTTAAAACCGAAAGAACGTGCCGGCATTATCAATCCCCTATTCACCTGCCAACCGTGCGGCGCTCAGTATGCCAGCATCGGAATCAAGGATTGCATCGGGATTGTCCACGGCGGACAGGGATGCGTCATGTTCGTCCGACTGCTCTTCTCTCAACATTTCAAGGAAAGCTTTGAAATCGCATCCTCTTCGCTTCATGAGGATGGCGCGGTGTTCGGCGCGCTGGATCGTGTCGAACAAGCGGTGGATGTGCTTTTGATGCGCTATCCCCATGTCAAAGTGGTGCCCATCATCACCACCTGCTCCACGGAAATCATCGGCGATGATGTGGACGGCGTGATCAAGAAGCTGAACGAAGGGCTTTTGAAAGAAAAGTATGCAGGTCGGGAGGTTTACCTGATCCCAGTTCACTCCCCCAGTTTTAAGGGGAGCATGGTGAGCGGCTACGACTCTGCGGTAAAGGACTTCGTCAGTTACTTTGCCAAAAAGGGCGAACCCAACGGAAAACTCAATCTGATCACAGGCTGGGTCAACCCAGGGGACGTGACTGCGCTCAAGCACCTGCTGGCCGAAATGCAGGTTGACGCCACCGTCCTATTCGAGATCGAAAGCTTCGATTCCCCGCTGATGCCCGAAGGGAACACCGTATCCCACGGCAGCACGACGATTGAAGACCTGACCGGAACGGCGAATGCGCTGGGAACCATCGCATTAAACCGGTACGAAGGCCGTCAAGCGGCGCAGTACCTGGAAAACGAATTTGACGTTCCGGCGATTATCGGGCCAACACCGATCGGGATCCGCAATACAGATATCTTTTTGCAGAACGTTAAAAAACTGACCGGCAGAGCGATCCCCCCGTCGCTTGTATGGGAACGTGGCATTGCCATTGATGCATTGACCGATCTGACCCATATGTTCTTGGCCGACAAAAAAGTGGCCATCTATGGCAACGCCGATCTCGTGATCGCCCTCGCGGAATTCTGTCTCGACCTGGAGATGAAGCCCAAGCTCCTGCTCCTCGGCGACGACAACACCGCCTATCCGAATGATCCGCGCATCAAAGCGCTCCAGGAAAATGTCGATTATGACATGGAGATCATCATGAACGCCGACCTGTGGGAACTGGAAGATCGGATCAAGAACAAGGGACTCGAATTGGATCTGATTCTGGGTCATTCCAAAGGCCGGTTTATCTCCATCGACCACAACATCCCGATGGTGCGGGTGGGATTCCCCACCTATGACCGCGCGGGACTGTACCGCCACCCGGTTGTCGGCTACGCCGGCGCCATCTGGCTCGCCGAAGCCATGGCCAACACCCTGTTCACAGACATGGAGTACAAGAAGAACAAGGAATGGATCCTGAATGTGTGGTAAGGCCGGCGGCAGCGCCGTCAAAAAGGAACGATCCAGATGGAACGGTTGAAGTATGGGCCCGACGCGGAGGCCTTTGAAGAACATTATCGGGACGCCAAGATGTATCTGTTCAGGGCGGAACAGTTTCAGAAGGACGACCAGAGCGACAGCGTGGTCTTCAATGTAGCTTGTGTGGCCCTCGAAAATTATCTGATCGCTTTGTGTCATTTATACGGCGTCGATCCGGGAAATCACAATTACATCTGCCTCATGGATGCCGTGGAGACCGTCGTCGATGTTCCACCGGCGCTGAACGAGGAGATCCGATCGCTGGATTTGATTTTCGGCATCTGTTCTATCGAGAACTATTATCATGGTGTTCCGGAACCGTCTGATGCAGCGCGCGTGCTCGCCATGTGTGATGGCGTTCAGAACCTGTTTTCAGCGGAACAGATGGCGTCAGTTCGGGCGGCGACGCGCCATGCCGATCATGTGTGAAGGGAATCGTTCCGATACCAAGCTATTTTTAACATGAGGGGGAAACCAGTGATGTTGATGGTGAGAGCGATCATTCGGCCTGAAAAGGTGACAGAGACACTGGCGGAATTAAGCGCCGCCGGGTTCCCGGCCGTGACCAAGGTGGATGTTGTCGGGAGAGGGAAGCAACGAGGGATCAAGGTGGGCGACATTTACTATGACGAAATCCCCAAAGAAATGCTGTTGATGATCGTCAATGACGATGACAAGGATGAGGTCATTGAGATCATCATGAGAACCGCCAAAACCGGGGGAACAACGGCCTATGGTGATGGAAAAATCTTTGTCAGCCCCGTAGAAGAAGCCTATACCATCAGTTCCAACAGCAAGGGGCTATAAGAAGGGGGCAATCGCATGAAGGAAGTCATGGCCTTTATCCGCATGAACAAGGTCAACCAGACCAAAGAAGCGCTGAATACTGCCGGCTTTCCCTCGGTCACCTGCCGAAAGGTCCTGGGACGGGGCAAGAAAAAAGTGGAGTACAGCGTCGCCTTGTTGCCCGAGTCCCATCAAGAAGCAGCGAAGGAAGCGCCCATCCTGGCGGAAACGATTTCAGAAGAGCACCGGTTGATTCCCAAACGGTTTTTGACGCTCGTCGTTCGAGATGATGAAGTCGAAAGGGCCATCGATGCCATTATGGCGGTAAACTCCACCGGCAATCCTGGAGATGGGAAGATCTTTATCCTGCCGATTGCGGAAGCATACCGGGTCAGGACCGGTGAAACCGGAGAAGAGGCCATCTAGCTCGCCATAAAACGTCGTCGGTTTCTGGATGAGGGTCAACCGGGTTGGATCTTATCATGCAAAGGAGAGGGGGAACCGAATGGAGCAGATCAGGTATACCAAACGAAGATGTGAGGACCACGAGAGAATCGCGAGCTTTTTAGCTGAAAAACGGGTGGGCACAGTGAGCATGTGTGATCAGGAAGGCAAGCCCTATGCATGTCCGGTCAATTACGTCTACCACAACGGCAAAATCTATATCCACGGCATGGGCAGCGGTAAAAAAAACAATATCCTCAGGGAAAACCCATCGGTCTGTTTTACTGTTTTTGACGAATTCGGCACGGTGACCGATGCGGCGCCATGCAAATGTGACACGGCCTACTTGAGCGTGGTTCTTTTCGGGCAAGCGGTTTTGGTGGAGGATCTAGATGAAAAAACACAGGCGCTGGCGCAGTTTTTGGAAAAATTCACACCGCGCTTCTTCGAGAAACCGCTAACGATGGAGTTTGTAAAAAAATATCGATCGGGATTCGATAACCAGACGGTGGCTGTTTATGGGATATCCCCGGATGCGATCACAGCCAAAGAAAACCCTGTTGACAGTGAAAACATGTTTCGGTGATAAGACAGCGCGGGCATGCGCCCCGAGCAGCCATAAGTATCGACCCAAGGAGAAGGAGGGTGGTCAGTGACCGCCCTCCTTCTTATGTACGCCTATCGGCGGATTGGTGTTTTTATTTCTAAGGCGCGCTCCGGTGGAAATCTGTTCTGGAAAACCGGCCAACACAAAAACAACAACTTCTGTTCACAGAACAGACACACACAGGCGGTATGATGCGAGTGTAAGAACGGTTTCCAACCAACTACATCATTCAAGGAGATGAAAGACGTGAAAACCGCGAAATTCAACAAGGCCGTCTGTGGACTGGTGATGGGTGGAATCTTGCTCACCGGAGGCATCGCCTTCGCTGCCGACGCGACCAACACGCAAATGCCGGTGTGGCGGAACCACCAGGGACAAGAACAAGGGCATGGTCGAGGCCCTGGTAGCCCGATGATGGGGGCAACCCTCAAAGACACGCTCGCCTCGCTGGTCACGGACGGAACGATCACGCAAGCCCAATCGGATCTGCTCGCCTCCACCCTTCCGCAACCGCCGCAAAACGCCTTGAACCAACTCATGACCAATGGCGCCGTCACCCAAACCCAACTGGACGCCATTTTGCAGGCCCTTCACATGGCGCCGCCTTCGGGGGATAAGAATGGGGAGAGACGAGAAAACCCCCTCGCCAAACTGATCACTGACGGTGTGATCACGCAGGCGCAAGCCGACGCGATTCAAGCCAAGTTTCCCCAACCGGGCGACCGGCAAGCAGCGCCGGCAAAGTTGGAAGACATACTTGTCGCAGTAGTCAGTGACGGAACGATCACCCAAGAACAATCGGACGCCATCCTGGCGGCCATGCCGAGGCATGAAGGCCCCTTTGCCCAACTGATTAAAGATGGAATCATCACGCAAGCCCAAGCCGAGGCGATCATGAGCAAATTCCCAAAACCCGGTGAGAACCACCAGGGCTCGCCCATAAAGTTCGAAGACATGCTTGCTTCCCTGGTCACGGATGGAACCCTTACCCAAACGCAAGCCGATGCGCTCCAGGTTTCGATGCAGAAGGGGCATGAACAACAGGCCCCCGCCACCGCGCTGGCCTCGCTGGTGACCGCTGGAACCATCACCCAAGCGCAGGCCGATGCGGTCGTTGCTCTCTTACCGGCGAAGGACAGCCAAACGGGCGTCCCCGCTGCCGAGAGAAAAACGCCTGTATCCCTGAAGGACACCCTGACCAATTTGGTCTCCGCCGGATCGATCACCCAGGCTCAAGCGGACGCCATCTTGGCGAAACTGCCCCAACGGCCCGCCCTTCCCAACGGACAAAGCGGAAGCGGCAATGATGGAAACCAAAGGCAATCGCAAAACGAACCCGGCCCGCAGTCCTTCGGCGGATTCGGTGGTCCTGGCGGGTTCGACGGTTTTGGTGGGGACTTTGGCGGCCATGGACGGGGAATGCGGTAATACAAGCAATGAACGATCCGAATTTATAAGTTGATAAAAGGGAGCATCTACGAACATCGTAGGTGCTCCCTTTGGCATGATGACTCCGTCAAGGGCACTGTCCTGTCGCCTCGGAATAAACGTCAATCGGGTAAAGGAAACACCGCTTTCAGGCGCTCGACCGAAAAGCGGTGTTCCTTTTACCCGTCTACCGGCTGAACCGCAGTTTCACCCTCGCCAGCACCGTATAGAAACAGGGCACGATCACCAGCGTCAGCATGGTCGAGAAGAACAATCCCGAGATGATCGTCACGGCCATGGGCTGGAAGAGGACGTCGCCCGAGATGGCCAGGGGGAGCAAGCCGGCGATGGCGGTGCCAGAGGTCAACAGGATGGGGCGCAGCCGCGCTTCGCCGGCGGAGATGACGGCGAGGATCAGGTCCTGGCCGCTGTGGCGGGCTTCCTCGATGAACTCGACGAGAATGATGCCGTTTCGCACGACGATGCCGGCCAGGCAGATGACGCCCATCATGGTCATGAAGCCGAGGGGCGTTCGTGTGAGGAACAGGCCGATCAGGCTGCCGGCAAAGGCCAGGAAGATGGTGCTCAAGACCAGGAAGGGAATCGAGAGGGAATAGAACTGCATGGCGATCAGGATGATGATGAGGAAGACGACGACGATGGAGAGTTTGCCCATATCAACGAAAATGTCGGTCTGGTCAGAGGTCTCGCCGCCGATCTCATAGCGGTAGCCGTCGGGCAGGCGCATGGCGTCGAGCTTCGGCTTCAGTTCCTGGATCGCTTCTGTGGCGGTCCGGCCTTTCAGATCGGAGGAGACGGTGACGACGCGGGAGAGGTTGCGGTGGGAGATCGACGAGATGGAAAAGCCGGGTTTTACATCGGCCAATTGATAGAGGGGGATCTGTTCGCCCCGGGCGTTGGGGACGGTCAGACGGTGAATGGCCGTCAAGGGGTCGACGCCCTTGGCCTCACTGTATAAGGTGATGTCGATCAGGTCGCGCCCTGTGTCATACTTGCTGACGGACAGGCCCTCGCTGACGAGGCGGATGGTGCGGGACAGGTCGGCTTCGTTCACCTGGAGGGCGTCCATCATGTCCTTGCGCACCTGGATGTTGAGGGCGTACTTGTCGACGCCAAAGGAGTCTTTGATGTCATAGGTGCCCGCCATATCCTTGATCATGTCCTGCGCCTGCTGGGAGAGGTCGCGCAGTTTCGCCACGTCGCTGCCGTAGAGGCGGACGACGATGGGACTGCCCACCGGCGGGCCGCCTTCCAGTTCTTTGGGGATGATCGTCGCTTGGGGGAACCGCTCGGCCAGTTCCTTGTCCCAGTGGGCGACGGCTTTTTCCGTGGGCAGTTGCTTCCTGTCCACCTTGACGACGATTTGGCCGATGTTGTCGCCTGTGCCCAGACCCGTGTCGCCGCTGAACATCTTGGGCGCGAAGGTGCCGGCGTAGCCGGCGGTCATCGTGACGCCGGGTTGTTCGTTGAGCCAGCGGCTGATCGCGTTGACGGTGCGCGCCGTTTCGGTGATGCTGGTCCCCACGGGGGTGCGCACATTGACGAACATCTCGGCGCGATCGGCCATGGGGAACAGTTGCACCGGCGTGAAGGGGATCAGGGCGTAGCCGACGAGGGCGATGGCGACGCCGATCATGCCGGTGCGCAGGGGATGCTGCAACATACGCGGCATGAGCGAGCGGGCGTAGTAGGCGGTCAGGCGCTGGATCTGATGGCCCAGCAGACCGGCCGGCTTGCGGTAGAAATCATCAGACGACGAGGCCGTGCCGTTGCCGCGCCCTTGCCGGCGCGTTTCCCGCCACTCCCGGAAGATGGGGATGACCGACAGGGACATGACCATCGAGGCGACCATGGCGAGGGTGATGATGATGGGGATGGGTTTGATGAAGGAGCCCACGTTGCCGTCGAGCAAGGCCAGCGGGGCGAAGGCGCAGATAGTGGCCAATGTGGCCGTGATGATGGAGATGGAGACCTCTTTCGCGCCGCGGACGGCGGCATCTCGCGGGCTTTCGCCGAGGGCGGAGAGGCGGCGCTCGATGTTGTCGTTGACGACGACGGCGTCGTCGACGAGGATGCCGAGGACGATGATCAAGGCGATGACAGAGATCTGGTTGAGGGTGACGCCGAAGCTTTTCAGGGGGATGAGGCCGACGGCCAGGGAGATGGGCAGGGCCATCATGACCACGAAGGAGGTGGTCAGGTTCAGGCCCAGGGTGCAGACGAGCACGACGGCGGCGATGGCGATCAGCGTCTCCCGGGTGAGGTCGGAAAAGAGTTCGTCGATACGCTCGTTTTGCTCGTAGACGAGTTCCAACGTCGCCCAGTTGGGCAGGGTTGTTTTCAGGTAGTCCAGGGATTTGTCGATGTTTCTCTGAACCGATGGGATGTCGCTGCCGGTTTCGGGGCTGACGCTGATGCTGATGGCCGGGCGGCCGTTGTGATAGGCGAGCACCTCGACCGGTTTTGTCGTCAGTTCCACCTTGCCGATGTCTTTCAGATAGATGGGCGTCCCATCGGGCGTCCGGGCGATGAGGGAGCGGCTGAACTCAGCCACATCCTTCACATCCCGCAAGGCCAGTTCATAGGTGCGCTGGTCTCCCTCGATATCGCCGAGGGGGGCTTTTTCGTTCAACTGTTTGACGGCGTTTAAGACCTGCCCCCAGGCCAAGCCGAAGTTGCGCAGCTTTTGGCTGTCCACGGTGACGCGGACTTCCTCGTCAGGCAGGCCGGTGACAGTCACATTCGATACATGAGGAATCGTCCGCAACTGGTCTTTCCACGTCTGGATCATGTCGCGCAGGGAGTAGAGGTCTTCATGACGGTCGGCGGAGATGTTGAAGGTGATGATGAAGGTGCGGTTCAGGTTATCGTTGACGATGGGCTTTTTGCAGTCGTCGGGAAGGTCTTTTTCCGCATCCTTGACTTTCTTCCGCAACTCTTCCCAGCGGCCCTCGGGCTCGATGTCATCGTTGCACTCGATGATGATCGACGAGACGCCCAGGCTGGAGGTGGAGGTGATCGATTTCAACCCGTGGATCTCTTTGATCTGCTCCTCGATCTTGCGGGTCACCGCCTGCTCCACTTTCGACGGCATGGCGCCGGGATAGACCGTCGTCACAGAGGCGGTGCGGACGACGATGTCTGGCTGCTCCTGCTTGGGCAATCCCATAAAGCTGAAGAGCCCCAGCAGGGTGATCATGACGAAAAAGAGCAGCGTGATTTTGCGCTTTTTGATGATGTACTCGATCATTTGTCCGGGCCTCCGCCAGTCGAGGGGGCGGTTGCGGGGCTGGCGGGTGTTGCAGAGGCGGCGGCGTTTTGCCCGGCGCTGGACGCCGGGGCGGCGAGGGGGGCGACGGCGTCGCCGTCAAAGAGGCGCTCGACGCTGCTGGTGATGATCTGTTCACCCGGTTGAACGCCCGATTGGATCTCCAGGTGGTTGTTGATCAGTTCGCCGATGTCGACGGCGCGCTTAACGGCATGACCTTCTTGCAGGACAAAGACAAAGGGTTTGTCTTGACCGCGGCGGACGACGGCCTGCACCGGCGCCCAGAGTCCCTCTTTCACCTTGGTCACATGGTGGACGCGGACGACCTGACCGGACAGCCAATCATGGTTCGGGTTGTCGATCCAGATCTCGACGCCCACCGTTCCCGTGCTTTGATTGGCGGCGGGGTAGACGTACTTGACCTGGCCGTCCCGTTTTTGGCCGTACAGTTCGATGGTGACGGCGCCGCCCTTTTGCCAGTTGGCGATCTCCCGGTCCGGCACGGGGATGACCACCTTCAGGGTGTCGATGGCGGCGAGCTTGTAGATGGCCGTTCCGGCGCCGACCAGTTGCCCGGTACTGTTCAGTTTGGCGATCACCGTGCCGGCGAAGGGGGCTTTCAACCGCGTCTTGTCCAGGGCCAGGGCGGCTTTTTTCTGGCGCGACAGGGTCTGGTCATAGATCGCTTGGGTCTGATCCTTGACTTCCGCGCGGGCGCCGTGGAGGACGTTTTGATAGACCTGATCGGCGTATGTAAAATCATTCTCGGCGACGGTCAACTGGGTTTGGGCGCCTTCGTAGTCCTTCTTGGAGAGAGCGCCGCCCTCATAGAGGGCCTTGTAGCGTTCCATATCGGAGCGCAATCGCTCCACATTGGCGCGGGCTTTTTCCATCGTCGCCTGGGCCTGTGTGACTTCGTAGGATGTGGCGCCGTTTTCCACCTGCCGCAGGCTGGCGCCCGATTGGGCCGTTGCCGCCGCGGCGGCGTCCAATTCGAGGGCGTAGTCGGAGGGATCGATCTGGGCCAGGATGCCGCCGGCAGGGAGGGTGTCGCCTTCTTTCGCCAGTGTCGCGGCGATGCGACCGCCCACCTCAAAGGATAAGGTGGCCTCCTCCAGGCCTTGCAGGGTGCCCGAAAATTCGTTGTCCAGTTGCTGGTTGCTTCTGGTCACCGTCATGACCTCGACACTGCGGGCTTCGCTCTGCGGTTCTGTTTTTCCACAAGCCGTCAGCAGCAGGGAGGCCGATAGGATGAGGGCGGCAGAGCTGACCATGTGACGTTTTAGCATGATGTCCCCTTCCTTATGTCCGCATCTGTGTCGATTGTATCGGGCGGTTCCGGCGCAGAAGCGAATTCGGCGATGATGGTCTCCAGTTCGGTGACGCCGGCTTGTTGGATCGCCAATCCGAGCCGCAGCGCCAGGTCTTCGCCGTGGCAGAGACAGGGCTCCTGTTCCAGGCCCTTTAATTTCTCCAGATCGGATTTCAACTGGGCCAACTCTTGGTGGAGCCAGTTCAGGATCTGACCTTCCGAGGCATGTTTGCCGAAAACCAGGCGCATCATAAAATCATACTTGATCGTTTTCGGTTCGATAGGGCTCTGTATGTAGGCATGGAAGGCTTCTTTCCCCTGTGTGGTGACGCGGTAGAGGTGCTTGTTCGGTTTTCCTTCCTGGACGATGATCTCTTTCTCGATGTACCCCTCCTTCTCCATCCGGTTGAGTGTGGGGTAGATGGTGCCGAAGGAGGCCACGAACATGTCGGGCAGGTATTTTTCAAAATACTGCTTGATGTCATAGCCGGACATGGGCCCATCGAGGAGGATGCCCAGGATCACGTCTTGGCCTTTCAAGGCGATACTCCCTTCTTGTGCAGGCGGTTCAGTCGAGCGTTGACAATCCCAGGCCCCAAGGCCTGTGTGGAGGAAAGGTGTCTGTTGCGAGTATTATCGATGTTTATATTCACAATGTTAATATAGACACAGGAAGATACCGCGTCAAGGCTGTCGTTGAATGATCTAATTTTCTGAAACAGCGGGAGTGGGGATTTTCGAAACATGGCGACACTGTTGCCTGTGTGTATGCGCTGCATCTTTGAAGACAAAGCAAACAAGCCCAAAAGGCGCCGCCCGGCGAGCGGCCTTTTGGGCTTGTTTCATCGTTCCGGGGAAAAGCCAAGCCGCCTGATCAAATAAACAGGTTTACGTTCGACTCCTCCGCCTCACCCAGATAGTAACCGACGCCGCCGATCTTGACGCCATCGATCAGTTCCTCCGCCTTGACGCCCATCACGTCCATGGACATCTGGCAGGCCACCAGTTCAATCCCCTGATCCAGGGCGGCCTGGATCAGGTCTTCCAGGGATTGGACGTTTTTGTCTCGCATGACCATGCGGATCATCTTTGCGCCCATGCCCAGCATGTTCATCTTGGAGAGGGGCAGTTTTTTGCTGTGGCTCGGCATCATCATGGAGAAGAGGTTGTCCATGATGCCTTTCGTCACCGACGGGGGATTTTCTTTTTTCAGGATGTTAAGGCCCCAGAAGGTGAAGAAGAGGGTCACCTTTTTGCCCATGGAGGCGGCGCCGTTGGCGATGATGAAGGACGCGATGGCCTTGTCCAGATCGCCGCTGAAGACGACGATCGTCTTGTTGTCTTTCAGGGGCGCCATCGCGCCACTCACGGGGGCAGTCGCGCTGACTTCCGCCGAGGCGTCCCCCTTTTGGATCAAGGCTTTGATGCGTCCGCCATCTTTAGCGAGGTTGAGCAGCCCGTTGCCGGTGCGCCGGCACCAGGCTTCGATGTCTTTGTAAAAGCCGGGGTCGGAGGCTTCCACATAGAGGCGTTGTCCCGCCGCCATCTCGTCGACGCTCTTTTTCACCTGTAGGAGCGGTCCGGGGCAGCAGAGGCCGCAGGCATCCAGTTTGCGATCGTGATCCGTGAAGGCAATGCCCCTGGCCGATGCCGCTACCGTCGCCGCGCAGCAACTGTCTCCTCCGGTATCACTGTCGTTGCCGTCGTTACGGCTGCCACGACCGGTGTCACCAGATCCGCAGCAACCGCCTTGCAGCGACTGCCGCTGCGCGCCGGCGGCCCTTCCCGCCTCGCCGACCTTGTAGCGGGCGATCTCGTAAGAGGCATACCCGCCGGAGAGGTTTTTCGCCCGAAACCCGCGCTGAACCAAAATCCGCTCGGCCAGGTACCCCCGGAAGCCGACTTTGCAGTAGACCCAGTATTCCTTGCTCTGATCCAGTTCGCCCAGGCGCTGCCGCAACTCGTCAAGGGGGATGTGGATCGCGCCGGGGAGGCTGCCGTTCTCGAACTCCAGATCGGTGCGCACGTCGAGCAAGACGGTCCTTTCCCGGTCCATCTGGTCGATGTCGCCGCTGACCACGAGCTCCGCCCGCCCGGCCAGGACGTTTTCGGCGAGAAAACCGGCCATGTTGACAGGGTCTTTCGCCGACGAGTAGGGGGGCGCATAGGAGAGTTCCAGTTCCTTGAGGTCGTCGATGGTTCCGCCCATGCGGATGACCGTGGCGATCACGTCGATGCGCTTGTCGACGCCATCGTAGCCGAAGGCCTGGGCGCCCAGCACCTTTCCCGTTTCATCGAAGATCACCTTCAGCGTGATCGGCGTCGCGCCGGGGTAGTAGGAGGCGTGGGAGTTGGGATGGATGTGGACGACGCGGTAGGCCCTGCCGAGGCGGCGGAGGGTGCGCTCATTGTTGCCGGTGACCGCCCCGGTCAGGCCGAAGATCTTGATGATCGATGTGCCCTGGGAGCCCCGGAAGCGGCTGTCGATGCCGCAGATGTTGTCGGCGGCGATGCGGCCCTGTTTGTTCGCCGGGCCGGCCAGGGGGATCGCCGTGTCGCTGCCATTGACGAAGTCGACGACCTGAATCGCGTCGCCGACGGCGTAGACGCTGTCCAGGTTGGTCTCCATGCGGTCATTGACGATGATGTGGCCGCGGGGGCCCAGCTGCAGGCCCGAATCTTTGAGAAAGTCCACATCGGGTTTGACGCCGATGGCGAGGATGACCATGCCGCCGGTCAGGCGGGCGCCGCTTTGCAGGGTCACCGCGATCTCGCCGCGCTCAGGGATTTCAGCAAACCCCGTTACCCCGTCGCCGACGATGACGCGCACGCCCTGATCGGCCAGTTCCTTCTCAGCCAGGGTCACCATGTCGTCGTCAAAGGGCGGCAGGATATGGGGCGCCGCTTCGACCAGAGTGACGGCGATGCCCCGTTCGACCAGGTTCTCGGCCATCTCGACGCCGATAAAACCGCCGCCGATGACGATGGCCGCGTCTACCTGTCGCTCGTCGACGACCGCCTTGATCCGGTCTGTGTCGGGGATGTTGCGCACGGTAAAGATGCGCTCGCTCTGAACACCGGGGATAGGCGGCACGAAGGGCTTTGCCCCCGGTGAGAGGACGAGCGCATCGTAGGTTTCTTCGTAGACGCCCCGATCGGCGCTCTTGACCGTCACTCTTTTCTGTGTTGCGTCGATGGCGATCACGTCACTGTGCAAGCGGGCGTCGATGTTGAAGCGCTGTTGCATCATCTCCGGCGTTTGCAGGATCAGGTTGGAACGGTCGACGATGGTCTCGCCGACGTAATAAGGCAAGCCGCAGTTGGCGAAGGATATGTAGCCATCCCGTTCAAAGAGGATGATCTCCGCTTGTTCGTCCAGCCGGCGCAGCCGCGCTGCCGTCGATGCGCCGCCGGCGACGCCGCCGACAATGACAACTTTCTTGCTCATAGCGATCTCTCCTCTACATCTTCTACTGGTTCCCACTCGCGCAATCAGATTTCAGAAACAAAAATACAGGACAACAAGCTTCGAACCTGGTCGTTGGCGATGCGGTAGCGCACTTCGAGTCCCTGGCGCTCGCCTTCGACAACACCGGCGACGCGCAACTTCTGCAGGTGCATGGAGATGGTCGACTGGGGCAATTCCAAGCAGTGTTGCATATGGGATACGTTGCAGTCGCCCTTTTGCATCAACCCTTGCAGGATGCAGAGGCGGACAGGGTGGGCCAGGGCTTTGAGCAGTTCGGCCGCTTTGGTGTATTGGCGAATATCGTTCTCCATCGGATGTCCTCCACTTGATTCCCTGTCGGTAAAGCCGGAACCATTAAAATATCAAATTATCTTGATAAATTGATTCTACGCCTCGTGAAAATCCCTGTCAACGTTTCTGGACAGGAAGGGGAAAGTAAAAAAAGGACAGAACGGGCTCATTAAAGCCTAAGCCTTCTGTCCTTTACCAAGGGAACTTGATCGCTTTTCTCGGCGCTGCTCATTCCCAAACGCCGGCGGTGGCCAGCAGGGGTTACTCCTCGTCCGCCTCTATCGGTCTTCTGGCAGGCACTAGGGACGGATGGAGCAGCGGTGAGGGGTCTTGAATGCCCTCCGCCTGGAACTGCCGCTTAATGATTGCCAAGATGAGGTAGCGGCACAACAGGCTAGCGCCAATACCCAGGAAGAAGTAATAGACTAGGGAGAAATTGTAATGGTGTTTTATATTAATACTTACCATGATGGGAAAGATGATGGCATTCAATAGGAATCCCGCGATCGCCGATCCGAGCAAAAAAGTTTTCCACGTGTTTGTATACTGATAGGCCAACATAAAAAGGATCGGGACAACCGTATAGTCGATCGGGAATGGCCCCGGACTCAGGGGGACAAGACGGGTAAAGTACATCCAGTGACTGGAGCTGGTGCCGATATTGTCCATAAAAGCGTTGGACACGGCCATGAAGGAACCGAACAGCAGAATTTCGAGAAAGCGGCTCTTATCCAGGAGTTTCCACCAGGTAACGTAGAATACCGTGAGCAGACCGACGATAAACCACCAACCGGTGGAAAACAATTCAGACTCCAGATAGTGCTGCAACGAGAGCTGGTTAAAGGTAAGCCGCGCCTCAAGCAGCATCGCATCGGTCACCATCAGCAACATTCCTTTTCTGCAATGTTCGGGAATAGATTTCCCCGAAAACGGAAGATCATCCGTCTTTCACAGCAGGTATGCTGAAAAAAGAAAGGGAGCAGCCGGTTCGCGCCGAAATAATCAAAAGAACGCAAGAACCTCTGGTTGTTGGCTGAAGATCGCATCGTTTTTTTAGTCGGCAACAGAGGATGACGATAGTATGGGGAAGCGAGAAGGGGTGGGATCGTGCGGATCCTTCACACGTCAGACTGGCATCTCGGCAAGACCCTGGAGGGCCGGGACCGGCAGGCGGAACAGGAAGCCTTTATCGATGAAATCTGCGCCATCTGTGATCGGGAGCAGGTCGACCTGGTGCTGCTTGCCGGCGATGTGTACCAGCATGCCAACCCGAGCGCGGCGGCGGAGGAGCTTTTTTATGACGCCGTCAGCCGGCTGGCAAACCAGGGCCGGCGGGGGGTGGTGATCATCGCCGGCAACCATGACAATCCGGAGCGCCTCTGCGCCGCGGCGCCGCTGGCCGATCGCCACGGCATCACGCTGCTGGGCCTGCCCAAGGATGTGCTCCAGCCATACCTGCCGGCGCGGGCCGATCGGGTGCGCCGCGTCGACGCCGGCGCCTCTTGGGTGGAGATGGCTCTGCCCGGTTGCGACCACCACGCCGTGATCGCTGCGCTGCCTTACCCCTCAGAGGGTCGCCTGAAGGAACTGCTCGCCCAGAGCACGGACGATCGGGAGATTCAAAAGGGCTACAACGAACGGCTGGCGTTGATCTTTCGGGATTTGTCCGGCCATTTTCGCGACGATACGGTAAATCTGGTCATGTCCCATCTCTATGTGCGCGGCGGCGCTGTCTCCGATTCGGAAAATCCGATCCAGGTGGGCGCCGCCTATGCCGTCGATCCGGCGGTCTTTCCCGAGAAGGCGCAGTACGTCGCCCTGGGCCACCTGCACCGGCCCCAGGACGCGGCGGGCGGCGCGGCCCCGATCCGCTATGCCGGATCACCGCTGGCCTACAGTTTTTCCGAAGCGGGACAAGCCAAGTCGGTGACCCTTGTCGATCTGTTGCCCCGTGAACCGGCGCAGGTGCGAGAGATCCTCCTTGCGTCGGGCAAACCCCTCGTCCGGTGGGTCGTGACCGGAGGGATGGAGGAACTGCAGCGGCGTGTCGCGGCGGGCGACGACGCCAACGCCTGGATCGACCTGGAACTCCATCTCGCCCAACCGCTTACCCTGGACGAGATCGGCCTGATCAAGGGCCTTCACCGTGGTATTGTGAACATCGTGCCCAAGGTGGGCCGAACAAGGGCAGACGTCTCAGCCGGCGAATCCATGGAAAACCTGTCCGTCGAACAGCGCTTCATCCGTTTCTACCAGCGCCAGACCGGCGCCGAGGCGCCCGATCCGGCGCTGCTGGAGCTGTTTCTGGAACTGCTCCAGGACGAACGGGACAACGGGAAGAACCCCGGCGACCTTGACGGCGAGGAAGCGCCCGCAACGCAGGGGAAACGAGGGGAGGCGGCGCAATGAGGCCGATCCAGTTGACCATCGCCGGGTTGCACAGCTTTCGGAAAAAACAGGAGATCCACTTTGAACAACTCATCGATGCCGGCGTCTTTGGCATTTTCGGAAAAACCGGCAGCGGCAAGTCGACCATCCTTGATGCGATCACCCTGGCCCTTTACGGCGAGGTAGTGCGCGCCAAGAACGGCACCCAGGGGATCCTCAACCACGGTGAAAAGAGCCTGGAGGTGTCCTTCCTCTTCGAACTCGGCGCCGGCGGCGAGCGAACACGGTATCGCGTCGAGCGCAGGTATGTCCGCAACGATGACATCTCTGTCAACAACAAGGTGAGCCGGCTGGTGCGGATCGATCCCACGGGCGCCGAGACGGTGCTGGAGGACCGGAGCCGCGATATGACGCGGACGATCGAAAAGCTGCTCGGCATGACCTGCCGGGACTTCACCCGCGCCGTCGTGCTCCCGCAAGGGAAGTTCGCCGAGTTTTTGAGCCTGACCGGAAAAGAACGGCGGGACATGCTGCAGCGGCTCTTCAACTTGGAGAAGTACGGCAAGGAATTGAACGAGCGCGTGGCCCTGCGTCTCAGCAGCGTCGCCCGGGACAAGAGCAATGTGGAAAGGGAACTGGCCGGCCTCGGCGACGCCTCGGACGAAGCGGTCCGGCGCGCCGAAGGGGCGGCAGCGGCGGCAAAAGCGGGCGAGGAGAAGGCAAGGGCCATGTTGAAGACGGCCAGAGCCGGCTTTGAGGAAGCGCAAGAGGTGGACAAGCTGCAGAAGCAGCGGGGGGGCAAGGAAGCGGAAATCAACGCCCACACGCAAAAGGCCAGCCAATGCCAGGAGGCGCTACGGGCGTTGGAGCGGGCCGAGCAGGCGGAGCGGGTCTTTCCCCTGGTGCAACGGGAAGCGACGGCGGCAGCGGCTGAGCAGGCGGCGGCCCTGCAGAAACAAGCGGCCGAGGTGGAGGCGCAGTCGTTGCGCCAGCAACTCATCCTGTGTGAGCGGCAGGCCCAGCAGGCGGAAGCGGCGAGAGACGAACAGGAACCGCTGTTGATGCAGCGGGGCGCGCAACTGGAAGAGGCGCAAAAGCTGGAGGTTGAGATCGATACATACCGGGGGGAATGGCGACGGATCGCCGCCGACCTGAAGAAAAGCCGGGACGTCGCGACCACGGCAGAAGGGTTGATTGACGAGCGGTCAACAGAACGGGATCGCCTCAAAACCGCACTGGCGGCGTCGGAAAGGGAACTTGCCGGCAACCTTGTCGATTCGGCCTACCGGGCGCAGGTGGCTGAAGGGATGCATAAGGGCGCCGAGTTTCTTCGCGAGGCCACTGTCTTCGATCGGGCCAACGGGCAGTTCCTGGAGCGGCAACAGTCGCTTGAAAGGGCGCGTCGGCAGCAGGAGCAAAAAGGGGAGCGGGCGCAGGATCTGACGCGCCGGCGGCAGGCCTGCGAGGCTCGGGAAAAAGAACAGGTCGCCCAGGTTCCCTTTTCCGAGGAGGAACTCAGCCGGCTGGAAGTGGGGCTGATGGAGCAACGCGGCCTGTTGGCGCGGTTGGCGGACATGGAGAAACAGCGCGCCGACCATCGGTGCGCCGCCGGGCGGATCGGGGAGGCGATGGCGGACTGCCAGGGACGGCTGCAGCGACTGGAAGCAGACTGCGCCCGCCTGGAAGGGGAACGGCAAAAACAAAAGGATGCCTACCAGGAACGGCTCCTGCAGGACAGAGCCGCCATGGCCGCATTGCTGGCGAGCGACCTGCACCCGGGTGACCCCTGCCCGGTCTGCGGTTCCCTGGAACACCCCTGCGTCAATGCCCGTGGGGCCAAGCCCTCGGCCGGGCACTCGGCCGAGGAGGAAAAAGTCTCCTTCGAACAGGCCATGGAGAAACTCGAAAGGGCGCTACGCCAAGGGACGGGCGAACTGGAACAGGCGCGACTGGAGAAGAGCAACCTGCAGACGCGCCAGGAGATGCTGGAGCAAGAACTGAACCGTCTCGCCGCCGCCATCGGGGAGGTAGGTCAGGAGAGCCGTCGAAAGTGGACGGGCGCAGAAGCGCTGGGATGGCCCGCCCTCTTCCCACTCCATCTCCCCACCGAACTCCATAGGCCGACGGAACAGACGGGGCGATCGGCGCTCGAAAAACAAATCCCGATCGAAAAAGCTGCATCGATTGAAGGTGTGCCTATTGCAGATGCACCTATTGGAGATGCGCCTGTTGAAAAAGAAGTTCCTACCGAAAGGGAGAATCCTGTTCTACGGTTCGAGCAGTGGCTCGGAGGCGCGGAACGGGAATGGGCGAAACAAAAGGCCGCCTGGCAAAGATGGAGAGACGAACTCGAGCAGATTCGTCTGGAACTGCGCCAACTGGGCGATCAGGTCACCCAGGCCCAGGCCGAGCATGACGCCAGCATCCAACTGGCGCAAGTGGCCGAAGGGGAGTCCATGCAGGCAAAAGCCGCCCTCGATGAGGCCCAGGCGCGCTGGGACGAGGCGCAGGCCGCCTTCCGCCAGGCCCTCGAACCGCTGGGACTGGCTGCGGTGACGCCCTTGACGGACGGGGCCGAACAGGTAAAGGCGCTCGAAGAGGGCTTGCGCCGGAAGGACCGGCGCTGTGATGAACTGCGCCGCCAAATCCAGGCTTGCCAGGCGGAGATCCTTTGCTGTGAAGAGGACTTGGCGAAGGCGCAGCAACAGAACCAGGCCGCCCAAGGGGACGTGATCCGGCTGACGGCCCAACTGGAGGCCATCGAAGGGCAGGCGCGCATACGGGCAGACCGGTTGCAGGCGATCACGCAGGGAACGCCGGCGTTGCTGCTGATCGAGAAAAATACGGCCCAGTTGGACCAACTGCGCAGCGATGCCCGGAAGGCCCGCGAGACATGGCAACAGGTGCAGGCGCGCTGCCAGCAGGCCCAGGATGAGCGAACCCGTCGGGAGAGCGCCTGGGAAGCGGCCCGCCAAGCCCTCGACGAATGCCGGCGTGAACGGGAAGCGGCGCTGCGGAAGGAAGAGTTCGTTTCTGTCGAAGAGGTTCGCGACGCCCGGCTTGAACCCGGTGAGATGGCGGAAAAGAAACGCTGGGTCGCCGACTATCAGGACCGGGAGAAAGGGCTGTCGGCTGAATTCGCCCAGATCGAGTCGCAGTTGGCGGGACGGCAGGTGTCGCCGGAGGCGCTGGCAGAGAAGGAGAGGACTCTGGCCGAGGCGACGGAACAGAGCGATCGCGCCACCCGCGAGCGGGGCGCCGCCGATCAGGCGCTGAAGGAACTGCAAGGCAAGCAGCAGCGCTGGCAGGCGCTGCACCGGCAAGGGGAAGAACTGCGCCGGCAGGAGGGCCTGCTGGGTCAACTGAAATCGCTCTTCGCCGGCAATGTCTTTGTCGACTTTTTGGCCCAAGAGCAGGTCGAGTTTGTGGCCCAGCAAGCGTCAGAGCAACTGAAGCGGATGACGCGCAACCGGTACGCCCTGGAGCATGTGTCTGATGGCGGCTTTGTCATCCGCGACGACGCCAATGGCGGGGTCAAGCGCCCCGTCACCTCCCTGTCGGGCGGTGAAACCTTCCAGGCCTCGCTGGCCCTGGCGCTCGCCCTGTCGGCGCAGATCCAGTTAAAGGGGATGTACCCCTTAGAGTTTTTTTTCCTCGATGAAGGATTTGGCTCCCTCGACGCCGATGCCATCGATGTGGTGATGGGTACGTTGGAGCGACTGCAACTGGGCAACCGGTCGATCGGCGTGATCAGCCATGTCCAGGAACTTCAGCAACGGCTCAGCCGCCGGTTGGTCGTCGACCAGGGCGATATGGAAGGCAGCCGGGTGCGGCTGGAGATCGGGTGATCGCGTCGAAAAGGGAAAAGGGGATCACACGGTAAAGGGAAAAGGCGCCTGGGGGTTGATCCCCCCAGGCGCCTTTTCCCTTTGATCAAACGTTACTTAGTGAAGTGTTCCCGGTGAAGCGGCCTTGCCCAGGGCGATGGGGAAGAAATCGGGCGGAATGTTGTAAAACTCGCGCAACAGTTCGATATTCTTTCCCACAGAGTCATTGCGCGTCATGCCGGTCAGGTCGTTGTCCCGCGCCAGAATGAGTTCCTGCAAGAAGGCGCACAGCCCATCTAACGCTGTTCTGATCCCCTTGGCCTGTTCGAACGTGTCCGGACGCTTTTTGATCGTCCATTCTGCCAAATCCAGTTCGGCGAGCAAGAGGCCGGCCTGCTTTTCGAGCATCTGGATCCAGCTTAATTGTCTCTGTGAGGGCGGCTGTGGATTCGTCAATCGATTCACCTCAGATAATTCATAAGAATCACAATCTCGGGAGCCTCGCCCATACTCACATCGGCAGCCGCCGCTCCGATGGCGAGGCTGACGCGGTGAGAAAGGGGCTGATCTCCCCGCAATAGCAGAGGGTCAGGCGATGGAGCGCCCGGGTGCAGGCGATGTAGAGCAATCGCCGGTCCAGGTCGCTGGCGTAACGGCCCTTGTCTGCGCCGTAGACGATGACGGCGTCGAACTCGAGGCCTTTTGCCAGATAAGCGGAGACGACGGAGACGCCTTTTTCGACCCAGCCTTCATGGGGCTGGATCAATTGGACGGGGTGCTTCCCTTTTAGCCGGCTGTGGAGCCTTTCGGCCTCGCGCTGGCTTTTGCAGATGACGGCCACCGTGCCAAAGCCGGCTTCCAGCGAAGCGGCGGCGTGGCGGGCCACAGCGTCAACCATGGCCGCCTCCGTTTCGGCGCGCTCAATCCGGGGCGCCTCGTCGTGACGTTCGAAGGACAGGCCGCCCTGTTCCTTAGCGAGCAGGCGCCGGGCAAAGGCGCTGATCTCCTGGGAGGAACGGTATCCCTTATTCAGATCGAGCCGGAGGGTTTTGGGCTTCTGGAGGATCTGGACGACATCGTCGTAGAGCCGCAGGTCGCCCTCCCTTTCCACGCTCTGGCAGATGTCGCCCAGCACGGTGTAGCGCGCCTCCTTGAAGAGCAGGGCAAAGATAGCGTACTGTAGCGGGGTGTAATCCTGCGCCTCGTCAATGACCACCTGCTTGATGTCCGAGTAGAGGGAACAGCCTTCAAGCCGAAACTTAAGGTAGAGCAGGGGAGCGGCGTCTTCATAAGCCACCCGGCCTTGACGGAGCCGCTCCCCGGTCTCGGCGAAGAGCCCGCCAAGCATGCCGGAGCTTCCCGTCGCGTTCCCAGCGCTTTTTGAGGCGCTTGCCGACGCCGACGCCATCGCCTCCGCGATGCCTTCCGGGAGAGAAAGCCCACGGGCGAGGCGGGCGAAGAGGGGTGGATCCGTGAAGAGCCGTTCGTAGAGGTGGCGATAGTCGACCCGCGTAAACCGGTGGAGGCGGCGGCGCAAGGCTTTCGTCTCCTTCATTGACAAGAGGCGGCTGAAGGCCTTGATTTCAAAGTCGCGCCCTTCGCTCTGGGCAACGATCTTTTCGATCCGCTGCCGTCGTCGCTTTTGCAAGGGCGGGATTTTTTTCAGGATCGTCTCTTCCAACCGGCGGAGTTGGACCGCCATGGGGAGGCCGATTTTGTTGTTCAGAAATCGATTTTTCAACTGCTGCCCTGTCTCCACGGTGACGCTGTCATAGTAGACATCTTCGAAGGCGATTTCGCGGTGGGCCCAGTGGTCGATCAACCGATCGAGCAGGGTGAGAAAGGCGCGAGAGCCCTTAAAGGCGATGGCGCGCTGCCGTGAAGGATTGCCACCCGATTGCAGGAGCGTTTCCAGTTGCTCGGCTCGGCTTTCCACGATAAACGGTTCGGCCAGGGCGGCGGTGGCGATGGCGTCAAAGGTGGTCTGGGCCACATTTTCTTCGCCGAGTTCCGGGAGAACGTGGGAGATGTACTGGCTGAAGATGGCGTTGGGCGAGAGGATGAGGACATTGTTCCACTGCAAACGGGATTGGTGGCCTTCATAGAGCAGGAAGGCGATGCGGTGCAGGGCGATGGAGGTCTTGCCGCTGCCGGCGACGCCCTGGACGATGAGCAGGTCCGTGTCCCGGTCGCGGATGATCCGGTCCTGCTCCTTTTGAATCGTTTCAACGATGGTGCGCATCTTCGGCGAGGCGTTTTGGCTGAGGATCTCCTGGAGGATCTGGTCGGTGATGACGACGTTGCAATCGAAAAAGTAGACCAGGTTCCCCTCGTTGATCTTGTACTGCCGCTTGCGGAGGACGTCGCCTTCGACGATGCCGCTGGGGGCCTCATAGGCGGCTCGTCCCGGTTCATGCCGGTAAAAGATGCTGGAGACAGGCGCTCGCCAATCATAGACAAAGATATGGTGGCTCGCCGGATCGGTCAACGTATGGAGGCCCACATAAATCTTCTCGACCTCGTCATAGCCATCCTCAACGAAGTCGAAGCGGCCGAAGTAGGGGGCGCCGATCATGCGCCTGTATTTTTCCACCTGTCTCAACGTGTTCACATAGCCCGCCGTCTGCTGGTTGACGCCGGCGAGGTACTGGTTCATCTCGGTCAGTTGGGCAAAGTCCTGGGAGGCGTGAACGGTGTTCTCCCACATGTCTCGTCTCGCCTCAATGAGGGCCTCTTTGCGCTGATCCAGTTGGTCCAGTTCGCGGTTCAAAAGGGTTTGGAGGAGTCGCTCCGTCTGTTCAAGGTACTGGAGCTCTTCCTGGCGGCCTTGTTGATCCTTGTCCATTCGAACCTCCTCAGGGGCTTGCGGTTGACAACGAGGGGGAAAACGGGATTCCCGGAGGCGAAACCGGGAATCCCGTTTTACTCGCCTACGCCTGCTCGCTCAGGGTAAAGTGGGCGATATGGGTTTCTAAGTTCTGGGCCATTTCTTTCAAGTGCGTTGCCGCCGAGCGCAGGGCCTGCAGGCTTTTTTCCTGGCTTTCCATCTGGGATACGGCATGTTCCGATCCTGCGGCGACTTCTTCGCTGACGGCTGAACAATTGGCGACGGCATTGCCGATCTGCTTGCTGCCTTCGTCGATCTCTTTGGCGACGTTGCCGAGGTCTTTACTCGCATGGGCGATATGCCGAACGCCCTGCTCGATCTCGGTAAAATGAGACGAGATTTTTCGAATCGCTTCTTTCCCCCCGATCATGCGTTCCCCGTTTTCCCGCATGGAGGCGACAGCCATCGCGATCCGCTCCTGGATGGCATGGATCTCGACGTCAATCTCCTTGGCGGCGGTGGCCGATTGTTCCGCCAGTTTGCGCACCTCTTCGGCGACGACGGAAAACCCTTGACCCGCCTCGCCGGCCCGCGCCGCTTCGATGGCCGCATTTAAGGCCAACAGGTTGGTCTGCGATGCAATACTGCCGATCGTGGTGCTGATCATGGCGATCTCCTCTGATTGTGCTGTCAGATCGTCCACGACCAAGCCGGTTTTTTGAACCTGTTCCTGAATCGTATCCATCTGCGCGACTGTTTCCGTGATGGACAGGGAACCCTGTTCCGCTTTTGCCCGCGTATTCTCGACGACCCCATCAATGGTGGTTCCGAGCGATGTCATTTTGCCCACGACTTGATTCAATGCGTCGATGGACAGGGTGATCCGCTCGACCTCCTGGGCCGTCGCTTGGCTGCCTTGCGACAATTGATGGATCGTGGCCGATACGACATGCCCCGTCTGTACGGCATCATCTGTCAATTCACGGTACGCAAGGGCGTTCTCACTCACCGATGTTGCGCTGCGGGCCAATTCTGTGACGATCTTTCGCAGTTCCCCCACCATCTGATTGAAACAACGATTGACCATTCCGATCTCGTCTTCCCCTTCGGAAAGGCGAGAACGGAGATCCCCTTTCGCGGTCACCTCCGCCGTTTGCGCAAGAATGTCAATGCGACGGAAAATGCTTTGCAGCAAATACAGGGCCATGCCGATCAGCGCCACAATGACCCCGATGGATAGGACGATCATCCGAACCATCAACGTATTGAGCGCATCCAGGTATTCATGGACCGGGACCTCCAGCACCATCACCCAATCTTTCCCCTGCACCGGCGCGCCAAAGAGGATCTTATCGCCTACCGACAGGGTGTTGACGGCGCCGCCCAGCATCTCTTTTAATGCAGATTGATAGGCCGCATCCCCTTCTTTCAGTGCGTTCGTCGATAAGGGCTTGTAGTCCGGGTGATAGAGAACCGTCCCGTCTTTCTTTAGGATATAGACCTTATCCGTTTGCCCGATATGAAAGTCGGCGTTTTGCTGAAAGACCGTGCTCACCAGACTGGCTCCGCTAGCGAGTCCGACCACGGTCCCGTCACCGGATCGAACGGCGGTTTCCATCGAAATGATCAAGTCCCGTTCATTTTGTTTGTCTGGGAAGGGATCGCTGATCACACTGACGCCGTTCGACATGATCGCCGGGAAGCTGCTCTCCGAAGAGATATCGATGATCGCCCCGTTGTTTAGGGCAAGTTTTCCTGTCCTATCGGAAATCCCAAAACTATTATAAGTCCCTTTAAATCGCTCCATCTCTCGTTTTAAGTAGGGCATTACCTTTTCACGGTCCATCGTTCGGACGATTTCCGTATTGGCGATCACCTCTACCTCTGCCATTCGGACCTGTAGCCATTGGGCCAACCGGTCGGCGTGAACCGACACCGACTGTAAGGCGTTCTGTTTAAGGTTTGCGGTAATAATCTCCTTTGCTTGCGAGTACATCAGGCCCATTGCCAGGGCGATCCCGCAGATCAGCACCACAGAAGCAAGAGCTAAGGCCCGGATTTTTAAGGATTTTGCCCAAGTCATATGGCAGGTACATCCTTTCGTCGTCGAATCGCTCTCTTGCTTCCATTATGCAACTGTCTCCGGGGGGCGGTTGTCGTTCGGCATTCGATTCACCTCGGACGATTCCTCTCATCGCAGTTTCACTGGCAAGCCCTACTATGGAGGAGGAGCCAACCTCCTATAGCCAATTTGACTATAATTTGTATCCATTATTCAATAGAATCACCTGTTCCGCAAGAGCCAAGTCTGTTCGTTCCCTCCCAAGTCACAGGAGGCGCCATAATACATAGAAAAAGGGGCTCCCGGCGTTGCAGCCAGGAACCCCCTTTTCAATCTGCGGCGTTATTTCCGCCATAAAAGGTTACTTTGGCGAAGGTTCGTCGCAGCGCTCGCCGGTAGGTTGCCTCCGGATAGCCGAACAGGACGAACAGGGCAGCGGCGGTCTTCATCTCGATGCCGTATTTTCGCTGCAGTTCATCGCTATAGCGGATAAAGGGAGCGGCGGCGCCGATCATGCAGGTCCCCAGACCCAGCGATTCGCCGGCCAGCATGGCGTAGGTGGCGGCGATGTAGGGATCGGCCGGATCGGAATAGGGAGAGCCGTAGAAGAGCATCGCCAGCGGGGCGTCGTAGAGGATCCAGTTCTCTCCCTGACCGTGGGCCTCGACGAGAAACTGCAGCATGGGGTGGATGAAGCCCTTGCGCAGTTCATAGTCTTCCTTGCTGATGAAGGGGCGCGCCACCTCGTTCGCCAGCGGCGAGAACAACCAGGCGCTCTTTTTCGCCACCTCTGCGATGTCGTCGGACAGTTGCCGAACCTTCTCCCGGCTGTCCAGCACAAAGAGCCGCACGTCTGACGGCGGGATGCCCATGGGCGCTGTGGAGGAGGCGTCGATGATCTGGTCGACGATCTCCCGTTCTACGGCCCTGGCTTGAAAGCGGCGCACACTCCGACGCGCCAGCAGGAGCGCATGCAACGGTTCGTAGGCGGTTCGCGCTTCCTGGGGGGGCAGGGGGAGCAGGTCGGCGGGAGAGATCTCACGTCCCTCAACCTGGATACAGCCCTGGGGGCAGGCGGCCATGCACTGACCGCAACCGATGCAGCCGAACAGCCGCTGTTGGTCGATCTGCACTGGGCCGCCGGTGTCCACCATGGATAAGACCAGGCCGCTGCAGAGGTTGACACAGCGGCCGCAGCGTACGCACCGATCATGGTCGATGACAACGCGGCCTGGTTCCTGGGTGCGGCTCGTATGGACAGTCATCGGAAAGACCTCCTCGATCCTCAGCGGTGATGGTGACGGCGGGAAACCTGCCCTGGGGACCGCCCCTGCGGGTGGGGAGCCGCGCCGAGGTGGTCGAACTCCGAATCCGTTTCACCGGCCCTGCGGGGGAAGGGGCTCTTCCTCTGTCGGCAGCCAGACCGTGAAAACGGACCCCTGACCGGGGTTGCTTTCGGCGGTGATGGAACCGCCTTGCAAGAGGGCGTATTCCCGGGCGATGGCCAGGCCGAGGCCGCAGCCGCCGGTCTGCCGGGTGCGGCTCCCGTCGATGCGGTAAAAACGGTCGAAGATGTGGGGCAGATGTTCCGGGGCGATGCCGCAGCCGCTGTCACGGACGGCGATGGCGACGCCGCCCGGCCGGGTCTGGGCGTCGACGGCGATAAAACCGCCGGGACAGGTGTGCCGGAGGGCGTTGTGCAACAGGTTGATAAAGATCTGAACCGTGCGGTCGGGATCCACGTAGAGGAGGGTTCCGGCCGTTTCGCTTTTCCCGTTGACGCAGAAGGCGACCTCTTTTTGCCGGGCAGCGGCGCTGAAAGACTCCTCCAAGCGTTCGAGCAGGTCGGTCACGTAGAGCCATTCTCGGCAAAAGGACAACTGACGCGTTTCGGCTTTGCTCAACTCATGGAGATCGTGGACGAGACGGTTCATCCGTCCCGTTTCTTCCTGGAGTGTCGTCAGCGCCTCTTTGTCCCAGGTGACAAATCCGCTTTCCAGGGAATCGTAGAGGCTTTGGCAGACGGCGAGGGGGGTGCGCAGTTCATGAACCACGTCGGCCTGCAACTGCCGGCGCAGCCGTTGGTCCTCCTCCAGGCGGGCCGCCATGGTGTTGAAGTCGGCGGCCAGTTCGCCCAGTTCATCGCGGCCGGTCAGGTTGACCCGGTGACCCAGATTGCCCCGGGCGATGGTTCGGGCGGCTTCGGCGAGCACCCCGATCGGCTGAATCAACTGGTTCGAGATGAAAAAGGCGATGATCAGGGCGAGGATGGAGGCGATGATCACCGTTCCGACCTGCCGGATCACGAGCGGCACGATGAGGAAAGAACGGGCTGTGTCCAGGAGGCTGTTTTCTTTGGGCAAAAGCTGCAAGTGACCGATATAACGGCCGTCAACCGCAAGGGGGTAATCGGCGTCGACGCCCGGTTCAGGCGCGTGGGCGCTGCCTTGCGGGCCAAGGACGATCTGACCGTCGCTGTCTTCGACGATGACGCTCCAGGTTCCGCCGCCGGGAACGGTGACGAAGGGCGGCGGGCCGTGGTCTGGGTCGCGGTCAAACTGGCGCGGAAAGTCGACGACCAGTTCCCGGGGGGTGATCGCCTCTTCCGTCAGTCCCTGCAGGGTTCCCTTGTCACGGTAGTGGGCGGTGATCGTCTTGCTCGCGGCACCGGCAAAGGCATCGCGGAACTGGTCGGTGAAGCGCTCGACGGCAGCCTTGCTCCCGGCGATGGTGATCGCCAGGTTGAGGCCTGCCGTCAACAGGATCAGCGCCAGAAAGTAGATGAAAAAGCGTTTGCGCAGCCTCATCGCTGCTCTCCGAAGCGGTAGCCGACGCCGAACACCGTTTGGATATAGCGCGGTTTGCCGGAGCGGTCTTCGATTTTTTTGCGCAGGTTGAATATATGGGTGTCTACAGTGCGCTCGTAGTTTTCAAAGGCCTCGCCGATGGCGCCTTCCAGGAGTTGCAGGCGCGTAAAGGCGCGGCCTGGCTGCTTCGCCATCATCGAGAGCAGGCGAAACTCCGTCGCCGTCAAGGACACCTCCCGGCCCTGTTTCAGGAGGCGGACGCCGTCAATGTCCAGGGTCAGTTCGCCGAGGTGGAGGACCGACTGGGGCGCTTGGACCAGCGATTGCCGCCGCAAGACGGCCCGGATCCGCGCGACCAGTTCCCGCATACGAAAGGGCTTGACGATGTAGTCGTCGGCGCCTTTTTCCAGGCCGGCCAACACATCCTCTTCGCCGCCGAGGGCGGTCACCATCAAGATGGGCACGGCGCTCTCCTGGCGGATGATCTGGCAGAGTTGGACACCGTTCAGTTCGGGGAGCAGGATATCAAGGAGGATCAGGTCGGGTTTTTCCGCGCGGAAGCACTGCAGCGCTGCCAGTCCAGCGCCGGCTTCGCTGACGGCGAACCCTTCGGCGATCAGAAACTGGGCGGTGTTTTGCCGGAGTTTGATTTCGTCTTCGACGAGCAGGATGCGGGTCATCGATGGTTCATCCTTTCCAGAAGGACTGCCTTTCGGTGTACCTTCTTTTTTGAAAGAGGAAAACCCTTCAAAGACAAAAAGGCGCTTCACCTCGATAAAGCGCCATGTTTGTTTAATTTTTTTTCAAAAAAGGAATAACCCAAATAGCGTCGAATACGTTAAACTATATATAGCCGAGTTCTGGGCGACAGGGAAACCGTTGGCTGGAATTCAGGAAAAATGTGGAACAAAAGGAGGTGCCCTATTTATGGAACTGTACACCCCCACTTGGAACGTTGCCCACATGCTGGCCTTTTTCTTCCTGTTCCTCCACATTCCTTTCTATTTCGTTCTGAAAGACTAGTTTTCCAATGCACTAATCCTCTTTGGCCATTTGGCAAGTCTTAGGCAAGGTAAGAAATGACATAAGTAACGAGAAATCAGGGAGGCGACTCCCTGATTTTATTTTTTTCGACGGTCTTTGTTTAATCTTTGTCTTGCCAAAGTGTCTACAGAATGTTCATAATTATTGTAAAGAAGGAAATCGAAAACGGCATTAGCCTTGGACAGAATAGGGCAGGCATGATGGTTCGGAGAGGTGCGATGACCGTGTTAGGGATTCGAGGGACGGCCTTTCGTTTCTGGCTCGCCTTGACGGCGCTGAGTCTCGCCGGGATTTTGGTGATGGCCGGATACTTTATCAGGACAGAAGGAGCGCTGTTGGAAGCGGCGCTGCGCAATGAGGCGCTGGCCGGCGCCAATCTGTTGGCGAGCGCTGTCGGTTCGGACGTGCAGGGAGGCGACGTGGATCGGATCAATTCCCTGTCCTGGGCCTTATTGAATCAGCCCAATATCCAGTATGTGCGTGTCATTGACGCCAACGGACGGGTCATGACCCAGCGGGAAAAAGCGCACTATGTGGCCGATGTGCTGACGGTGCAGGTTCCTGTGCTGGCAATGGATAAAAAGCTGGGTATGGTGGAAATCGCGGTGCGGATGACAGAACTGCGGAAACAGCAGAAGTACCGCTTTGACTACACGGTGGCCGTTGCCTGCCTGGCCTCTCTCGGCGCCGGCGCCTTCGCGGCCTGGGTCAGCCGGCGGCTGACCCTTCCGCTGGTGCGGTTGACCGAGGCGGCGCGCCGTGTGGCCGACGGCGACCGGGCGGTCTGCGTTCCCGAAGTGGGGACGGGAGAAACGGCGGCGCTGGCGGCTGCCTTTAACCAGATGGCGGCGGCGGTGGCCGATCACCGGGCGTCACTGCAGGCCGAGATCCGCAAGGCGACCATCAGCCTGGCGGAAAAAGTGGAGACGCTGGAGGCGATGGACCGGATCTTTCGCAGCGTCATGGCCCAAAATGCCCGGCGCGATGAAGTCATCAAGACCCTGATCAGCCATATTCAGGCGCGTGTGACGGCCGATGCGCTCTTCATCGCCGTATGGGATGAGGGAACGAAGACCGCTGAGTTTTATATGTGGGAAGGGCGGAGCACAGGGATTGTGACCGATTCGGTGCCCCTCGATCAGACCCGCCTGCCGGCGGTGGCCGATGAGGGCCAGCCCAGGATTTGCGCCGACTTGAGCCGGGAGGATCTCTGTCCTCAGGAGGAGGAGTTTCTCGCCCTGGGCTATCATTCCATCGTCTATGTTCCGGTCATGGCCGGTGACAAGGCGTTGGGCACGATCATCGTCAGCAACAGAGAAGCGGGCTTTTACGCCGACGGCACGGTGGATCGCCTGATGGAGTTGGCTCAGGCCATTGCCATCGCGCTGAAGAGCGCCCATGCCTACGCATCGCTCAACAGCGCCTTTTGGCAGATGATCCGCACGCTGTCGCGGGCGATCGACATGCGGGACGCCTACACAGGGGGGCATTCGGAGCAGGTGATGCTTCTATCGCGGACGATTGCGCGCCTGGCTGGTCTTTCCGATAGTGAGATTGAGACCGTCGGCATCGCCGGGCTGCTCCATGATGTGGGCAAGATCGGCATCCGTGAAAGCATCCTGCAAAAACCGGGTCCCTTGAGCGCCGCCGAATTCAACGAGATGAAAAGTCATTCCGCCCTGGGCGCGGAACTGCTGCGGCCGATCGGCTTGTTTCGAAATGTGGCCGATATCGTCTATCACCATCATGAACACTATGATGGCCGAGGCTATCCTGTGGGGTTGGCCGGGGAGAACATCCCCATCGCCAGCCGGGTGATCGCCATCGCGGACGCTATCGACGCCATGGCCAGCAGCCGTCCCTACCGCAAGGGATTGCCGCCCGATGTGATTCGCGAGGAACTGCGAAAACACGCCGGCGCCCAGTTTGATCCCCGGTTGGTGGAGATTGTGCTTCGCCATTTTGACGAACTGATCACGGTGGTCTCTCGCACAGCCGATAAGGCCGTATAGATGACAAAGCAGTGAGCCCCGTTGGCTCACTGCTTTGTTTGTTTCACCGGCATTCACAGCGTCCAAGGTCTCGCCCAGAAGGGGCAACCATTGCCGCTCGATTATATAGCCGCAAAATGGCGGAATATTGTCTCCTTTGGTCTGGGCACTTGTCCCGAGGCGGCTTGGCGGATACCATATCAGAGGGATGCCGTCTATCGGCGCCCGCCAAGGGGGAGGGCTGGACCAGATGAACATGATCGATGCAGTTGGGTTGACGAAGGAGTTTCAGGTCTTTCAGCGCCGGGAAGGGGTGGCGGGCGCCTTTCGCGACCTCTGGCAGCGCGAGTATAAACGGGTGGCCGCCGTCGATCACATCGACCTGCAGGTGCAACGGGGCGAGATGGTCGGCTACATCGGCGCCAACGGGGCGGGCAAGTCCACGACGATCAAGATGCTGTCGGGCATCCTTGTGCCCACTTCGGGCCGGCTGATCGTCAACGGCTTTGTGCCCCATCGCGAACGGATCGACTTCTGCCGCCGCATCGGCGTCGTCTTCGGCCAGCGCAGCCAGTTGTGGTGGGATCTGGCGGTCAGTGAATCCTTTCGCCTCTTGAGCCGGGTCTATCAGATCCCCGAAGCCGATTACCGGCGCCGGCTCGATCGGTTTGTGGAACTTTTAGAGATGGAAAACTTCCTGCACATCCCCGTGCGCAAGCTCTCTCTCGGTCAGCGCATGCGCTGCGAGTTGACGGCGGCGCTGCTGCACCATCCCGATCTGCTCTTTTTGGACGAGCCGACGATCGGCCTGGATGTGCTGGCCAAGGAGCGCATCCGCCAGTTTTTAATGGAAATCAACGGTGAACTGGGCACGACGGTGTTGCTGACGACCCATGACCTGTCAGACATTGAGGCCCTCTGTTCCCGGGTGGTCATGATCGATCGGGGTCGCATCCTCTATGACGGGTCCCTGACCCGCTTGCAGCAGGAGTATGGCGGCGGTCGGACGTTGAAGGTCGACTTTGATCAGCCCGTGACGATGGAGGAATTGCAGGAGGCCTTTGCGGGACTGCCGGTGGCCTGGGAGACGCCGGAACCGCGCCGCGCCCTCGCGGCCTTTTCCATCCAGGAGGTGTCGCCGGCGACGATCATGGGTGTGTTGATCGCCCGGTTTCCTGTCGTCGATCTGGCCGTCCAGGCGACGCCGATCGAGGAGATCGTAAAGGCGATCTACCGTGGAGCGGTGGTCCTATGACGGCCTGGCTGGCGCTGCAATGGGAAGTCATGCGCATCCAGTTTATGAAGATGCTCGCCTACCGGGTGGTGTACTTTACCGGTGTTTTCACCTATGCCGTCAACATCGGCGCCTATTACTTCCTCTGGGAGGCCGTGTACCGCCATAAGTCGACCCTGGGCGGCCTTGACCTGGGCCAGATGATCACCTATGTGGCCGTCGCCTGGATCAGCCGCACCTTTTACTTCAACAATGTGGACCGCGAGATCGCCGATGACGTCCGGACGGGCAAGGTGGCCGTCGAACTGGCGCGGCCCTATGACTATCTGACCTACCGGCTCTCCTCCGCCTTGGGGGAGGCGCTCTTTCGATTCGGCTTTTTCACGCTGCCGGGGGCCGTCTTCGCCTTTCTGCTGTTTCCGGTGCGCCTTCCCGACTCGGTGGAGAGCCTCGGTTTCTTCCTCGTCAGCATCGCCCTCAGTTTTGTCATCAACAACGCCATCAATCTGCTGACCGGGCTGACGGCATTCTTCACCTTGAACACGACGGGAATCATTCGGGCGAAACACATCGCCATCGATCTCCTGTCCGGGTTGGTGGCCCCGATCAGCTTGTTTCCCGCCGTTGCCCAACAGTGGCTGCGCCTGCTGCCCTTCCAGTCCATCGCCTATGTGCCGACGATGATCTATACGGGGGCGCTGCGCGGTGAGGCGCTCCGGGATGCCCTGATCCAGCAGGTGTTCTGGGCCGTTCTCCTGATGGCCTTGGCGCGGGCGCTCTTCGTCTATGCGCGCCGGCGGATGGTGGTGCAGGGCGGGTAAGGGGCGATGGCCATTGGGGTTCAGCTGGACTGGGTATCCGGCGCCCGAGGAGAAGCGACAAGGGTGCAACCGGCAGAAAACGAGGGGGAGGAAGATCTCGTATGCGATACGGTCCGGTGATCGCCGCTTATCTGGGGCAGTATGTCAAGACGAAATTGGCCTATCGCGCCGATTTTCTCGTGGAGTCCTTTGCCGACCTGCTCTACCAGGGGGTCAGCCTGGCCTTCATCCTGATCGTCTTCAGCCAGGTTCCCGATCTCGACGGCTGGAATCGGGAAGAGGTCATCGGCATTGTCGGCTACTTCATGGTGGCCTTCGCCCTGTTCAATTGTCTCTTTACCGGGTCCTGGTACATCCGGGATCAGTACATCATTGAGGGGAAATTGGACGGAGTGATGACACGCCCCGTCAACCCGCTGCTGCAGATCTACCTGGAGAAGATCGAGTTGGAACCGCTCTCCGGCGCCGCCCTTGGATTGGGGCTGCTGGCGTATGCCCGCCACAGCCTCGGCATCGAACTGCTTTGGTGGGAGCCTGTCGCCTTTGTCTGCCTGCTTGCCGGCTCGGTCCTGATCTATGGCGGCGTTTTTACGGCGCTGGCGGCGACCGGCTTCTGGGCGGAAGGACGTTCGGGCGTTTCGCCGCTCGTGTACAACCTGACCGGGTATGGCCGGTATCCCGTTACCATCTATAAAGGCGTCGTGCGCTGGCTCTTGACCTGGCTGTTGCCCTTCGCCTTCGTCGGCTTTTATCCGGGCGCGCTGTTTCTGCATCGCTTTGAGTTGGCCCACTATGCAGGGTTGACGCCGGTCATCGGCGGGATCGTCTTCGCCGCCGGGTATTGGCTCTGGGGGCGGGGGTTGCTCCGGTACCGGGGCGCCGGTTCCTGACCGGTCGATCGGCGGCGCCGGCCAGGGAATTTCTTCAATATTGACAGCGATTGTTCATTGCGGTATTATAGTAGGGCTCGTGAAGTGAAGGACACTTCCGGTCTTTGCCGCGAACAGCGACGAGGATGGAACTCCGGAGCGGAGCGAGTGTTGGATGGGTTCCCATTCGATTCCGCTTTACTTTTGTCCATCTCATCGATATACTATTTTTATGTAGACTGATGGAGAGATGGCCGAGTTGGTCGAAGGCGCACGATTGGAAATCGTGTAGGCGGGCAAAACCTGTCTCGAGGGTTCGAATCCCTCTCTCTCCGCCAGCCACCATCGAGCAATCGGTTCCTGGCCGATTGCAGTTGCCGTAGCTGCGTTAAGATTGGCCGTGCTACACGGGGCGTTAGCGGTGCCTTGTCACCCGCAATCCGCTATAGCGGGGTGGATGCCCGATTTGAGGTCCTGACTTGTGGGGTCCGGCTTCTGCAAGTGACGTTGAAGATTGGGTCCTGCGCAACGAAAACCTATGAACCCCGCCAGGTCCGGGAGGAAGCAACGGTAAGTAGGCCCTTTCGGGTGCCGCAGGGGAGCCTGGTCTGAGTTAACTACAGGGGTAACGCCCGGAAGTCAGCGTTCGAAGTCGGGTGCACGGCCATAAATTATATTATTTGGTTTTATCGGTAAGAAAAGATGGTGTAAGCCATCTTTTTTCTGTATTCAAGCGCAATGCCAACGGTCCGCCTTCGGCGGTCCGGCGAGATGTGGGAGGATGTCATGGCCTATCTGGCGTTATACCGGGAGTGGCGACCCCAGAGCTTTCAGGAACTGGTCGGCCAGGAGCATGTGAGCCGGACCTTGCAAAACGCCATCGCCTATCAGCGGATCGCCCATGCCTATCTCTTTTGCGGCCCTCGGGGCACGGGGAAGACGACGACCGCCAAGATCCTCGCGAAAGCGTTGAACTGCTGCGGCGACGGACCGGTGAAGCCTTGCAACGACTGTCCCAATTGTCGCGCCATCAACAGCGGCGCCTCCCATGATGTGCTCGAGATCGACGCGGCGTCCAACCGGGGCGTCGACGAGATCCGGGAACTGCGCGAGCAGGTCAAGTACGCGCCCCAGGAGGGGACATACAAGGTCTATATCATCGACGAAGTGCACATGCTCACGACGGAAGCCTTCAACGCCCTCTTAAAGACGCTGGAGGAGCCGCCGGTCAATGTGATCTTCGTGCTCGCCACCACGGAGGTGCACAAGATCCCGGCCACCATCCTCTCCCGTTGCCAGCGCTTTGATTTCCGCCGCCTCGGCATCAACGAGATCGTCGACCGACTGGAGCGGATTTGCCGCCATCATGAGCTCACGGCCTCCCGGGAAACGCTGCAGTTTATCGCCCGCAAGGCCGAGGGCGGGATGCGGGACGCCCTGGGCATCCTCGACCAGTGTGTCTCCTACGCCGGAAAAGCGATCCAAAGCGCCGATGTGACGGCTATCCTGGGCGCTGTCGCCGATGAGACGCTCTACGAGATGACCCAGGGCCTGGCGGAAGAGCGGCTCTCTGCTGTGCTGATGCAGTTGAACGATCTGATCAACCAGGGCAAAGAGGTGCGACCACTGACGCGCGATCTGATCGAGCACTACCGGGATCGCCTGATCCTGCGGACGGTGCCGGGCGCCGCCGATCTGGCGGACATGCCTGACGACATCGCTGAGCGGGTGAAGGAGACGGGCCAGGTCTACGGCGCCGGAGAGTTGCAAGCCTGCATCGCCTTGCTGAGCCAGGCGGAAAACGACATGAAGTGGACGACCCATCCCCGCATCCTCCTGGAGGTTGCCTTTGTCCGCATCGCCCGCCGCGAATGGGGGGCGATTGCCGCCGGTTCTGGCGGCGCCGCCGGCAGCGCGACGGCTGGTGCGGCAATGGGCGCGGCTGGTCGAGGTGTCGCCAGCGCTTCGACGGCGCCAGCCGCCGGGTATGCGCCTGTTTCCGCTCCCGCCGCGCCACCGGTGACTGGAACGGCGGCCGGCGGTTCCTCTGATATGGAGATGCGCGCCCTCCGGCGACGGGTCGAGAGCCTGGAAGCGAAGCTGCGGGACATGCAGCAGATGCTGGAGAGCCACGGTGGCGCTGCCGCGGAAAAAGCCGCCAATCCCTTTGCCGAGTCGCCCCGGCGCGCCGTCCCTGCGCCGTTGTCCACCGCCGCGGTTGGGCCCGATGAGGACAGGCCGGCGCGCATGAGCGAAGCTCCCCTCGATGTTGACCAGGTGAACGCCTGCTGGCCCGATGTGCTTGCGGCGGCGATGGAGCAGATCTCCCCGTTGAAGCGCTCGATCTTGCGGGGGCAGACGCGCCTGGCCGGCGCCGAGCAGAACCGGGTCGTCCTCGTCCACAACAACACCCTCTATAATCAGCCGAATGATCCGAAGTTAAGCGATGTGATCAACGCCCTCAAGGAGGAGTTTTCCAAGGCGTTGGATCGGCCGGTGCTGATCCAACTATGCCACGAAAGCCAGTGGACGCCGAAAGCGGAACCGCAGCGGCGACAGGCGGGCGTCCCGGCCGAAGCCTCCCCAAAAGCAACCGGGGCCAGGGAAGCGTCGCCGCCTTGGGCCGACCCGAACTTTATCCGGGAAAAGGTCTTTCAAGACCCCAACCTGTCTGTGGAGATCGTCGATGACGACACCTTGGACGGTATGGATTAAGGACTCGATGCCAAGCTTCTGCGTAATGTGGCGGCCGAAAAACAAACGGAGACGGCTGCGCAGAGAAAAAGGCCGGGAGGCGATGATCGCCCCCGGCCTTTTTCCGTGAACCCGGACGGAGTGGAGCTACCGGAACTGCAACCAACGGCGGTTGCGAATGGTCCAGCGGATTCCCAGGCGGGCCAGGTTGTACATGAGATACCCCCGGAGCCCCATGGGAACCAGGCGAGCCAACAGGCGTCGCTGCATCACACCACCCCCCGGATGTAGCATGCCCCGTCAGGAAGGGGTTCTTTCTTCCCCCGTTTCACCGACGATCATCTCTGTCGTTCTTGTCGCGCCTCGACGGGCAGCCATATCGGGAGAGCCGGACACGATGGGGCCTTGGGCCACGTCGGCCGTCTCCTCAAAATCGTCGGGGTTGAGGCCTTCTTTGAACTCCATTTGTAACTTTTTTGCATCCGTTGCGATCTTGCCGTCTTCACGACCACTCATGAAACATCCCTCCATCGTCTTTCGTCGTGGCATCTCGACGAATGTCGTTCCCAAGTCCATCTCAATGTGTGCGAAAACGGGCGAAAATACGCAAGATCCAGCAAAAAAATCCTGTCGGGAAAACATTGACAGGGGGGTATGAATCCACTATACTTCACATAATCTTAAAATGCTTAACAGAAACTTAACGTTGCGCATACCCTGTAGTAACATTCCGCAGGAGATGAGCCGCCCGAAGGCGAGAACTCTAGGAAGGGAGGGGAAACGAAATGACCTCGTGGATCAACATGGACCTTGTCCTCCTGGCCGTTGCCATCACGGGGCTGTTGTTCGCTTTGATGCAACCGGCGCCAAGATAAGAAGGGGAGGGGTATTTATTTTAGCACCCAGTCGGTAACACTGCCGCGAGACCGGAACCGGTTGCGCGGCAGTGTTATTTTTTGCGCGCTGGCGCTTTATAATGCTGTTCAATTGTGGTAAACTACTGACGCCAAACGCTGGGAGGGGGATTGCCGATGTTCGGAAAAATGGGCGACATGCAAAAGATGATGAAACAAGTGCAAAAGATGCAACAGGATATGGCCAAACTCCAGGAGGAATTGGCGGAACGCACCGTCGAGGCCACCGGAGGCGGCGGGGCGATCAAGGTGGTCGCCAATGGGAAAAACGAGATCCTGTCCATCGCCATCGCGCCGGAAGCCGTCGATCCCGACGACGTTGAGATGCTCCAAGACCTGATCCTGACCGTCGTCAACGAGGCGCTGCGGAAGGCGCAAGAGATGGTCAGCCAGGAAATGGCCAAGGTCACAGGCGGTCTGAAGATTCCCGGAATGTTCTAACCGATGCTCTACTACGCGGAACCGGTCGGACGGCTGATCGAAGAACTGTCCAAACTGCCCGGCGTCGGACCGAAAACAGCGCAACGGCTGGCCTTTCACCTGCTCCATGTTCCGCGGAGCGAAGCCGTTGCCCTGGCGAAGGCCATCGTCGAGGCCCATGACAAGACGCTCTACTGTTCCGTCTGCACGAACTTGACCGATCAGGATCCTTGCCGCATCTGCGGTGATGCGAACCGGGATCGCAGCGTCATCTGTGTTGTCGAAGAGCCGCGCGATGTGGTGGCCGTCGAAAAGACTCGGGAGTATCGCGGTCACTACCATGTCCTCCATGGCGCCCTGTCGCCCATCGAGGGCATCGGGCCGGAGCAGCTGCGGATCAGCCAACTGATGGCGCGGCTGGCCGATCCGGAGTTAAAAGAGGTGATCGTCGCCACCAACCCCACCGTTGAAGGGGAGGCGACGGCGTCCTACTTGGCGCGACTGATCAAACCCATGGGCGTCAAGGTGACGCGCATCGCCCACGGCTTGCCGGTGGGCGGCGATCTGGAGTACGCCGATCAGGTCACGTTGTTGCGGGCGATGGAAGGCCGGCGTGAGTTGTAACGGCAACGGATCAGGGAGCGGTTTTTCCAGGAACGCGGTATCGATAAAACGAGACAGAATTGAACGAAGAGAACCGGCTCTGCGGCGAAATGAACGCCGGCGGCCGGTTTTTGTTTTCCCTTTTTTCTCCTCCTGGTTCTGAAATGGCAGGACAAGCGTACATTGGGTAATGGGGAGACCCTGCGAGCGCAGGTCTTCTCAGGCAATCTGGAGAAAGGGGGAGGGTGTGACCGGTGAACGTCACGACAGAGCAGATGGTTCTGATCGGCGCCGGGGTACTGCTGCTCATGGTGGCCGGCCACTTCTTCTGGCGGCCCATGCGCTGGCTGTTTACGTTGGCCTTCAATTCGTTGCTGGGCGTGCTGATGCTGGGGGGAACGAACCTGTTGGGCGCCTCCTTCGGCCTGACGCTGCCCCTCAACCCGGTCAGCGCCCTGATCGCCGGGTTTCTGGGCATCCCGGGCATGGCGCTCTTGCTAATGTTGAAATATTTCATGATCTTGTGATTACTTGCTATATTGACCCCCTTTCGCTATAATTTTTTATGGGAATCCCGGCAGGCATCGGATAGATCCGGATTTTATTTGAACAAACCTCTCTTTTTTTGCGCAAAAAAGAAGGAGGAAAAAGTCGGGTGTCGAATAAATATCCCTCCTAGGTCGAATTGCGGGCGATTTAGAATTGCTCCAATATTCGATAAATTTGAATATTCCAGCTGAAAGGGGATCGTTACGCTTGTCTAAGGTCATGCAAACGATGGACGGGAACAAGGCTGCCGCCTATGTCTCCTATGCGTTCACGGAATGCGCAGCCATCTACCCCATCACACCCTCGTCCACCATGGCGGAGTATGTCGACGAGTGGAGCGCCCAAGGCAAAAAGAACATCTTCGGTCAGACGGTGACTGTTGCCGAACTGCAATCCGAAGGTGGCGCCGCCGGCGCCGTCCACGGCGCGCTGACGGCGGGGTCGCTGACCACTACATACACCGCTTCCCAGGGTTTGCTCTTGATGATCCCCAACATGTACAAGATCGCCGGCGAACTGCTGCCCGGCGTCATGCACGTGTCGGCTCGCGCCATTGCCGGCCATGCCCTGAGCATCTTCGGCGACCACTCTGACGTCATGTCCTGCCGGCAGACCGGCTGGGCCATGCTGGCTTCCGGCGGCGTCCAGGAGGTCATGGATCTCGGCGGCATCGCCCACTTGGCGTCCATCAAGTCGCGCGTGCCCTTCCTGCATTTCTTCGACGGCTTCCGCACCTCCCACGAGATGCAGAAGATCGAAGTCATCGATTACGCCGACTTTGCCAAGCTGGTCGACTACGAAGCCATCCGGGCCTTCCGCAAGCGCGGTCTCAATCCGGAGCACCCGAGTGTCCGCGGCACCGCCCAGAACCCGGACATCTTCTTCCAGGCCAAGGAAGCCTGCAACCCCTACTACGAGGGCGTTGCCGACATCGTGGCCGAATATATGAAGGAAATCAGCAAGCTCACCGGCCGCGAGTACCTGCCCTTCAATTACTACGGCGCCCCTGACGCCGAGCGCGTCATCGTCGCCATGGGCTCGGCCTGTGAGACCATCGAAGAGACCATCGACTACCTCCTCGCCCGGGGTGAAAAGGTCGGCCTGATCAAGGTTCGCCTCTACAAGCCCTTCTCGGCCAAGTACTTCTTCGATGTGCTGCCCCAGACGGTCAAGAAGATCGCTGTCCTTGACCGCTGCAAGGAGCCCGGCTCCCTCGGCGAACCCCTTTACGAAGATGTGCGCACCCTCTTCTACGAAGCGGACTGCCAGCCCGTCATCGTCGGCGGTCGCTACGGCCTCGGCTCCAAAGAGGTGCTGCCCTCCGATATCAAAGCCGTCTTTGACAACCTCAAGGCCGAAGAGCCGAAAAACGGCTTCACCGTCGGCATCGTCGACGATGTCACCTTCCTGTCGCTGCCGGCGGGTCAATTCATCGACGCCGCGCCCGAAGGCACCATCCAGTGCAAGTTCTGGGGTCTCGGCTCTGACGGCACCGTCGGCGCCAACAAGCAAGCCGTCGAGATCATCGGCGACCACACCGACATGTACGCCCAGGCCTACTTCGCCTATGACTCCAAAAAATCGGGCGGTGTGACCGTCTCCCACCTGCGCTTCGGACACAAGCCGATCAAGTCGCCCTACCTGATCCACAAGGCCGACTTCATCTCCTGTTCGAACCAATCCTATGTCTACAACTACGACCTGCTGGCGGGCCTCAAAGAAGGCGGCGCCTTCCTGCTGAACACCGTTTGGTCGCCGGAAGAGTTGGAGGAAAAACTCCCCGGTCGCCTCAAGCGGACCATCGCCGAGAAGAAGATCCGCTTCTACACCATCGACGCCGTTCACATCGCCAAGAAGCTGGGCCTCGGCAACCGGACCAACATGGTCATGCAGTCGGCCTTCTTCAAACTGGCCAACGTGATCCCCATCGAAGAAGCCGTCGAGTACCTGAAAGCCGGCATCAAGAAGGCTTACGGCAAAAAAGGCGACGCCATCGTGGCCATGAACGCCGCCGCCGTCGACCAGGGCATCGAAGCGCTCGTCCCGATCGATGTGCCCGCCGCCTGGGCCGAGGCTGCTGATGAAGCCGCCGCCGCCAAAGATGTGCCGGCCTTCATTGAAAAGGTCCTCGTGCCCATGAACGCCCTCCAGGGCGATAAACTGCCTGTCAGCGCCTTTGCCGATGCGCCCGATGGCACCTTCCCCGTCGAAACCTCCCGCTATGAAAAGCGCGGCGTCGCCGCCTTCGTCCCCGAATGGATCAAGGAAAACTGCATCCAGTGCAACCAGTGCTCCTTCGTCTGTCCCCATGCCGCCATTCGTCCCTTCCTGCTCGATGCGGAAGAACAAGCCAAGGCGCCGGCCGCCTTTGAAACCATCAAGGCCGTCGGCGGCAAGCAGTTCGAAGGCCTGACCTACCGCTTGCAGGTCACGCCCCTCGACTGCCAGGGCTGCGGCGTCTGCGTCAACACTTGCCCGGCAAAGCAGAAGGCCCTTGCCATGAAGGAACAGGACAGCCAGGTGGCCCTGCAGCAACCCAATTGGGACTTCGCCACGACCCTCACCATCAAAGACAACCTCTTCAAGCTCGACTCGATCAAGGGCAGCCAGTACGCCCAGCCCCTCCTCGAATTCAGCGGCGCCTGCGCCGGCTGTGGCGAAACACCCTATGTCAAGCTGATCACCCAACTGTTCGGCGATCGCATGCTTGTCGCCAACGCCACCGGCTGCACCTCCATCTGGGGCGCCAGCGCGCCCTCTGTGCCCTACTGCACCAACAAGGAAGGCAAAGGGCCGGCCTGGGCCAACTCACTCTTTGAAGACAACGCCGAGTTCGGCTACGGCATGCACCTGGGCGTCAGCAAGATCCGCGCCAAGCTGGCCGATCTGATCCGTGAAGCCCTCACCTTGGACATCGACGCCGCCCTCAAGGCCGCCTTCAACGAATGGCTCGTCGGTATGGACGACGCCGAAGCCTCCAAGCAGGCGACGGCCAAAATCCTGCCCCTGATCGAAGGCCAGGCGAACCCCGTGCTCGCCGAAATCGCCGACCGCAAGGACTACCTGATCAAGAAGTCCCAGTGGATCTTCGGCGGCGACGGCTGGGCCTATGACATCGGCTTCGGCGGTCTCGACCATGTGCTCGCCTCCGGCGAAGACGTGAACGTCCTTGTTTTGGATACGGAGGTCTACTCGAACACGGGCGGCCAATCGTCGAAAGCGACGCCGCTTGCCGCCATCGCCAAGTTCGCCGCCGCCGGCAAGCGGATGAAGAAGAAAGACCTCGGCATGATGGCCATGTCCTACGGCTATGTCTATGTGGCCCAGATCGCCATGGGCGCTGACATGAACCAGACCATCAAGGCGATCAAAGAAGCGGAGGCCTACAAAGGACCATCCCTGATCATCGCCTACGCCTCCTGCATCAACCATGGCCTCAAAGCCGGCATGGCCAACAGCCAAGTCGAGATGGCCCGCGCCGTCAAGTCCGGCTACTGGCATCTCTACCGGTTCAACCCCGATCTCAAGGAAGAAGGCAAAAACCCCTTCCTCCTCGAATCGAAGGAGCCTTCCGAGTCCTTCCGCGACTTCATCATGAGCGAAGTCCGCTTCAACGCCCTCGTCCGTTCGTACCCCGAACAGGCCCAACTGCTCTTCGGCAAGATGGAGCAGGACGCCAAGGAACGGTACGAGATGTACAAACGGCTGGCATCCTACTAAGCATTGCCCGCGAAATCCGCTGGCGAGCAGCAGGATAGGCCGGTTCAGGCGCACAGTCGCTTCCGCCCTCAAGCGGAGCGTCATGATAAAAGGCGCCTAAGCGGAAAAAGCCCCATGGGAAGAACCTGATTACAGAAAAACGCCCCTTGGGCGATCCCAGTCGAGGCAGACGGGATCGGCGAGGGGCGTTTTTTTATCGTGCGCCCTGGGAACCTGTCGCCTTAGAGCGCGCCATATTTCGTGCAAAAAAGGACTTTCGTAAAATGCCGAGAAAAATGACTAGGGCGGTTGATTGGAGAAAAACTGTAGCACAAGGGGAGGATGACCATGCACTACAGACGATTAGGTTCAAAATGGCTTGTTCGGCTCGACCGGGGGGATGAGATCGTCACATCGCTGAAGGAACTGGTCAAAAAAGAAGGCATCCGGCTGGGCGCTGTCTCGGGGATCGGCGCCGTGGGGCGGGCAACGATCGGGTTATTTGAGTCGGCGACAAAACAATATCATTCCCGGGAGGTGACTGGCGACATGGAGATCGCCAGCCTGACCGGAAACATCAGTGAGTTGAACGGCGAAGCCTACCTGCACCTGCACATCACCTTGACCGACGCCACCAACGCCGCCTTCGGCGGCCACCTCTCTGCCGCCACGATCAGTTGCACCGGCGAGATCATCATCGATGGCATGGAGGGTCAGGCTGATCGGGCATTCAGTGAAGAGATTGGCCTTAACTTGTTGAAGTTCTAAAGGAAGTTCCGCCCTTCTGTCGCTTCCCAGCCATAGAAGGGCTGTTTTAATCCGTCCACAGGTCTTCCGTTCTGACCCGATTGCCATGAATTTCTGAATTCAAGACGTATGCTTGCAACTTTTAGATCAAACTGATAATCTATCGTTGACTGGAATCCAATCCTTAACTACAATTGGGTGACGTAGCCATTGAACTAATGTTGATGTTTTTCATTAAGGGGGCGTTCCCCCTTTTGTTTTGCCCTCCCGCAACAATAGGTGAGAGGGGAAAATATCCAAACGATCGGGCATGATTTGTCAACGCGCGGGGAAAATACAGGCTAGCGGAGGTGGTGACCATTTCCGGCACGGAACGCCAACGAGTCGTCGAGGCCTATGTGGGCGAGTATGCCAGCGGGAAGAGTGAAAACGCCGTCAACCGCGCCCTGGAACTGCTGGCCCAGGGCCGTCGACCGGTGACGATCGTCGACCTGGATATCGTCGAGCCTTTCTACACCCTCCGTCCGATCAAGAAAGAACTGGAGGAGAAAGGGCTGCAGGTGGTCGCCTGGGAAACGCGCGCCACCATGGGACTTGGCGAGGCAGGAACCCTGATCCGGGGGGACATGCTCTGGTCCTTGCGCCGCGAAGGCGACCTGGTGCTGGACATCGGCTACGGTGTCGAGGGATCCAAGACGCTCAACCTGCTCCACGGCGCCCATGAAGACAAAGACCTGCGCATCATCGCCGTCATCAACGCCTCCCGGCCGATGACCGCCTCTGTCGAGGAGATCGTCGACCATGTGCGCGGCCTGGGGCCTGTCCACGGCCTGCTCAACAACACCCATCTGGCCGAGGAGACCGATCTGGCGATCATCCGGGAAGGAGCGCGGCTGGTTGACGCGGCCGCCCGGGAACTGGATCTACCGGTGATGGCCACCGCCGCTGACGAACGCTTTCGCGGTAAACTCGCGCCGGAGGATGTGCTGGGCCAGCCGGTGCGTTTTTTGCAGCGCTTCATGCCCCGCTCTTTCTGGTAACGGCGACTTCACAGGCGGTGAATCGTTCCCCCAAAGGCATTCGTTCAACGACCAACATACACGTTTCAGGAGGTGTGCCTGACCCATGGCAGACAAGCCGATTCAAGGGGAAAAGCGGATGTTCATGACCGGCAACGAGGTCTGCGCCTACGCGGCGCTGGCCGCCGGCGCGGATATCATGTACGGGTATCCCATTACGCCGCAAAACGAGATCATGCACTACTGGACGCGCCTGGCGCCCAAGCACAATCGAACCTTTTTGCAGACCGAGGATGAGATCTCAGCCGGCTTCACCACCTGTGGCGGCGTCCTCTCGGGCAAGCGAGCCTTCACCGCTACGGCGGGCCCCGGCAACACGCTCATGCAAGAGCCCATGTCCATGGCCGAGATGATGCGCATCCCCGCCGTTTTCATCATTCAGCAGCGGGGCGGCCCGTCGACGGCAACGGTCATCTATTCCCAGCAGGAAGTGACCATGACCTGCTACGGCGCCAACGGCGAAGGTCTGCGCATCGTCTATTCGACGGCCGATCACCAGGAACTCTACGATTACACGATCAAGTCCTTTAATACGGCATGGAAATACCGCTTTCCCACCTTCGTCCTCGGTGACGGCTACCAGGCCAAGATGCGCGAGTCCTTGACCATCTATGACCCGGAGTTGCGGGGCATCCAGATGGTGGACACCTATCCCCTTGTCGGACTGCCCGGCAAAGCCGGCGCGGACCGCGACCCGGCTCACCTGCGCAACACCTACAACACGGAAGAAGAACTCTACGAGGTTGTCAAGGAACTTGTCGGGGCCTATGAAAAATTCGCGCCCGAGATTGTCGAGCACAAGACGGTGGAGTGTGATGACGCCGAAGTGGTCATCCTCTGCCACGGCATCGTCTCCCGCGCCGCTGTCGAAGCCATCCGCGAGCTGCGCGCAGAAGGGGTCAAGGCGGGCATGTTCCGTCCCATCACCCTGCGCCCTTTCCCGACGGAGCCCTTGCGCGCTGTCGTCCAGAAGGCGAAAAAGCTGCTCATCGTCGAGTCGGCGGAAGGGCAATTCGCCCGCCTGGTTCTCCCATCCCTCTACGGCCTCACCACGCCGCTGGAGACCATCTACAAGCCGGGTCAGGGCATCACATCTGACGAAATCGTCAAGAAAATCAAGGCCATGGCCTAGGGGAGGGTGACGCGATGACAACGGCAACTGTGTTAGAACCAAAAATGCCCGTATGTTGGCGGCAGGAGACGAAACCGCACAAGTTTTGTCCCGGTTGCGGACACGGCGATGTCTTAAAAGCGCTCGGGAGAGCCATTGACGAACTCGGCATCCAGGACCGCGTCGTCTTCGGCTGCGACATCGGCTGTTCCCTTTTGTCCTGGGATTTCTTCAACTGTGACGCCATCCAGACCCACCACGGCCGCACGACGCCCGTCATGACCGGCATCAAGCGCGCCCGGCCGGAGCTGATCTGCATCGCCTACATGGGCGATGGCGGCGGCTACGCCATCGGCGCTCAGCACCTGGTCAACGCCGCCAGCCGCAACGAAAAACTCACCGTCATCCTGGCCAACAACGCCCAGTACGGCATGACCGGCGGCCAGATGGCGCCGACGACCCTGCCGGGGATGAAGACGGAAACGTCGCCTTATGGACGCGACGTGGACGCCACGGGTAACCCGACCCTCGGCCCCGAGATGGTCGCCGCCATCACGCCGGCCTCAGCCTACGTAGCACGGGGGACGATGGCCAACATCCCCCAACTGACGAAGATGATGAAAAAGGCGCTGCAAAACCAGATCGACGGCAACGGGTTCTCCTTCGTCGAAGCCCTCTCCGCCTGCCCGACCAACTGGCGGATGAACGCGGCCAAGACGTGGGAGTTCGTCGAGAAGGAAATGACCAAATACTTCAAAGTCGGCGAACTGAAAGTACCCGCCGCCAAGCAGGAGGGATAACCATGGCCAAAGTCGTCAAAATCGCCCTCGCCGGCGAAGGCGGCCAGGGCGTGCAGTCGGTCGCCGAGATCATCACCGAGGCGGCCAACGAGGAAGGGAAGGAAGCCCTCTACATCCCCAACTTCGGTGTTGAACAGCGGGGCGGCGTCTCTATCGCCTTCGTCCAGATCTCCGATAAGGAGAAGGTGGGCTCGCCCAAGTTTGAGAAGGCCGACATCGTCATCGCCCTCTCCGACCGCGCCGTCCGCCGCTGCGCCCAGTACGTCGACGGGAATACGGTCTTTGTCTATGACACCTTCATCGAAGGCGTCGAAGACGACCTGCCCAAAGGGGCCAAAAAGGTCATCGGCATCCCGGCCATCGAAACGGCGAAGAACGAACTGCACCCCCGGGTGTTTAACATCATCATCATGGGCGCTGTTGTCCGCGCCACCCATGTGGTCAGTGAAGAACGAGCCAAACAAGCCCTGGAAGACAAGCTGGGCTACAAATTTGAGCAGGATCCGAAACTGCGCGAGTTGAACCACCGCGCCCTGGCGCGGGGCATGCAACTGGTGGAGGGGCACCTGTAGGTTAAGGTTCTGTAGGCAAAGCACCGCCGCAATGTGGATGGTGAAGCCGAACGGTATATCGCAAACCATCCGTAGGGCATTGCGATTTGACTCCACCGAAAAGGAGGTATGTCTTCCGTGGCTGAATGGAAAGTCTATACGATCGAGAGCGGCAAAGGGCGTCACAGCGTGTTCCCCGGCCTCTGCAAAGGCTGCGGGCTCTGCATCGAGAAGTGCCCGACCGATACGATCACCTGGTCGAAGAAGCTGGGCGTCTACGGCACCCCCGCCGTCGAGGTGCAGCAGGATCCCGCCTGCATCGCCTGCGGCATCTGCCAGCACGTCTGCCCCGACTGCGCCATCGTCGTCGAGAAGCTGAAGCCGGAGGAGCAGAAGAAGCCGAAGGCCTAGGGCAACGGGAACATCGGGTGCGGCTTTGTGGATAAAAAAGGAGGCCCAAAAACACTTGCAATGGGCCTCCTTTTTCGATATAATAGCTTCTGTCACGTGGGGGTGTAGCTCAGCTGGGAGAGCGCCTGCTTCGCATGCAGGAGGCCAGCGGTTCGATCCCGCTCATCTCCACCAATTTTGTCTATAATTATTTTATATAGATTTTAAAAACCCTTCTGTTGAGAAGGGTTTTTTTTCTAGATATGCTTGATGATTAAAAAAGTATGTAGGTTTGAGTTACATTAGCTATCTTAAACAAGCGTGCAGGAAGAATGAGTCAAGGCATAAACTATTTTCAACTGCGTTTGAATTAATAAAAGATGATCCCAAGGCTGTTCATGAATTTGCTACGACTAAATTAAAACTAGCAAAAAACACAAACGATGGTTTTGCGAAACGAAAACTGAATCAAGAGGCGGTCGAACTCCTTCATCGCGCGATTCAATTAGCGGAGGACGATACACGTCGTGCGTGGTGTTGGTTTGACTTGGCTAAATCCTTGCATTCGTTGAGAAAACCCGAAACAGAAATACTTCAGGCATATCAAAAGGCAATTGAAATACTTCCCTTTGAGAAAAAGTTTACGGATTGGTTTAAATCTAGGAAAAAACAAAAACCTTTTTCATGATCCGGTCGTTGATGGGTATATTGCGGCAGGCCCACAAGAAAATAACGCTGGGAGGGAACGGCTGAGCCCTAACGGGGATAGCCGGCAACGCGGATGTCGAAAGTCGGACGAAACGATCCGTGCCATTGCGGGAGCGGCAAAAAGTATAAGAAATGCTGTATGGCCAAGGATGAAGCTGCCGTAGCGCAGTCAAAGGATTCGATGAAGGCAGAAAGAAGAGAGCTCCCCAGACTGGATGACATGTTCGAAGTTTATAAAAAGGAAAATAAAGAGAAAAAAGCGATTGACTTCGATCCATCAACCATGTCAATGGCGAAATTGTTGGATCTCGGTTATCGCCTCGTGGATCAACAAGATGGCTTTGAAGGTTGCCGGGCATGGTGGTGGGCGTGGACAAAGCTGCGTCCGCTCATCCTTGAGCATGGCATTGACGATGTAGACGCATTAGACAAGGTGGTTAACGCCCCTGACTGTATAAGCAATTGGTGTCAGGACTTTGATGACCAGTTGGTCAACGAAGCTCAAAACCGTTGGGTAATGGCGATCATGCGGATCGCCTATGCCCAAGATTTTGTTCGCTTGTTGCCGAAGAGTGACCTTTTGATCATTCAGAACATGCGGCGAGCGGTTGCCGAATCCTATGCGACGCTAGGAGAGTTCGATAAGAGCGATGCGGAATTCCGCCAGTTGATTACGGATTACCCGCAGTGGACATGGGGATACGTGGGATGGGGAGACCTGTACAGCGATAACCAACCCGATGACCGGGAGGCCGATGTTCAGCGTGCGAGGGAAATCTTTGCGGCTGGCCTGGATGCCGGTGTCGATGAACCGGTGTATTTACAGCAACGAATTCGAGACCTGGATACGGTCGTTGTCCGTTCTGCGAAAAAGAGCCGCCCCGCAACACCCGCTCTGAAATCATCGAACAAGCCGGGCGATCATTGGCGCAAGCGCTATCGACAGCTGCCCTTGGACCGACAGGTCGATGTCATGATCGCAGCCATTCGGCAAAGGGACCCGTACTTCTGGGGTGAAGAATCGGATGATGAAGTGGACGGCCTTTGGGATGAAGAAGTAGATGATCTCATCGTTGATGAGGAGGAAATTCCCGCTGGCGGCGAGAGCGCTGATGGGATAGGAGATTTTGAAGAAGCGGCGAATGGGGCGGAAGAGGCGCAGGATGAAGACCTGTCGGACGCTCTCGACGAATTGATCATCACCATGAGCGAAAGTCCAGCCCTAAGCGAAGAACTGTATGAGACGCTGGACAACCTGCATCTAGAAAAGCGCATCGCCCTTATCGCAAAACTCGTCGGAGCCTATCGGGATCATGTGGTGGAAGAGAAAGGGCGAGACTTTCATTATTTCGATGAGTTACTGGTTTACTACCGCCTGTACCGCCGAGAACGGGATGAATTGCGGCTCCCCCTGCGATGGCTAACCGACGACCCAGAGCATAGCATCGATCAGATTCTGCCGGTGTTGAGCACGTTGGTTGCTTCTGGAGAAACCGAGCTGGCAGTCCGGTTCGCGGAAGATGCCCATCAGTCCATCCTGGAAGCGAAAGGGTTGATGGGGGGCGTCGATGAGGTTGTTGTGGCGGTGCTCCGCGCTCACCGATTAGAGCAGGTATACGATGAACTCCGAGAAGGCCGACAACCTGATTGGCAAGCCTTGGCCAGTGATCTTGCCCAAGCGGGATGTGAGACGACACCGGAGTTTCTGGCGATGATCAAGGCGGGCCTGGCAGAAGATGTGACCGTTGATATCCTTCGCGAAAGGTTGCGCCGATCGCTCGTGGATGGGCTCGAATCGATGTCCTACGGCTTTTACCGGTACATGCGCCAGAAAAAGAGCATGGATTTCACTGGCGCCGACCTCATCTGGCGACAGTTCAGCTTGTTTATGACCCGTTATGTGCAAAAAAAGAAGGCTAGCGACATAAAGGCCAGGTTCCGATTCACCAAAAAGACGCTGGAATCCGCCTTGAGGGACTGGCTGGGTGTGAATTTTATGGGTCTTTCGAACAAAAAACCCGACAGCGTCGTTTTGCTGTGGGGGTTGCCCTATGTCTACGATTACCTGAAAATCACCGGCTTGATCGATGAAGAATGCTGGCAAAAGACGGTCGATCTCGTAGCGGTCTCCAAGGAAGAAATCCTCTATGTCCTTGACGATGATCTCTGGAAGTACGCTTTTGTTCAGCAATGGACACCGGCAGATGCGGTTGGGGAGACGCCCTGGCTGGAAAAGGAATGCTTCGGCTATCGTCTTCGTGACATCCACCGACCATAAAAGAGCGCGCTCATGCCGCATTGTGGAGGCTCATGACATCCCCTGTCAGGAGCCTCATTTTTTATAGAAAGCCCCTTTCATCGCAGCCTGCGGCCTGGCGGGGCAAGAATCTTCTTTTTATGCTAAAATGATCGTTATCGGACGCACGTCACAAATAGGCGGTGTATAACAATTGATGAACAGGCCGGCACCCTTTTCCGTCTCGCCGGAGACGATACAGACGAATGGCCTGCTTTTGCAAGGGGATGTCGCCAGACTGCTGCGGCCCTTTGCCGGGAAAACGATTTACTTGCAAGATCCCAGCGAACAGTGGATTAAGTGCAAAGTCAATCCTCAGGGCACCCTTCTCCAAGGCCCTCAATTGGGGAAGTTTCTAAAAAATATGGGTTCCCCCACCTTTGAGATGCGACAGATAGGCAGTGAGGAATTTTTCGTTTTCCCCGTCGCTCTCCGGCAACCTATCCCTCGGGCGGATCGGTCTGGTGGAGAACGCTCAGCCGCCAAACGGGGGACGAACAGGGAAAGCACCAAAAAAGGGGCGACGGCTTCGAGCGCGAAGGGGGCTGCTGTGTCAGCCTCACCTTCAGCGCCCGCCTCAAACCTGGCGCCCACAAGTAAAAAAACGACCTGGGTCAGTCCGCCCGACCCGGTCCAATCGATCGTCCAGAATTTTGAGCAGGGCTCACGGGGCAATGTTGTGGAAATCCGGCTTGACCAGGAGAAGGGAAAACCGCTTGTTGAAAAGATCATCACTGGGCGCGGGGCCAGCGCCGATGATCTGTACCTGCGCCGGCAGGCCTTGCTGTTTTCGCTGCATCCCGGCTTTGACACGCTCCTGTCCCTGACGGCGGTGCGCGATATGGCGCCCTTTGACTACCAGATCCGCACGGTCCGTCATGTGCTGGCCAACCTGCGCGGGCGGGCGCTTCTTTGTGACGAGGTGGGGATGGGCAAAACGGTCGAGGCCGGATTGATCGCCCTCGAATACATGCTCCGCGGTTTGGCCAGGCGGGTGCTCATCCTGGCGCCGCCATCGCTCGTCTCTCAATGGCGCGAGGAGATGCAGGCCAAATTCAATCTCGACTTTATCACCTATGACGATCCGGCGTTTAAGGCCCACGATGCTCCCTGGACCTTTTTCCCGCGCATCATCGCCTCTATCGACACGGCGAAGCGGGAGAGCCACCGGCAGCAGATCGGCGCCGTCGCCTTTGATCTGGTCATCTGCGACGAGGCTCACCATCTGAAAAACCGACGCACCCAGGCCTATCAACTGGTGAGCCAGTTGCAGAAGAAGTACATCCTCTTGCTGACGGCGACGCCTGTGGAAAACGATCTGGAAGAGTTGTTCAATCTGATCACGCTGCTCTTGCCGGGGCAGTTGGAGACAGCGGCGGCCTTTAAGAAAAAATACATCACCCGCGGCGACGCCCTAAAACCGAAAAATACAGAGGAACTCAAAACGCTTGTTCGCGAGGTGATGGTCAGAAACCGCCGTTCGGAAACCGGGGTCATTTTGAGCCGCCGCTATGCCGAGACGATTCGACTGCAACTGAGCCCCGAAGAGATGGCCTTCTACCGGCGGCTCACCCATTTCGTCCGGGGTTTCTTCACCGGTGGGCAGGACAAGCTTCAGGGAGGAGCGAGTTTGCTCACCCTAAAAGTGTTGCAACGGGAGATCGGCAGCAGCATCGAAGCCCTTTTGCCGACGCTGGCCAAGATGGCCGAGCAGCCAGCGTACGCGCCAGAGATGCGTCGACTTTTCGCTGCGTTGCAGGAGCAGGCCAAAACGGTGCCGCGCCGGGCGAAGGCGGATGCGCTGGTGCAACTGCTGAAAGGGCTCAACGATAAGGTGATTGTTTTTACCGGTTTTTCCGAGACCCATCGCTACCTGGTTCGCCGGCTGACTGAAGCAGGCTTTACGGTGGCCCAGTTGCACGGCGGGATGAAGCGGTTGGAAAAGGAAGAGCAGGTGCGCCATTTCGCCGAAGAGGCCCAGGTGCTCCTGTCCACGGAAACAGGCAGCGAAGGGCGGAACCTGCAGTTTTGCCGCTGCCTCGTCAATTATGACTTGCCCTGGAATCCCATGCAGATCGAGCAGCGCATCGGCCGGATTCACCGCATCGGCCAGGAGCGGGATGTGCACATCTACAACCTGTCTGCCCAGGATACGCTGGAATCCCACATGCTGGAACTGCTGGACGCGAAGATCAACATGTTCCAACTGGTCGTCGGCGAGTTGGATATGATCCTAGGCAACTTGAAGGAGAATCAGGGTTTTGAGGATATGGTGCTGAACGCCTGGCTGCAGTCGGCCGATGAGCGGGAGATGGAGACCCAGATGGTCAAAGTGGGCGACCAACTGCTTGATGCGAAAAACCACTATCTTGCCGTCAAGGCCGTCGATGAACGGCTGTTGGGGGAGTTGATGCCGGATGAGTGACAACCATCCGAATCGACCGACCACCCACAGCGACATCAAGCCCTTTGTCCGCGATTGTCTCCGTCGCTCCGGCGCCGTTTTAGAGGAAAGCGGGTATGAGCTTTGGGAGGTTTTGCTCAGTGATGACCTATCCCGGCGCTGCCAGGAGGAGCATCTCTGTTTGACCTTTGACGCCGAGGTGGCCCGCGAGACGCCCGATGCCCTCTTTGTCACCTATGGAAGCCCCTTTCTCGACGCTGTGGTGGAACAGGCAAAGGTGTACGGTGATTATACGCAGTTCTACTGGCCCGGAACGTCGGCGCAGCCCCCGCAGAACCTGCTCAAAAAGATTCACGATCAGATCCAGTTTCAGCGTTGCCGTCCACCGTCGGTGGAGATGGTGTGGACGGCGGAGCACCGCTTTTACGCCTTCTTTTTTCTCTGTACCTTTCAATCTTTTGAGAAGACGGAAGTGCTGTTGCCGGTGGTGATCGACGGCTTTCGGGGGGAACGGCGCGACGATTTTTTTCAATGGTGGGACACACTGCTTCCGGCAGATAAACCGGCGTACAGTTATACCCCCGCGCCGTCGGTGTCGCCGGAGGCCGCCTATCGCGCCGCCTGCTCGCTGGCTGAGCAAGACGCCAAAGAGCGGGCCCAGGCCATCTATGATCGCTCGGCCGCCTTTCGAAGGCGTGAGTTGAGCAAGATCGCCGCCTATTATATGGAGACGGAGGCGGCCTTGCGGAAGAAGCTTGAGGCTGCCGATACGGCGGAGAAACAGTCGCGATTGACGGCGCAGATCGAGGCGACACGGGCCGATCAGGAGCGCCGCCTGATCGATGCCCAAGACCGGTACCGAGTCAAAGGGGATGTGCGGCTCGATCACGTCATGATGCTCTCGCTGCCGCGCATCCATGTGAAATTGAGCCTACAGTTGGGAAAACAGGCGTTACAGCCGGTGGTATTGTACAATCCCGTCAACGGTCAGGTGGAGCCTTTGCGTTGTGAACGCTGTGGAAAGCCTGTAACGGTCGTATCGCCCGATAAAGAAGGAAGGCTTGTCTGCGGGCAGGGATGTTGAAGGAAAGCCCTTCGCGATGATTATAAACGAGAAAGGACGACATGCAGGAGGCCAGCGGTTCGCTCCCGCTCATCTCCACCAATATCGTTACGTAAATCCATCCGTTCAGGATGGATTTTTCATTTTTGATCTGAAGAAGCGTGCGAATCTCCGGTATGACCTTGAATAGTCGAGCCGGTTTTTTTTTGTGATTGAACCAGATAATTTTGCGCTTGTCCTCTTGTTTGATTAATTTTTATAACCCTTAGAATGGACTTTAAAAAAGTCGACTTTTTTAAAGTTATAATGGTAAGCGGGCCAACGACAATTGTTGGAAAGGAAATACCTCAATTGCAGATTTGCTGAAAATATGAGATTGCAAAAAGCACACCCTTTTGTGTGCCTTTACTGCAGTGCGCAAATTTTTTATATACAGAAATAGTATACCAACATATTGGAAGGGGCGCTCATATTGAAGAAGGAATTGCAGTTTATCCGGCGCAGATCATCTCATCCAAGAAAGGGAAAACCCCGCTCGCCACTGGCGCTATTCCTATTATCGTGGCTTGCCATTTTCTCTTGGATCGGCCTCATCCACCCGGCCGCAGCCGTAGCTGCTGCCGATGACAGCGCCATCGCCTTCCCCAGCGATAAGCTTTCCTTTACGGTGAGCCATGCGACGACGGCTGTGCTGGGGAAAACAGAGACACTGGAGATCCGCCTGTCCAACCAGTCGGCCGACAAGTGGGCCTACAACATGGGCATTGAGGCGATCCTTCCCGACGGGTTGGAGATCGCCCAAACATCGCAACAAACAGCGCCCACGACGGTTGAACTGCTTGACACCAGTGACAACCCTGTCGACGGCCGGCAACGGGTCTTTTGGAAAGATGTGAAAGAACTCGCCCCGGCCTCCGGCGGCAGCGGTGAGGACTTTCGGTTCTACATCACCGTCAGGGTGAGTGAAAACTACCGTGTGAAAGCCCCCGGTCCCATCGATCCCCAAAACCCGGACGCCGTCGTTCCGCCGGTTCTCAAACCGGTGCAATACGGCGATACGCTCACACCCATCATCAACGTCTACGCCAGCGCCGATGCGCGCAACTACTACTACGACGCCAATAACCCGACGAAATCGGGCGGCGCCCCGTCTTTCCAGGTGGTTCCCTTCAAAGTGATCATGCAAACCAGCCACCGGGAAGAGGTCAAAGGCGCCGGTGAGCATGGCGGCGACAACAACATTTGGAACAAGTTCCCCTTTGTCGTCCAGATGATCGCCAACAGCCGCGACAACATCGCCAACATCCGCCTGGACGCCGATATGGACGGCGCACTGCGGGTGCAGGGCATCCCTGATGGCTTTTCGATCGCCCCCGCGTCGATCACCACCGAAAACAACCGGAACCAAGTCACCTGGGACAATCTCTCCATCAACAAGGGTGAAACGAAGAACATCACCTTTTATACGGCCATCTACAACAAGCAGATGCAGGACGGCCATGAAAACAGCGGCCCTGTCATCCCTGACAACACCCTGATCGGCGGCAACGCGCTGCACTACGGCGCCGATGTCAACGGTCAATCCTATGGCGGCGACCTGTCCTTCAGCGTCACCGCCAAAGACGTCCGTATCGGTCAGTCCACCCTGCGCGATAACGGGCAGAGCCGCGTCGGCTATGGCGACCGGCTGATCAACCGCATCGATATCCGGACCAACCAGTATTACCCCGTGAAAGAGGTGGCCCTGCAAGAGGCGATTGGCGATGGCCACACCTTCGTCAGCAACGCCTATGGCGGGACCGGCTATCAGGTCAACGATCCCGAGGGCGCCCACCTCACCGTTGACCGCTTTACCGGCAGCGCCGTGAAAGACAGCGCCGGTAAAAACCAACTTTTATGGAACATCGCCGAGATCTCGGCCAGCAGCCAGGTCGGCCTGCAGGTGGACAGCACCGTCGACAGCCACTGGACCGTGGCGTACGACGGCAGGCCGCTGAACGCCAACGATCAGATCGGCGCCAGCGCACGCATCGACGGAACATCACAACCGGGCGAAGCGGTGTCCGGTTCCCAGGCGACCACCTGGCCGGCCTCCGATAGCGCCGGATCCTCCATCGCGACGGCAGCGCCCGCTCTTTCCGAAAAAATCATCGCTGTCAACGGCAAGACGCCGAACCGCGACGACCAGGCTTCAGTGACCGTCGGCGATGTCATCAACATCCGACTCACCTATGACGCCAGCGCGGTCCGGGTCAAACAGCCCGGTGTCCTCTTGTACAGCTTCCTGCCTGACGGCGCCGAATTGGCGGCCATGGACGCCCAGGGCAACATCTCCAATGAGAGCCTGGCAACCATGCCGGTGAACGGCGTCACCCCCGGCTACGCGAGCGGCATTCGGGCGCTTGTCTGGAATCTGGGTACTTTAGATGAAACAACGGGTACCCTTACGGTGGATGTGCCGATTCGCATCCGCAACAACCCTGTCGTCGTCAACGACAAGGGCGAACAGAACCTGGCCAAGCTCTCCTTCCTGAATTCACCGGGGCAGGCGCAGAGCGCCAGCGCCACTGTGGCGCTCAACTATGTGGAACCGAAGATCCAGGTGAGCCGGGTCATCTACGTGGACAACGGCGGCGCGCTCACCCCTGTCACATCCAACGCCACTGTCGCCGGTGGGGCCAAAGTGACCATGGAGGTCAAACTGACCAGCACGGGATCGACGACGGCCTATGATGTCAAGTTTGTCGACACCTTGCCGGAGGAACTGGCTAGTCCCCAGGGGATGAACGGCATGTCCTTTTCCGCCAGCGGCGCCGACCTCACCTTTGCTTGCGGCGATTTGACGGCAGGCCAGGAGATGACCTTCCGCTATACCGCCGATGTGGTCAACACCATCGGCGCGCTGCGATCGATCCCGACGAGCGGGAAAGCCACCTTCAGCAGCAGCGCCGGCGGCAACGGACGAAAATACGAGCTTGCCGAGCCCGATGCGCCTTATACGAAACTGGTCGCCGCTACCGCCACGATCACCAAGACGGTCGTCGACACCGCCACCGGTCATGACGATGATCTGCGCATCGGCGACTGGGTGGTGCATAAAATCGAGATTCGTCTGCCAGACCAGACCTGGGCCTATAACGGTGTGCTCACCGATGTCATCGACAGCAATCAATCCTTTCTCAGCGCCTATGGGGCCTACGACACGACTGCGCACAGCGGGAGCGGCAACGTAGCCGCCTCCGCCTCGGGCAGCGCTGTCACCATCACCGGCATTCCGGCGATCCAGGGACCCGGCGTCGCCTACACCTGTTTCATCAAGACACAGGTCGCGAATGCGACAGGCCAGCAACAGTCGCAAAGCTCCCATACCACATTTGCCTGGGATGACAAAGCCGCAAACGGCGGCGCCAGCAGCCATCACCAGGTCGCCTCGTCCGATGTGACCGTCACGGTCAAGTCACCGATGCTGCAAATCACGGTGAGCCCGAACGCAGTCACTGATATGGTGGAAGGAAGCAGCAAAACCTTCACTGTCACCATCAAAAACATCGGACAGAACAGCGCCTACACCTTCCAACCGACCCTTCAACTCCCCCTGAACCAGGGTTTTTCGCTCACGGGATATTCTTCCGGCGTCTATGACGCGACGACAAACGCCCTTCGCCTTGACCCAGTCGCACAACTCGCCCCCGGCGCCACGATCACCTACACCGCTACGGCCAAATTGGATCAGAAACTGGGCGCCGGCAACACGACCAGCATCGTCGCCGCTACAGGCGATTACTACACCAACGACAGCGCGAAGGCCGCCGAACTCGCCGGAACAACGCCGGGAACGCAAAAACTGACCTCCCGCACGGCCAGCGCGAACATCGCCATCCCGTCGGCCACCATCACCCACAGCATCGTCGCCACAAGCAACGGCAGCGCCCTTAACAAAATCCGTCCGGGTGACACCGTTACCTACCAGATCACCCTGACCGCGCCCCAAGGGGTTGCTCTCTACGACGGCAAGATCATCGAACGGCTGCCTGCGTTGGCGAGATTCCAGGTGATCGCCGCGCCGGTGGGCGTGACAGCCAGTGGAACCGAGTTGACCGTTCCCGTGGGCGATCTGACCGCCACAGACAGTGGTTCCCAGACCATCGTTGTCACAATGCTCCTCCAGGCCCGGACAGACGTCGCCTTCACCAGCCCGTCGGAAACCATCACGGCCTATGCCAGGGCGAGCTGGCAAACGGCGGCGGCCGGCGGCGCGAGTAAAAGCGTCGTCGAGAAGCCGGCGGCACTGGCCGTCATCCAACCGAACGTGACCATTCAGTTCCTCAATAAGCAGAACAACCGTTTCGCCGATGGCGTCGACACGCTTCCCATCACCGTCCGGATAAAAAACACGGGACAGTCGACGGCCTACAACAGCGCCTTCCATGTGGCGATTCCGGCCTTGTTGGAGGTTTCCGCCCTTTCGGACGGCGGCGTCTCGGACGGCGCCGGCGTCACCTGGAGCGGCCAGGATATCGCCGCCGGGGCGTCACAGGATTACAGCTTCAACGCCCGGCTGATCCCGGCTGCCGGTTCCGGCGCCAGCGGCATCCACCTTGATGCCAAGGTGGACAGTTTCCAATCGCGCCAGGCGGGCGCCTCCCCGGTCACGGCCTACACGCCGGCGAATGTGAAGGACGCCCTCGACCTGTCGGTGCAGGATTTGCAAGCCCAGTTGACGATCGTCGACAGCACCAACAACGGCGATAAGACCAAAGTCCGTCCCGGTGACCAGATCACCTACGAACTGGCCATGACGGCGCCGATCCAAACGACCGCCTACAACAGTTCCTTCGATCTCGGCCACAGCGTCCTTGTCGAGCAGGAAGTCCTTTCCGTACAAAAGGACGCCGCCGAGATCGCCCCGGTCAACGGCCGCTATCCCTTAGGGAACCTGTCGGGCACAACCAACACCGTCAAAATCGTGACCCGGACGAAGACCGATTCCAACTTCGGAACGACCCAGTACGCCAGTTCACTCAAGGCGCGCGTCTGTTATGAAACAGCCTTGACGGGCGGCCAATCGATGATCCAGGACACGGCCGCCGTGCCGATCAGCGTCATCCAACCCAAGCTCACCCTTACTTTGAACGCCGATAAAAGCGTCTATGAAGCGGTCTATGATTCGATTCACCTCACGGGGCAACTCAGCAATGTGGGCCTGAGCCCCGCCTACGGAATCGATGTCAACGAGACGGTGACCGATTTCGTCTACGGCAGCGGAGCCGGAACGCCGAGCGGCGCGCCGGCGGGCTGGAATTTCCCGAGTCTCGGTGAGGGAGGCCAGCAGGCCATCGCCTTTACGGTCCAAGCGGATGAGCCGGCCTTGCCGGTCACGTCGGTGCGCCGGGCGGCCCTGGCGATCAGCCGGTATTTCTCCCGTCCTGAGGGTGATCGCAAGCAATACGATCCCCTTGTGGCGTCGTTGGACGCCATCATCAGCGGCAATCACGCCATCGACATCGCCGGACCCGACACCAAAGCGGTCGAAGCGGCGAGCAACGTCGAGTTTACCTACCAGTTGAGAAACACCGGCGCGGGGCAGGATCGGTTCTGCCTGGCCGTCGACGTAGGCGACAACCTCCCCTACAGCGCGGCATTGACCGCTGACGGGCAGGTCATCGCCCGCGGCAGCGGCGCAAACGGTCAGTGGCAGTGGACGGAGATCGCCGCGCCGTACCAGTCGGCCGGTGGCCCGGAAGTGTCATTGAACGCCGGGGAGACAAAAGGGCTCACCCTGACACTCACCCTGCCCGAGCAGGCCAGTCTCGGTGAAAAACTGGTCACGCTCACGGCTCGGGGCGCCCTCAGCAACCGGCGCTATGACGCCCAGACCCGGATCGAAGTGACGGGCCAACACCTCGACGGCTGGACGGGCAACCGTTCCCGCGACAGCTGGCAGCTGCCGCTGCTGGCGCCCGGCGAAGCCCTCAAATTTTCCGCCGTAACCGCCATCAATGTGGAACAGGTGAAGGCCGAGTACAGCTATGTGGCCGGCGGTCAGCCCCATGCGGTCCAGATCCCCTTGGCGTTGCAGAACAGCGCCACCTACCTGACCGATCACCAGAAGCGCTGGGCCAACGTGACCACGCGCCTGCCCGATGACATGCCTGCCGGCGAGGTCTTTGTCACCTATACCGCCGGTGATTCGAAGGGTCTTCTCCTGGAGAGGGAAGACGCCGACAGCCCGACAAAAGGCAACAACCCCTTCACCGTCTTCACCACTGTCGACATCGCCGGCCAGGTCACCCGTCCCGACGGCGCCGCCCTCCCCGGCGCGACAGTGACCCTGGCCGATCCTTCGGGGACGGTGACCGACGGACAGACCACCGCCGACGGCAGCGGCCGCTTCCGCTTTGCCAATGTGCCGGCCCGCCTGTACCGCCTGACAGGGGAACAGACCGGCTATAGCCGCGAGGATCTCACCGTCCGGGCTGTGCCGGACGATCCCGCCGCGACCGTCGTCAACGCGGATCTCGTGCTCGCCCCCTTCCAACTGGCTCTGACGGCTCATCCGATGACAGTCCTCGGCGACGGTCACAGCGTCAGCCAGGTGCAAGCCATCGTCACCGACCAACAGGGCAATCCCCAGCCGGGTGTCACCGTTCACTTCGCGGAACGGCATCAGGAAGGCGCCTTCCCGCTCGGCGCCACAGCCGTCACCGGCGCTGACGGCGCGGCGGCCGTTGACTTCCTCCCTGATCGGATCGAAGGGATCGTGACGCGTTACTATACGATTCGAGCGACAGCGGCCGGATGCGGCCAAGCCGATGTGGTCGTGTCGACGGTCCCTGCCGCCATCCGGGGGCAGTTGGTGGATGGACAAAACCAGCCGCTGAGCGGGATGGATGTGACCGTTGCCAAGGACTTTGACGGCGATGGGAGCGTCGATTTCGCCGCCGCCACCGCCACCGGGTCTGATGGCGGCTACCTCCTCGGCGTCACCCGCTACCAGACCCCCTATGACCTGAACCTGCGCGTTCGCGCCCAAGTGCCCGGCGAGAGCCGCCTCTTCCGCATCGGCCAGCCGGCGACGGTTGCCGACGCCGTCTATGGGCAGGACCTCTCCGTCTTCGATGCGGACAACAGCCTGGGCGGGTATGTGACCGCCCTTGCCCCCGGCGGAAACGAGACATTCCTTCCCGCTGAACTGAACGAGAAGCTGGCCGTGTTCCTGCGCGACGCCAGCACAGGCGATGAAGTGGAGGACAGCCCGGGACACCGGCGCAGCGCTTCCGTAGACGGCAACGGCGGATTCTCCTTCGGCTCCGTTCCCGCCGGCCGTTACCAGGTGGATGTGCGCTATGAACTGGAACCGGGAACCGCGATCACCGTCAATCAGGACCGTCAGGGCCGGTTGCCGGAAGTGACCGTCAGCGGCAACGGACGGGCCATGTTCGTGAAGACCGCCCTTGACCTCCTCAGCCGGGTCTATGACGTCAATACCGGTCAACCGGTCCAGGGCGCCGAAGTGGACCTGTACTACGCCGATACGGCGAACAACCGCCACAACGGTCATGCGCCCGATCAGCGGGTGATCCTCCCCGGTCACGGCTATGTTCCCTTCGGAAAAAACGCCAACCCGCAGATAACGGGAGACCAGGGAACCTTCGCCTTCTTGGTTCCCGGCGACGCCGACTATTACCTGAAGGCGATCCGGCCTGGCTATTTCGACTACACCAGCGGAACCATCGGCATCACCGGCGCCAACCTGCGCGCCGACATTCCCATGTTGCCAGCCGAACCCCAGGAAACAGAGGTCTACAGCGGCCAGTCGGCCACCTATCGCTACACCCTGAAAAACCCCTTTGCCGGAGAGGAAAACTTCCAGATCACCCTGGCCTCGCCCTATCCCGTCGAACTGAAGAAGGGAGAAGAGACGCTCGGTCGGGGCGAATCCCATTCGGGCCAGTGGACCTGGACCGAGATCACCCCGGCCTACAAGGTCACTGACGGAAGCCAGCGGGACCATCTGATCCTGGCGCTCCCCGCCAGCGGCACGGCGGAGTTGACGGCAGTCGTCACCGTTCCCTTGGGAACGGCCGCCACATCCAGCCGGCCGATCACCCTGACCGCGTCTACCGTTGCGATCAACCGCGCGGAACAGGGCAACATCCAGATCATCGAGCGGGACACCTACCAAAAAGGCGACGCCGTGACGGTCCGGGAAAAAGCCCTCGACGGTTGGACCGGAACGGGACCGGCGACCCCCTTCCGCGAGCCCGTCCTCGGACCGGGCGACCCCTTGCGCTTGTCGGCCGTCAGCACTGTCAACGCCGATAAGGTCGTCGCCGAGTACTCGGCGGCCGGTCAACGCCAGCAGGTCGAACTGACGCTGGTGAACGGCGCAAGTTTTGTCGGCGACGGCGTTAAACAATGGGAAAACACCACCCATCGCCTGCCGGCCGATATCGACGCCGGCCCCTACACGGTGACCTTCACCGGCCGCAACGCCGCCGACGCCATCGTGCAGACGGAAGCCGCGCCGGCGCTGGCAAACAACAGCTTCACCGTCTTCACCCAGATCGATCTGACCGGCCGGGTGACGGCCCAGCAAGACGGGGCGCCCTTGGCCGATGCGCTCGTGACGATTCGCGACGCCGCCGGCGTGACGCGAGAGACCCGAACCGACGCCGCCGGGTATTACCGCTTTGCGGCAGTGCCGACGACAACCTATCGGCATGAGGTGAAGAAATCCGGCTATAAGGTGGCCGTCCAGGAGAATGTCCGGGTGCTCCCGGCCACCCCCACAGAGCGAGAAGTGGTGGTCGACGCGCGACTGGTTCGTTTTCAAGCGCTCTTGCAGGCCAACCCGGAATCGATGGTGGGCGATGGTCATTCTCAGGCCGTCCTGACGACAACCGTCCTCGATGAGAACGGCCACCCCATCGCCGGCGTCCCTGTACGCTTTACTGCTGCCAAAGGAAGCTTCCCTGACGGGCAGGACGCGAGGACCGGCGCCGACGGCAAAGCATCCATCCGTTACCAATCGGCGCGGATCGAAGGGATCGTCGCCCAGCAGATCGCCGTCACGGCGATTGTCAACGATCCGGAAAAACGGCTCTACGCCGAATCGCAGATCCAGATCACCTTCGATCCGGCGGCCATCAAAGGGATTGTGACGAACCAGTCGGCCAACGGCCCTGTGCCGGTCGAAGGCGCCAAGGTTCGTGTCTCCAAGGATTTTGACGGCGACGGGCAGGTGGACTTTACCGGCGAGATGACGACCGGCGCCGACGGCCGGTACTTCATCCTCATTCCCCGGGGCAATGTCGACTATGACATTCAAATCATCAAACCGGTCAACATCGGTGGCGTCTTGCGAGAGGTCCCCTTCACACAGAAAGTGACCGTGGGCGATATCCAGGGCCATGGCGAACAGACCTTCGATTCTCACATGACCGCCACCGGCATTGTGCAGGCCAAGAGCACCGACGGGCAGACAGCGCAGCCCCTCTCGCCGGAAGTCCGCGCAAAGACGAAGATCTATCTGATCGACGCCACCGGTCAGTATGTGCTGGGAACCAACAGCCAGCCGAAGGTGTTTACCCTCGATGCCAACGGCGTCTTTAACGCCGATGCGCTCCAGCAAGGGGCGTACCGGTTGGAAGTGCGCATGGAGGTCCCCGACGAAAACGGGCAGGCGCGGGAAGTGGTCCTTAACCGCAAGGACGATGGAGAACTCCCGCGGATCGAGGTGGCCCAGAACGGCCAGATCAACATCGCTGAGGAACTGATCGACCCCTACGGCACGATCACCGACAGCACCACCGGCCAGGCGCTTTCCGGCGTCCATGTCACCCTTCACTACGCCGATACGCCGAGAAACATCGCCGCCGGACGCGCGCTGAACGGGCAGGTGAATCTGCCGCCGCTGGCAGGGTTTGCCCCGGCCGACAACGCCAACCCGCAAAACAGCGACAACTACGGCAAGTACGCTTTCATGGTTTTTGGCAACACCGACTACTATGTCGTTGGTGAAAAAGTGGGCTACCAAACCTACACCAGCCCCACCATCTCCGTAAACAACGATATCGTCAAATGGGATTTTGCCATGACCCCGGCGAGCGGCGGGTCCAGCGGCGGCGCTGGTGGTGCAGGTGGCGCCGGTGGCGCGCCGGCCGGCCCGGCCCCCGCCGGCAACACCCCGCCGCCAGTGAATCCCGCGAGCGCCGGCGGTGATCAGGGACCGGCGATCGCCATCACCAGCGACCGCCCGGCCTACCGGGAAGGGGACCCGATTCTCTACCGGATCGACTACCGCATCCCCATGGGAAGCGGCGCCGCCAAGGTCGCTGTAACGGTTCCCGCTGAGACGGAAATCGTCGATCCCGCCAGCGGAGATGTAGAAGGCAACCGCATCACCTGGACGGTGAACGCGGGAAATCCGGCCGCCGCAACCGGCGCCATGTCGTTCAAGGTGCGCGTGCGTGACGGTGCGCTCACTGAAACGGAACGCCTTGTCACGGAGGATGCGATCCTATCCATCGGCGACCTCCTGCCTTCCGGGAGTTCCTCGATTCCAGTGACAGTGGAAAAAGCGCGAGCCCGGGTGAGGGTCCTCCTATTCACCGACCGCTTCGGCGATGGAACCCACAAGCGGCTCGTCATCGGCTATCCTGACGGCAGCTTCGGTCCCTACCGGAACATCACCCGCGCCGAGATCGCCGGCCTCTTTGCCCGGTTGACCGGGGTAAACGAGAACGGCGGCGCCGACTACACTGATGTGCCCGCCGATCACTGGGCGCGCAAATACATCCGAACGGTTACCGCCAAAAAGCTCTTCCAGGGCTATGAGGACGGGAGCTTCCGCCCTGATGAAGCGATCACCCGGGCCGAACTGGCGGCGGTCGTCGCCAAATACTTCGGTGTGGGCGGCAAGCCGGTGACACTGCATTTCCAAGACATCGACCAGCACTGGGCGGCCAACTACATCGAAGAAGCCTATCGCAACCATATCGTTGGCGGCTATCCCGGAAACCTCTTCAAGCCTGACGAGAAGATCAGCCGGGTGGAAACGGTGACCATGGTCAACCACCTCCTGGGACGGGGACCGCTGACCGGTGTTCCGGCCCAGTTCCCCGATGTGCCCGAAGACCACTGGGCCTTTGGTCAGGTGGAGGAAGCCGCCCAAAGTCACCACTACCAGCGAAACGCCGGCGGCGCGGAACAGATGACCGAAGCGATTCACGATCAAATCGAGTAGGCGGCGCAAAGGCGAACCGCGCTGGCACATGTCAAAAAGGAAGAAATTGCAAAGCGAAAGGGCTGCTGAACAGAATCAGCAGCCCTTTTTCTCTACCCTTTGAGGCGGCGTCGTCCGGCCGAAGGTCCCGGAACGTTGAAGGGGCAGTCGCGGTCAGTGTTTCTCCTCAAACCGGATCCGAAGGGGCCCCCATTTGTCCCGTTTATTCATGGTGATCCCCAGTAGGGCCACAACGAGGCTGGCTGTAAGACCCCAAAAGAGGGGCATGTTATTTTCCGGGCAGAGCAAGTCGCCCAGCAGCGAAGCGGCGACGCCGGCGATCATGGAACAAACCCCGGCGTTCTTGGGAAGGATGCCGGGATAAAAGATGGCGATGGTGAGGGGCACAAAAATGCCGACACCGCGCATGGCCATGGACAGGAAGTTCCATTTCAGCACCAGCGATTGCGAATTGCTGAAGACGAAAAGCGCCGCCCCGATCGTGATCACCAAAATGGAGATCCGGTTGAGCCATAGCAGCTTTTTGGGCCCGTGACATTGAAACAACTCGCCGATGATATCCCGAGAGATCATGGTGCCGATGCCCAATGAAAGGCCGGCCACAGAGCCGATGGAGGACAAGAGAAGGGCCGCGATGGCCATACCGCCCAGCCATTCCGGCAGGTAGTGCAGCGCATACATGGGCAAGGCGTTGATCGGCGCCATGTCGGGATAGTTCGCATGCATATACATCCCGATGATGATGGACGGAAGCCCCACGGGTATCGTGATCAGGGCGGCCACGAAAGAGCCGGTCGCCGCGGACCGTGTATCCCGCGCCGAATAGATGGCCTGGACGTAGGTTTGGGTGGAGATGATGCCGACGATCAGCGCAAGGGCGTTTCCCATATCGGCCCAAACGCCGCCGCCGAACAGGTGAAACCACGAACCGGCGGGAAAGGCTGTTTTCATTCCCTCGATCCCGCCCATGGCATGGTAGGCCATTACGCCGGCGACGAGCAGCGTCAGATAGAGCAGGCTGACCTTGAATAAGCCGGAAAGGCCGGCGCCGTTGATGCCGCCAAAAAAGACATAGGCGATGACAATGGCGATGGTGATCAGCGCCGATGTCCCTTCGCCCACGGCAAAGACGGACGACAGGAGATGGATCGACGAAAGCATGCTGGCCACGATGCTGAAGAAGATGCCGAGCGAGGCGGCCACACTGATGATGGGACCGGCTGCCTTGCCGTAATGCTGAACGAGATATTGGGAGATGGTTTGCATGCCGGAACGACGCAAAGGGCTGGAGTAAAAGAGTGACATGATGATGAGGCCGATGCCCGATCCCAGTGTAAACCACCAGGCCGACAAGCCGGCCGTAAAGGCCAACTGGGCTGTGCCCATCGTGGCCGCGCCGCCGATGACGGTGCCCACAATCGTGCCGGAAACGAGGGCTGCGCCCGAGGAGTGGCTTCCGATGCTAAAATCGTCGGCCGACTTGACGTTGCGCGCCGAAGAGATGCCCAAGGCCACCACAACGAGCAGGGTGGCGGTCAGGCTGAATAGTTGAATGGAGCTCAGTTCCACAGTACATCCCCCTGAAAAAATGGATTGACCGGCGCTGCGCCGTTACTTACGATTATACCGCTGGCCGCAATTTATTGGCACAGTTTCCATAAAAAAGCCAGCTTTTCTTCAAGAAAATACGTGAAAACGGAGTGGATTCCATGTGCGGTCGTTTTACACTGACGGTCAACCCGGCAGAACTGCTGGCGATGTTCGGCCTTTCCACAGCGGAGGAATTTGCGCCCCGGTTTAACATCGCGCCGGGGCAGAACCTCCTCACTGTCGTCAATGACGGCGCCAACAAGGCGCTTCGCGCGCGCTGGGGCCTCGTCCCCCATTGGGCGAAAAAGGCGGACATCGGCTACAAGCTGATCAATGCCCGGGCTGAAACGTTGGCCGAAAAGCCGGCCTTTCGCGGCCTCCTGCAGACAAACCGGTGTCTGATTCCGGCCGACGGGTTCTATGAGTGGCAGCAGGCAGGCAAACAAAAGATCCCCCACCGCTTCTGCTTGCGTGACCGGGGTGTCTTCGCCTTTGCAGGACTATGGTCGAGTTGGATCGCCCCAACGGGAGAGATGGTCAATTCCTGCGCGATCATTACCACAGAGCCGAACGAACGGGTGGCGCCGATCCATGATCGAATGCCGGTCATGTTGTCTCCTGCACAGTGCCCCCTTTGGTTGGAACCGGGCGCGCCCGTCAGGGAACTGCTGCGACCGTTTCCGCCCGAAGGGATGGAGGGGTACCCGGTGTCGACGGTGGTTAATTCGATCAAAGCGGATCGTCCCGATATGATCGAGCCGGCAGGACAGGGGGTCTTGTTTTAGAAAAAAATAATTTGTGAAAAGTTACAACAAAGTACTTGCGCGAGTTTTCCTGTTCCGTGTAAGATGATGTCAAGGGAAATACCCATTACGCATTAATGCGTATTTCCGTAAAAGAACGGACTCGGCAACCTATCAACGGTGTGACCCTGTTCGTCTTTTTTTATCTGAAAAAACCGAATATTGGGGGTGGCGATTGATGGCATCACAGGACTCATTTTATCAGTACCTCCGGAACCGAGGCGTCAGCCGCCGGGATTTCATCAAGTTCTGCACCGTGATGGCGGCTTCCCTCGGACTGGACCCCGGAGCAACCGGCGCGATTGCCGAGGCGCTGGAGACCAAACGACGCATGCCAGTTATCTGGCGCAATTTCCAAGAGTGCACCTGCTGCACCGAATCCTTCATCCGGACCCAGCACCCGAAGGCCGCCGACATCATCATGACCATGATCTCCCTTGACTACCACGAGACCCTGATGGTTGCCTCGGGACACCAGGCTGAAGAAGCGGCCCAAAAAGCCATGGAAGAAAATCGCGGCAACTATATCCTCGCCGTGGAAGGGGCGATCCCTGTCAAAGATGACGGGATGTACTGCTGCATCGCCGGCCGCCCGGCGCTGGACGTGCTCAAAGAAGACGCAAAACATGCGAAAGCGATCATCGCCTGGGGCTCCTGCGCTGTCAATGGCTGTGTGCAGGCGGCCAAACCCAATCCCACCGGCGCTGTGCCGGTCCAGCACATCATCAAGGACAAGCCGATCATCAATGTCCCCGGTTGTCCGCCCATCGCCGAGGTCATGGCCGGCGTCATCACCCATGTGCTCACCTTCGAGCGTCTGCCTGAGTTGGACAGCCAGGGCCGTCCCAAGACCTTCTATGGCCATCGCATTCACGACAAGTGCAACCGCCGGGCCTACTTTGACGCTGGCATGTTTGTGGAAAACTTCGACGACCAGGGCGCCCGCGAGGGCTGGTGCCTCTACAAGATGGGCTGCAAAGGCCCCAACACCTACAACTCCTGTTCCAACCTGGAGTGGAACGGCGGCCTGAGCTATCCCATCAAGTCGGGCCACCCCTGCATCGGCTGTTCAGAGTTCGGATTCTGGGACAACAACGGCGGAAAGTCCATGTATAACCACCTGTCGGAAGTGCCTGGCCTGAAGATCGGGGTGAATGTGGACACCTTCGGGGCCGCCGCTGTCGGGGCCGCCGTTGTCGGCGCCGCCGCCCATGCCGGGTTCTCCGCTGTCACAAAAAAACAATTGGAAAAACAAGCAAGTGATAATTCGAACAAAAACAAAGTAGAGGGGTGAAGCGAACGTGGCGGAACGGATTGTTGTCGATCCCATCACGCGGATTGAAGGTCACCTGCGCGTTGAGGCCAAGGTAGAAGGCGGAAAAATCATTGACGCCGCGAGCACCGGCACCACGGTTCGGGGCATTGAGATCATCGCCCGCGATCGCGACCCCCGCGACGTCTGGGCGCTGGTCCAACGCATCTGCGGCGTCTGCACCACCACCCATGCCCTCACGTCGATCCGGGCAGTCGAGGACGCCCTGCAGATCCGCGTTCCGAAAAACGCTGACCTGATCCGCAAGATCATGCTGGCTGTCATCCAGATCCATGACCATGTGGTCCACTTCTATCATCTCCATGCGCCCGACTGGGTCGACGTTCCCAACGCCTTGCAAGCCGATCCGAAGAAGACCGCCGAACTGGCCCAGAGCATCTCCCGCTGGCCCAAGTCGTCGGTGGGCTACTTCCGCGATATGCAGGACAAGCTGAAGGCCTTTGTGGGCAGCGGCCAACTGGGCATTTTCGCCAACGCCTATTGGGGCCACCCCGCCTATAAGCTGCCGCCGGAAGCCAACCTGATGGCGGTGGCCCACTACCTGGAAGCGCTGGACTGGCAGAAAGAGATTGTCAAAATCCACACCGTCTTCGGCGGCAAAAACCCGCACCCCAACTACCTGGTCGGGGGCATGGCCTCGGCCATCAATATCGACGGCGACAATGCCATGAACATCGAAAAATTCAACCTTGTCGGCAGGCTCATTGACGAGACCATGGAGTTTGTCAATGAGGTGTACCTGCCCGATCTGCTCGCCATCGCCTCCTTCTACAAGGATACGGCGACCTATGGCGGCGGCCTCGGCAACTACCTCTGTTTCGGCGATTTTTCTGTGGCCGCCAACAACGACCCGTCGGGTTTCCTCCTGCCCCGGGGCGCCATTCTCAACAAGAACCTTTCGGAAGTGCTCGATGTGGATCCCCGCGATCCCCAGCAGATCATGGAGTACACCGATCACTCCTGGTATGAAAACTCCAAGAACGGTCTCCATCCCTGGGAAGGGGAGACCAACCTCAAATACACCGGTCCGAAGGCCCCCTATCAGACCCTGGACGAGAGCGGCAACTTCGATAAACCCTACTCCTGGATCAAATCGCCCCGGTGGAAAGGGCACGCCATGGAGGTGGGGCCGCTCGCCCGGATGATCGTGGGCTATGCCAAGAAAGACGCCCCCTCCCATGACTTCATCAAGGAAGAGATCGACAAGGCCCTTGGTGGGCTCGGCGTCGGCGTCGAGGCGCTCTTCTCCACCCTGGGCCGGACGGCCGCCCGCGGCATCGAGTCGAAGCTCTGCGCCGTATGGACGAAGCGGTTCTTCAACGAATTGATCGCCAATGTCAAGGCGGGCGATCAAAAGACCTTCAACCAAGAGAAATGGGAGCCCGCCACATGGCCCAAGGAGTGCAAGGGCGTGGGCCTCACGGAAGCGCCCCGGGGCGCCTTGAGCCACTGGGTGCACATCAAAGACGGCAAGGTCGCCAACTACCAGTGTGTCGTGCCGAGCACCTGGAACGGCTCCCCGAAGGACGCCAAAGGCCAACATGGCGCCTATGAGGCGTCGCTGATGGGCGTGCCCATGGTCAAACAGGATCAGCCGGTGGAACTGTTGCGGACAATCCACTCCTTCGACCCCTGTCTCGCCTGCGCCGCCCACATCATCGACACAGAAACCCGGGAAACGACGAAGGTGGAAATCCTGCGCTAAGGAGGGTGCGGCATGAAGGATGGGAAAGACCTCAGATGCCTGAACACGGTCTATGTGTGGGAACTGCCGGTGCGCATTTACCACTGGCTCAACGCCCTCAGTATCGTCCTGTTGATGGCCACCGGCCTCTATATCGGCAATCCGCTGCTTCGACCGACCGTGGTCACCGGCGAAGCGGCCACCAACTTCTTCATGGGCTACGCCTTCATGATCCACATCGCCGCCGGGTACCTGTTCATCGCCAACTACCTCTTCCGGCTCTACTGGGCCTTTGTCGGCAATGAATACGCCCGCAGCCACCACTGGCCTTGGCAAAAGTCCTTCTGGATCGAGTTTTTCGATGTCCTGTTGAGCTACCTCTTCTTAAAGCATCACAAAGACGAGCACCTGGGGCACAACCCGGTGGCCAACCTGGCTTACTTCGGTTTTATCATGGTGGGCTCGGTCTTTATGGCCCTGACCGGCTTCGCCATGTATGGCGAACTGAATCCCAACGGCTTCTTTGGCGGCTTGCAGTGGGTTTTCCACATCTTCGGCCCCAGCTACAACGTGCATATGCTGCACCGGCTGATGGCCTGGGGGATCGTCGGCTTTGTCGTCACCCACCTGTACCTGGCCATTCGCCATGACATGTTCGCCCGCAACGGCACCCTGTCGTCGATGGTGAGCGGGTACAAGTTCCGCTGTGAAGAGTAAGTCGTAAAAGGCAAACGCTGCAGAAGAAAAAACACTGCCCTCGCCGGCAGTGTTTTTTTCTGTCAAAGGGTTTGTGTTGTCTTTCCGATGCGCCAAAGGTTACTTGATCACAACCATCTGGGATTCAGGATAATAAGACACATCGTTCTGCAAGGCCTCGGCGATGAATCGCAAGGGCACCACCATCCGGTTGCCGCCGGCGATCTTGCCGGGCGCTTCTAACGGGATGCTCGCTCCGTCCACCGATGCGGCGCCTTCGCCGGCTTTGATCTCGATCTTCCGCCCGTCCTTGACAATCGTCGCCGTTTGCGTCCCGGCATCCCATTGCACCGCTGCGCCGAGGGATTCCGATACGGCGCGAAGGGGGATCAGCAGGCGATTGTTTTCGAGGACAGGCGGGATGTCGAAAGACGGTTGCCGGCCTTTCAGGTAGAACCTGTACTGCTGGGGGTTCAACGTTTTCACGTTGTCGTTGATTTGCCGGTAGGCGCTGTCGTCGTCGGGGTTGAGGGCGATCGACTGTTCCAGTGCGTCGACCGCTTTGTCCGGCTCTTCAATCTGGGTAAAGAACTGCCCCAGTTGTTTGAGCGCTTTGCCTTTTGTTTCTTTGTTCGACAGGACCTGCACGCTGCTCAACGTCGAGTCGGCGATGGTCGTCAGTTCGCCTTTCCCATCTTCATCGGAGACAAGGGTTTGAAGGACCTGGGAATCGGCGGTGACGGCGTCCAGCAGGGAAACGTCACGAACGGTATCGTCTTCCGAGGGAGCGCTTCCATAAACGACAGCAGGGACGGTTCCGCCGCGCCGTTCGATCAATGCCCGAAGCGCCTCTTGCGCCCTCGGGCTCGCGCCGTTGGCGACGACCTTTGTATAGGCCCGCAACAGGCCCTTCAGGCTCGGATGGGCTGCGCCGTCGCGGTTTTTCGGTCCCTTCGCCTTGCCGCCGTCATCGCCCGGATGGGCGGCGTCCCCTGTCTGTGCCGCCGCCTTGTTGAATGAAGCGGAACCGGTGCTGCTGTTTCCTTTGCCGGAAGCGGAACCGCCTCCGCCCGGTTTGGCGAAGGCCACGGTGGTGAGGGACAGGCAGAAGAGAAGAATCGTCAACAGAGACAAGAGGGATCTCCAAGAACGCATTGCTGACCGCCTCCCATGATGAGTGTTTCAAGTGTAATGATACAGTGATTGATATAATTTTAACAAGGGAAGCAGGTCCTATCGTTTTTCGCCTGGGAAATCGCCGGTTCGGTACAACCCTCTTATGCGCAAGTCAAAGAGGGGGCGGCGTGCCGGTCAGCGCGGCGCGCTGAGCAGGTGGATGGAGTGGAAGACAATTTGTTCTCTCGGAACGCCCAAGGCGCAGGCAAGCAGTTTTTCAGCGATGGCCGCTTTTTTGGCCACATCTTCTGATGACTCGCCAAAACTAGAAGACTCAATTAAGAAGGACGTAATCGTGTTCATATAGTCAACAGTTTGCGGCAGATGTTCAATGGCCATCGATCTTTCGGCCGTACCCTGTTCCAGAATCTGAATCACGTAGGGGGTGAACAAATGCCGGCAGTGCGTTTCTATCTTATGTTTCAGATTACGGTGTTTATCTTCACAGAGGAGTTGGGGGATCGAAACCCCTTGCCGGATTAAATTGACGAAAATCGAATCAACAAAGGCGCAGAATTTTTGCGGCGCCGTAAAGGTCGCATTCTCCACAATCTGCTTTGCATCGTCCAGAATCTGCGAGATGTAGCGCTCCATGATCGCCTCAAGAATCGCCTCTTTGGTTGGAAAATGATAAAAGAACGTTCCTTGAGCAACGCTGACTTCTTTGACAATATCGCTCACTGTCGTGTGATGGTAGCCTTTTTCCAGAAACAGATGATAAGCGGCGTCGATGAGCTCGCTTTTTCTCTCCTCCGGCTTTTTTGTAATACGCGTCACGCCCTAGCCTCCTGTAACATGTTGCGCTGCCGTCGATGAGTTATTTATTTCCCTGGCCGAAGCGAATATCCCTTTGCCATGATGCGAATTACCGCTGGACATGGATTGAAATCGCGAGGGAAACGCTCCCTATGGCGTCGCATGAACGTGACGGGAGAGACGAAACAGCGGTGGCTTCCCCAAAAGAGGGTGTCATGCAAGCGGGATGCACCGACATCCTTCCGGGGAAGCCACCGTGCCAAAGGAAGACGAGAAAACAGGAGATCGCCGGTCAAGAAACGACGATATCCTCATTCGCGTTGGAGCGATTGTCCGGTTTTACCCGGAAAAGCGCCGCATACATGGCCGGCAACACGATCAGCGTCAAAATCGTGGCGACGATCAGGCCGCCGGCGATGGCGACGGCCATGGGGCCCCAAAAGATGCTCGACGCCAGCGGCACCATCCCCAGTATGGCGGCGGCTGCGGTCAGCATGATCGGCCGGAAGCGCATCACAGTCGCCTCGACGATGGCGACCCAGTAGGTGACGCCGCTATGGACGAGCGTCTCGATCTGGTCGATCAGGATCACCGAGTTGCGCATGATGATCCCGGCGAGCGCCAGGATGCCCAACTGGGCCACAAAGCCGAGGGGTTTGCCTGTCAACAGCAAGGCGAGGCTGACGCCGATGAGCCCCAACGGGGCGGTCAGGAGCACCAGAACCATCTTGGAGATGTGCTGCAACTGAAACATCAACAAGAACATGATCACGATGACCATCATGGGGATGGTGCTTCCCAGGTTCTTCGACGCCTTTGCGCTGTCTTCGGCCACGCCAGACAGATCGATGCTGTACCCGGCGGGCAGGCTGTCCCGGTACTCCTTCAGGCTGTCATACACCTGAAGGGTGAGGTCGTTGCCGGTGATGCCGGGGAGGGATTGCGCCTGGACGGTGATCGTCGGCAAGAGATTGTAGCGCCAGATGAGACCGTCTTCCGCCTCATACCGGATGTCGGCGATCTGCCCTAAGGGCACAGATTTGCCGCCGCCGATATAGATGTTGAGGTGTTTCATCCGCGATACATCCAACCGGTCTGCCTCATCGGTCCGGAAGAGGATGGCGATCTTTTTATCGCCTTCGCGAAACTCCGATACGGACATGCCGGACAGTTGGGTTTGCAGGGACTGGGCCAGCTGCTGTTTGTCGATGCCCAGCATCCGGGCTTTTTGCTGGTCGATGTTCAGGCGCAGGACCTTGTTCTTCTCATACCAGTTGAAGTTGACGTCATAGATATAGGGGTTTTCACTCATGGCGCTGCGAACATGCTCCGAGATCTCGCGCACCTTGGCCGGATCGATGCCGGAGACGCGCAACATCACCGGGTAGGGGGACGGCGGCCCCAGGGCGATCACCTTCGTGTTGATCAGAATGTTTTCAAAGGCCTGTTGGCGCATCTCGTTGATCTCGTGGCGCAGCTGATCCCGGGCCGCCAGATCCTTCGTGAGGATGACCAATTGGGCCGTGTTGGAGGCGTCGAAGATGGGATCGTGCACCAGCACGAAGCGAGGGGAGCCTTTGCCCACATAGCTCACATAGTTGACGATATTGGGGTTGTCTTTCAGCTTTTCATGGAACTTTTGCACCTCGCGCTCTGTCGCTTGCAACGAGGCGCCCTGGGGCAAGGTCATGTCGACGATCAGTTCAGGCCGGCTGGAACTGGGGAAAAACTCGCTTTTGACAAACCCCATCAGGTACACAGAACCGGCGAAGGTGACGACAGTGGCGCCGATGACGATCCACCGGTGCAGCAGCGTCCACTCCAGTATCTTGCGAAAGATGCGGTAAAAGCGAGAATTGTACACCTGGTCGTAGTTTTGATCCTTCTTATGAAATTTGAGCAGGCGATAGCCCAGCAGGGGGGTCACCGTGCCGGCCACCAGCCACGACAAGATGAGGGCGGCCGTGACAACCCAGAAGATGCTGCCCACAAACTCGGAGGCGGATCCTTTGGAAAAACCGACTGGCATGAACCCGGCGCAGGTGACCAAGGCGCCGATCAACCGCGGAAAGGCGGTGGCTGAGAAGGAGAAACTGGCCGCTTTGGCTTTGTCCATCCCCTGTTCGAGCTTGACATGCATCATCTCGATCGTGATGATGGCGTCGTCGACGAGCAGGCCGAGGGCGATGATCAGCGCGCCGAGGGAGATCCGGTGCAGTTGGATATCTGCCATCTTCATGACGACGACCAGGGCGGCGACAACCATCGGAATGCTGAGGGCGACGACGATCCCTGAGCGCAGCCCCAGGCTGATGAAGCAGACGACGAGCACGATGATCAGCGCCTCGCCCAGGGTTTCGACGAACTCATCGATGGATTTTTCCACGGCGTGGGGTTGATCAGCCACCTTGTGGATGTCCAGGCCCACCGGCAGGTCCTGCCGGATCTTTTCGACCGTCTGGTCCAGATCCTCGCCGAGGGTGAGGATGTTGCCGCCGCTGGCCATGGAGACCGCCAACCCGATGGCCGGCTCGCCGTTGTAGTACATCTTCGGGTCTGACGGTTCCACATAGCTGCGTGTCACTGTGGCGATGTCGCCGAGGCGGAAGATGCGGTCATTCGCTCGGATCGGCAGGTTGCGGATGCTGTCGATGTTTTCAAAATAGCCGCTCACGCGCAGGTGGAGGTTGTCGGAGACCGTCTCGATCATCCCGGCGGCGTCGACGGAGTTCTGGTTGCGCAGGCTCATGGCGATCAGGGAGGGATCGATCCCCAACTGGGCCAGCTTCGTATTTTCCATCTCAATGTAGATGGCTTCCCGCTGCACCCCCACCAGTTCTACTTTGCCGACGGCGTTGACGCGCAGCAGGGTCTGGCGGATCTGCTCGGCCTGCTGCCGCATCTCCTCCAGCGAAAAACCATCGGAGGTGATGGCGTAGATGGTCCCGAAGACGTCGCCGAAACGGTCATTGAACATGGGCGGATAGACGCCCTGTGGCAGCGTGTTCGCCATGTCATTGACCATGTTGCGCACATCAAGCCAGGTCGGGCGCACATCCTTTTCGACGACAGAATCCTTCAGGCGAAGGAAGATCACCGATTGGCCCGGTTTGGAATAGCTGCGGATCAGGTCCACATTCGGCGTGTCTTGCAGCTTTTTTTCGATTTTATCGGTGACCTGCTTTTCCACTTCTTCCGCAGATGCGCCAGGCCAGACGGTGGCCACGACCATCTCCCGGATGACAAAGTCCGGGTCCTCGGAACGGCCCAACTGGGAGTAGGAGATGAGCCCCATGGCGAAGATGACGATCATGAGGAAATAGACCATCTGGCGGTGTTTGAGCGCCCAGTCGCTCAGATTGTATCGCTTGATCCTGCTCATTGGCCGCCACCTGCGTTCACACGGACCGTTTGGCCTTCCCGCAGCTTATGGACGCCGGCGGTGACAATGATCTCGCCGTCTTTCAGGCCGCCGACGATCTCCACCTTGCCGTCCAGGACATTGCCCACCTTGACCGGGCGCAGGCTCACCGAATGGCCTTGCACGACCCAGACTGAGGCGTCATTTGACCTTTGGTAGAGGGAGGATAAGGGAACTGTGAAACGGGCCACCGGGTTGGCGGGATAGATGGAGACGGTGGCGGTCATGCCGTATTTCACCTCAGCGGGCAACGCCGGGACGCTGATCTTCACCTTATATGTACGGGTCGCCTTGTCGGCCATGGGGGCGATATCTCGGATTGTGCCAGCAAGCGTAACATTCGGCAGCGCCCAAAAACTGACGTTGATCTTCCCAGTCTTCTGGATGTCGGCCAATTGCCGTTCCGGCACATCGATGGCGACCTCCCGTTCGTTGTCCAGGACGAGGGTGATCACATCCTCGCCGGGGTGGTTGGGGTTGACCACCTGACCGACCTCGCCGCTGATGTGGGAGACGATGCCGTTGGCCCCTGCCACCAAGACGCCGTAGTTGACCTGATTTCTCATCCGCTCCAACTGGGATTTGGCCTGCTCCAGTTGGGCCGCTGTGGCGTCCCGCGTCGTTTGCAGCGAATCCACCTCGGCCTTGCTGATCGCGCCGTTGTCGAGCAACTGCTTGTAGCGCTTCAGGTTGTCTTCATGGAGGCGCAAGGTGGCTTCAATCGCTTCGACACTGGCTTTCTGGGTGGTCACGTCCTGCTGCAAATCAATCGTATCGATTTCCATCAGGACATCTCCGGCGTTGACGGCGTCGCCCACTTCCACGTACCGCTTCGTGATTTTACCGCCCACCTGGAAGCTGAGGTGACTTTCATTTCTCCCGACGACCTCACCGGGGTAGGTGACAGGCGTTCCTTCGGCATTCAAGGAAACCACCTGTGTCCGCACCGGCGGGATGTCTTCCTTGGCGACCGGTTCGGCTTTGCTGCAACCGGACGCCACCAGGCCGAATAGAAGGACTAAGGACAGGACATGTTTGAAGTGACCGTTCAATAGGCACCCTCCTTGATTTGTGATCCGCCAAGGGCAATAATGACTGAGTTCAGTCAGTTGACAGGAACATTATACTATCGATGATCTTTTTTTTGTCAATTAAAATACAAAGACGGATTTTCGCGAAAAAAAGTATCAGCTCATGCAATAAAGGGGTAGCGCCTTCGTCGTTTAGAGTAGAATAAAAAGAGGAGGCATCATCGCATGGAGCAACAGCAATTAGAAGAAAAGTTATCCCAAGCCTTTCAACTCATGTGGGGGAAGTTTCCCGAACCGGTCATGCTGATCCGCCGGAATCGGACCATCGTCGCCGTCAATGAGTGTTGCAAAGGGTTTGGCGGTGCGCCCGGCGTCAAATGCAACGCCGTCAATCCGGAAAAGCACAAGGGTTGCAAAGCCAATCAGGCCCTCGACAAAGACGAAGCGGTGAGACAGGATACTGTTTCGGGCGAGACGACGATCCTGGGCTACTGGATCCCCGTCTCCGGCGTGCCCGATTACTACGTGCACTTTGGCATCGGCGTGGCCGAAAGCATGAAGGCAGCCCAAGCGGCGGCCGCGAAAGAGGAATAAGTCAGCCTTGAGAAGCGGGTTCCCAGCACCTGTCTTGTCACAAAAAAGCCGTCTCCGGCGTCAAACCTTGAGACGGCTTTTTTTATAGGGATTAGGTGGTTCTGCCTAAAGGCGCAGGACATTGCTGCAGTCGGGGAGATGGAGCCGCGGATATGTGGAGACTTTGCGATGGATGGACGGCATAGACGAATTGGCGAGGTATTTCGAAAAGAACATAAGAATTTTGTACAGTACGTCCGCCGCAAGGTCATGGGCATTTCCGACATGGATGCGGAAGACATTGTGGCTGAGGTGTTTTTTAATATGTTCAACCGGGCCGATCTGGAAGGACATGTGGAAAACCTGACCGCCTACATGTACCGGTCGGTCAAACACAAAGTGGTCGATTTCCTGCGCAAGCGGCGACAGCCGGTTTCGTTGGATCAGATCGACCCATCGACCGGGTTGGCCCTTGGCGATCAGGTTCAAGATCCCGGCGCCGATGTGGAAGCGGCCCGACATAAGAAGGAAATGCAACAACAGGTGCAGGCGGCATGTTTTCGGCGGAATGGTGATGGCAGTCGCCATCAGCCTGCTGTTCGGCTTCTTTGTGATGCTGTTATGGAATCAGTTGATGCCGGACATCTTTGGCTTGAAACCGATCACCTACGGGCAGGGCGCCGGATTGGTGATCCTATGCCGTCTGCTTTTCGGAACGCCGGGACGCCATCCCACGGGTCACGGCAAAAAAGACATCCCTGCGAATCCGGTTGAGGAGAAATCCAGTGCTAACGAAACGCAGAACGGCTGACCGGCGTCGAATCGCGCGCGCCCGTTGAAAAACCGAGCGATCCTACGCAACGGTCCGATAAACGCAACGGTTTCAGCTTCTCGCCCTTTCCATTCCCATCAAGTCCTGGAAGCCTGATTGCAAACCCTCGGATATCCGCAATAAGATCAATAGCGTGCGCGGAATCGCACAAGGGTTTGGGTCGAGGTAGACGTTTATCTACCCTGCAGTGGCCTGACGGCCATGCCGCATCGTCGGCATGGCTGAATTCAATGAAGGGTGGATGAACCGATGCGTTGGGATGGACCATCGATTCGGATGGCGATCAAAACGCGGCTGCTCGGAGGCCGCATGGACGGGTACTCGCAGGAGCAGTTGCGCAAGGACATGGTCGCCGGCATCACGGTGGGCTTGGTGGCCATACCGCTCGCTTTGGCCTTCGCCATCGCTTCAGGGGTCAAACCGGAACAGGGGATCTACACCGCTGTTGTGGCCGGGGCGCTGATTGCGCTCTTTGGCGGATCCCATGTCCAGATCGGCGGACCGACAGGCGCCTTTGTGCCGCTCTTGTTTTCCATCGTCATGACCTATGGCTATGATAACCTGATGATCGCCGGCGCGATGGCGGGCCTGATCCTCATCTTCATGGGCATGACCCGCATGGGCGCGCTGATCAAGTTTATTCCCCGGCCGGTCACGGTCGGTTTCACCGCCGGCATCGCGGTGATTATCTTTTTTGGCCAGATCGACACCTTCCTCGGCCTGCAAGGCGTCGTCAAACACAAGGACTTTCTCGACAATGTGGCGGAACTTGGTCGTCATCTCGATACGACCCAGTGGCAGAGCGTCGCCGTCGCCCTGGTCTGCCTGATCTGCCTGCTCTATTCGCCGAAGATCCTGCCTTCGGTGCCCAGTCCCCTCGTCGGGATCGTCCTGTCGACCGTCTTCGCCCAGGTCGCCTTCGGCGGCGCTGTTGAGACGATCGGATCCAAGTTCGGTGAACTCGCTGCCGGATGGCCGGCCTTTCAGTTGCCCTCGTTCACCTTGGACAAGGCGCAACAGATGCTGGGGCCGGCCATGACGATCGCCGCCCTGGGCAGCATCGAGTCGCTCCTGTCGGCCGTTGTCGCTGACGGCATGACGGGCAAGCGCCATGACAGCAACCGCGAACTGATCGGTCAGGGGATCGCCAACCTGGTCGTGCCCTTTTTCGGCGGCATCCCCGCCACCGGCGCCATCGCCCGGACGGCGACGAACATCCGCAGCGGCGGCGGCACGCCAGTGGCGGCGCTGGTCCACTCGCTGACCGTCTTTTTGCTTGTGTTGCTCTTTGCGCCCTACGTCTCCCAGGTTCCCCTCGTGAGCATGTCGCCCATCCTGATGCGGGTGGCCTGGAACATGAGCGATCGCCGCGAGTTCATGCACCTCTTGCGCACCACCCGCAGCGACGCCACGGTGCTGCTGGTCACCTTTGGGATGACCGTCGTCTTCGACCTGACCGTCGCCGTCGGCGCGGGCATGGTCATCGCCGCCGCCGTTTTTATCAACAACATGAGCGAAACCCTGGCGGTCCAGAAGGTCCTCCCTGACCCGGAGCAGGGCGAGAAGCTGGCGCCAGAGGCGGTGACACCGATCCATGACTGTCCCCAGATCGCCATCTACACCATCGACGGCGCCCTCTTTTTCGGCGCTGCCGCACTGTTTGAAAAAACGATCAGCGAGTGCATCCAGGCGCGACCCAAGGTGCTCATCCTGCGCATGGGCCATGTGCCCATGATGGACGCCACCGGGGAGATGGTGTTCGAGGAGATCGTCCGCGACTTCCGCAGGCGCGGCGGCGTTGTGCTCGTCACCGGATTGAAGCCCCAACCGGAAGAGTTGCTGCGCAAATCGGGTCTTTATGATCAGATCGGCGAGGCCCAGTTCTTCCTGCGGACCGGGCAGGCCATCACCTTCGCCCTGACCCGCATCGGCAAGCAGCGCTGTGTCGGATGCCCCCACCAGGCCTTTTACGAATGCAAGGAACGGGCCGTGACTGCTGCCGTTGGATTGACCCAGCCGGAACGAGCAGGGCGAGAGCCGGGGCGGCTGACACCGGCGCCAGGGCAGCAGCCCTAATCCGGTACGGGCATCGGACATAAAAAGCGGCAGGCGTCACCCCAAAAGGAGGGTTGACGCCTGCTTTTTTTTGCTTCATAAATGAATACAGGGACACCGCTTGCGCGCCATGAACGGGCAAGCGATAGGGAAGAGAGGAATCAACGGCATGGCTTTGCTTTACATCGACCCGGAAAAATGCACCCGCTGCGGCGCTTGCGCCGACGTCTGTCCGACCGGAGTCATCGCGATGGGTGACGGCGGACCGGAGGCGCTGAAAGTGCCCTGTATCGCCTGCGGTCACTGTGTCGCCGTTTGCCCCCATGGCGCGCTCGATCATGAAAAGGCGCCCATGGCCCAACAGACGCCCCTGGAGAAGACGCCGGTGCTGGATGCCGAGACGGCGGCCCGTTTTCTGCGCGCCCGGCGCTCGATCCGCTGTTACAAACCGGAGCCGGCGCCACGCGAAAAGATCCTGCAGCTGCTGGACATCGCCCGGATGGCGCCGACCGGCGGTAACTCCCAAGGCGTCTCCTACCATGTCATCGAAAGCGCCCATGTGCTCCGGGCGATCACGGCGGCGACGGTGGACTGGATGGAGGCGGAGGTGCAAAAGGGGGCGCCCTGGGCGGCCTATTTTGCCGGAACCGTCGAGAAGCACCGCAAAACCGGTCACGATGTGATTCTGCGGGGCGCGCCCAGCCTGATCGTCGCCTTGACGCCAACGGACTTCCTGCGGCGAGGCCGCGATAACGCTCATTTTTCGCTGACCTACGCTGAACTGTTTGCGCCGTCCATCGGTTTGGGAACCTGCTGGGCTGGGTTCTTTGAGAGCTGCGCCTCCACCGGTTACGCGCCGTTGCTCGACCTCTTGGCTTTGCCGGAAGACAAAGCTGTTGTTGGCGGGCTGATGGTGGGATATCCCCAATATACCTACCGGCGTCTCGTCGACAGGAACCCCCTGCAGGTCACCTGGCAGTAAAGCAATGTAGCCTGTTCAAACCCCGATGGGGGACGAACAGGCTACACTGTGTCTTTTTGGTCACCGATCCGGTTCCGTCATCGACTAACTCAAAAATCCTTTCACCTCAGCCGCCGACGGCAGGCGTCCTGACACCTTCACCTTCCCGTCTACGACCAGGGCCGGCGTGGCCATGACGCCGAAGGACATGATCGCCGGAAAGTCGGTCACTTTTTCCACTGTCGCTTCTTTGCCCAATTCTTGAAGGGTCTGCTTGACCAGTGTCTCCAGTTGGTTGCATTTGGCGCACCCGGCGCCCAGGACTTTGATCTCCATGGAACGATTCCTCCCCGATGATTTGATGATTTATAGGATGGCGTTAAAGAGGTACCCGACAAAGGTGATCGTTAGCGCCATGATCCCCACAAACAGGCCGATCAACTTGGGTTTCAGCACCTGCTTCAAGATGATCATCTCCGGCAGGGAAAGGGCGGTGACGGCCATCATGAAGGCGAGCACGGTGCCGAAGGCCACGCCCTTTTCCATCAATACGTGGACAATCGGAATGATGCCCGCGGCATTCGAGTACAAGGGGATGCCGATGAGCACGGCCAGGGGAACGGCGAAGAGGTTATCGGGACCGGCGTAACGGACCAGGAAATCGGCTGGCGCATACCCGTGGATCAAGCCGCCGATGGCGATGGCGGCGATGACGTAGATCCAGATTTTTTTCAGGATATCTCGGGTGTATTGCACACCGTAATCATGTCGCTGCCGCCATGTGAGCGACGCGATTTCCACCTCCGGCATCTTGATCTGGTAGACATACTCGGCGACCTGATCCTCCATCTTGGCCCGGCCGATGAGCATCCCGCCGACGACGGCGACGGTCAAGCCGGTGGCCATGTAGATGCCGGCGATTTTCCAGCCGAACAGTCCGAACAACAGCACCAGGGCGACCTCATTCACCATCGGCGACGAGATCAGGAAGGAGAAGGTCACCCCCAGCGGCACCCCTGATTCGACGAACCCGATGAACATGGGGACGGCGGAACAGGAACAAAAAGGCGTCACGACGCCCAACAGGGCAGCCGCGATGTTGCCGACAAACTCCCGCTTGTGGGAGAGGAGCTTCTTCGTCCGCTCTGGTGGGAAGAAGCTGCGGACGATGGAGACGGCATAGATGATCACCGTCAAGAGCAGGAGGATTTTCAGGACATCGTAGATAAAAAAGTGCAGCGCTTCTGTGAGGTGCTCGCCTTTGGTGAGGCCGATCCACCGGTAGACGACGAGGTCGGCAAACCATTCTAACATGTGGCTCCACTCCTAACAGCGTCAATCCATCAACGAATCTTGATGTTTCCGGGCAAAAAAAGACTAGCGATCGAACAGTTCGCCCAGTGTGCCCAGGTATGTTCGCAAGGTATCCCGGTTGACGGAATAGTAGTTCCACTTTCCCTGGGCCACTTCGGTAATTAACCCGGCCTCTTTCAATTCTTTGATGTGGTAGGAAACCTTCGATTGCAGCAGGCCCATGCCCTCGACAAGGTCGCAGACGCAAACCCCCGGTTTGTTTGTTTCGCGAAAGGCGGCTTCGCGGTTTAGAATGCGCAAGAAGATCTGCCAACGCAAGGGATCGGAAAAGGCTTTGGCAATCTTGACGACGTCCACGGTGATCAACTCCTAAACCCATTATATCAAATAAAATTGATTTGAAAACGACGTTCTGTATATTTGTGCGGACGTCACTACCCTGCCTGCCACGCTTCGGGTACGTGCGAATGTAACCAAGCGACTTCGGTTAAGAACGCGGTGACCATCTTCGCCTTTGAATGAGTGCGTTTAAGGAGCAGTGCCATGAGGAAAAGGATAGGAACCCTCGTCCTCGCCGCAGCGGCGGTGATATCTCTCCCCGGAATCGCTGCAGCCGATGCAGGTTCCCTCATCCCGATTCAACTCAACGGTCAGCCGGTAAGTCTCGCCGGTCGCATCATCGATCGGCAGACCTTCGTCCCGCTGCGAGAGATCGGTGAAAAAATGAACTGCGCTGTTGATTGGGATGAAGCGAGCCAGTCTGTCACCTTCACCAAGGGCGATAAAGTGCTGCATCTCCAGATCGGGAATCATGACGTGACCGTCAACGATCATGAAATTGTCCTTCCCAGTCCTTCTCGTGTCATCGATGGGCGCGCCTATGGCCCACTCCGTTTCATCGCGGAAAACCTGGGACTCCAGGTTCAATGGGATCAGGCGAACCAGACAGTGGCGATGACACCGATTAAGGAAAATCCCATCACCATCGCCACCCGCAAGGAGTTCCATGACGACGGGGGCGTCTCGGTCAAGATCCAGTACCCGCAACTTACCGGGATGACCGACATGACGGCCCAAGATCGCCTCAACCGGCAGATCAAAGAGCGGATCGACGCGTTCAAAAAGGATCACATGGGGGAACTGCGGGCGAAGGCCGCTGAACTGCTGAATTTCGGCTATCGCGATACGACAATGGCCCTAGAGTGCAACTATCAAGTGACCTACAATCAAAAAGAGCTGCTCAGCTTATTCTTTCGCGACGACGCCTATTCCGGCGGCCCCCATGGACACACCGACGTGTCCGCCCTGACCATCAACACCGCAACGGGACAGGTGTACGCCTTGCCTGATCTCTTCCGTGACAGCGCCGATCTCCCCGTGATCAAAAAAGCCCTCCCCGAGCAGATCGCCCGTTCCTTCGCGGAGCGAAATCTGGACGGGGCGGGCGTGCTCCAGACGCAACGGTTCCATCTCAGTGCGGAGGGACTCGTCCTGTTTTTCCAAGGTGGTGAAGGTGCTGAATCCACGCCGGATGGCGGCGCCTTTTTGCCAGTGACCATCCCCTATGCCGATCTGCGTCCTTTGCTTAAGGTTCCCTTGTGAGGTCTGTGAATCAAAGAGAGAGGATCAAGGATGAGTAAAAGAAAAATCGCCATCGCCGTATGGCTAGGGATTTTAGTGTGCATGGGGAGTGCTGTTTTCTTATTCGCATCAACCCTCACAGATGGCTATACGATTATTGTCCATAACGGGACGGACGAAAAAATCGATGGTTTGTCCATCTCGTACTTTCAATCCCCGCAAGAATATCCCATTCCAAGCTTGGGTTAGCAGGAACGATATTCATTAAAAATCCACCCCAAGGAACCCCTGGCAGGCAACTTGCACATGAAATATACCGATCGGAACAATAGAGAAAACGAAGAAGAACTATTGGGTTCTTTTGATTTAATCAGTAAAATCACCGTGATGGTTGATATCGTTTCTGTTGACCAGCAGGGTCTCTTGTCGGTAGAAAAGACCATTCAGCGATAGCCAGCTTTTATTAAAATAACTATAGCGCTTCTGTCTCCCTTGTGGTATAGTAAACCCAATCATCCTTTCCGAAGGCTGAGCGCGGAATCGGGAGAGCCTGATTCCGGAGTTGAGAAGAGTGAAGAGCACAATTGTATACGAGAGGAGTTGAGCCGAGTTGAGTTGAGCCGAGAAACGCTTCGGAAATGGAGTACGATCGGATCATAATCAGGGGCATTGTTTTTGCCCACTCAAGCCAGGCCGAACTCGGTCTGGCTTTCTTAGTTTTCTCGGAAGAAAAAAACAGGAGGGGTACACAGATGAACGGAGATAACCGTCCCATCGCTTTCAATAGTGAAGCCCAATATGTCGAGACGGGCGCCCGCGCCGCCGGCCGGACGAAACAACTGGCCGTCGTGGCCATGCTCATCGCCATCGGCGCTGTCCTGCGCATGGTCGCGCCGCCGATCTTCGGCATAACGCCGAACTTCGTCATCGCCATGTACTGTCTGTCCATCGTCCTGATCCGGCCCAAATTCGGCGAAGCTCTCGCCATCGGCGTTGTCGGCGGCGCCCTCAGCATGGTTACCTCCAAGTCGCCGATTCCCTACATCAACCTGATCACCGAACCGGCCGGCGCCCTCGCCTGCGCCATGATCGTAGCGACCCTCTCCGATCTGACCATCGGTCGTTTCTCGATCAAGCCGCTCATGGCGACCGTCATCGGCACCCTGGTCAGCGGTTCCCTCTATGTGCTCGTCAACAAGCTGGCCTTGGGCCTGCCGGCGGAGGTCGCCAAGGGCGCCCTGATTGGCGTCGTGCTCCCGGTGACCGCCTTCAACGCCGTCATCGCCCAGGCGGTCTACCTGCCGGCCAAGAAGTTTCTGCGACTGTAAAACCCTATCGCCTGCGTTGGCGCCGGCGAAGCGCCTGGCCAAGGCGAATCCACTCGGGAACGCCGTGCCTGGCAGATGAGAAATAATCGCAACCATGAGAAATAAGGCTAAGCCTAATAACCGCAAGGGCGCGAAATAACGCGAGTATAACGATGCGCGTAGATACGACCTGGGGAGGTGTCGCCGGTGCCGGCCATCACGATCGAGAACCTGTCTTTTCAATACCCTGACGCGGCCTCGCCGGCGCTGACGGACGTGAACCTTTCGATCCAAGCGGGTGAATTTGTCGTCGTCACCGGCGCGACCGGGGCCGGCAAAAGCACCTTGCTCCGCTGCATCAACGGCGTGATCCCGCATTTTCAGCCGGGTCGCCAGCAGGGGCAGGTCTGGATCGAGCCGGAAGGACAGGGCCCCTTGGCGGTCGCCCGGATCGCGCCGGCCCATCTGGCGCGCCAGATCGGCAGCGTCTTTGATGACCCGGAGGGACAGATCGTATCGCCCATTGTCGAGGAAGAGATCGCCTTCGGCCTCGAAAACACCGGCGTCGCCCCGGCGGAAATGGAACCGCGCATCGCCGGCGCCCTGGCCGCTTGCGGCATCACCGACCTGCGCCACCGGCCCACCAACGGCTTGTCGGGCGGTCAGAAGCAACGGGTGGCCATGGCCGCCGCCCTGGCGCTGTCGCCGTCCATCCTTGTCCTGGATGAACCCACGTCAGAACTGGATCCTGACGGGACGGAAGCGGTGCTCCAAGTCCTGGCCGATCTGAACCGGCGGCAGCGGATCACGGTGATCATCGCCGAACAGAAGGTGGGCCACCTGGCGTCGCTCTGTGACCGGCTGATCCTCCTCGACCGGGGCCGTGTGGCGCTCCAGGGATCGCCCCGGGAGGCGCTGCTCCATGAAGGCGTCTTTGAGAAGCTCGGCATCGAAATTCCCGCGCCAGCGCGTCTGGGCCAGGCGCTCGTCCGCGAGGGACTGATTCCTCCCTTCGGAACACCAGGCGCGCCTCCCCTGCCGTTGACGGTGGAGGAAGCCTTTGCACTGAGCCGCCAACTGGTAGACGGGGAACCGCAACGGTCATGTCGAGGGAGGAGAAGTCGATGAATTTGATTCGCGGCGGCAAAGCCGGAAGGGATAATGCCACAGCCCACGGGAACAGCGAGGACACCTTCGCTGGCGTCAAGGCTGTCGCGGACAAGGTGATCCTTGAGGCGCGGTCGCTGCGCCACACCTACCGGTCTGGCCGGGAGGCCTTGCGGGGCGTCGATGTGACGATTCGCGCCGGTGAGATGATCGCCCTCATCGGTCGCAACGGCGCCGGGAAGACGACGCTGACGAAGCATTTTAACGGCCTACTGAAGCCGACTGCCGGCACGGTCCTTGTCGACGGCCAGGATACGGGCAAGACCGCTGTCGCCCGCCTGGCCCGGACGGTCGGTTATGTTTTTCAAAACCCCGATCACATGATCTTTCACGACACCCTCTTTGACGAAGTGGCCTTTGGCCCGCGCAACCTCGGTCTTACCGGCGCCGATCTGGTGAAACGGGTAGAGACGGCACTTGCCGCCGTCGGCTTGGAAGGATTCCGGGACAGCGATCCGGCCTTGCTGAGCCGGGGACAGCGCAAGCGAGCAGCCCTGGCCGCCGTGTTGGCCATGGAGACGCCGGTGATCATCGTCGATGAACCGACCAGCGGCCAGGATTTTCGTGAGGCCCGGCAGATCATGGCGATCCTGCAGCAGTTACACCGGCGCGGCCACGCCGTGCTGTTCATCACCCATGACATGGAGTTGGTTCACGAGTACGCTCACCGCGTGCTGGCTCTGGATGACGGGCAGATCACCCTGGATGCCCCGCCGGCGGAACTCTTCCGCCATGAGGCGGCCCTGCAATCGGCCGGCCTGCGGCTGCCCCTGGCTGCAGAACTGGCCCGCCGCCTGGCGCCCTTTGGCGTGCCGGCCACGGTCGATTCGGTGGACGCCCTTGCGGCAACGGTCGCCCGGCTGGCGAAGGCGCGCCTGGGCGAACAGGAGGACAGAAGGGGGAGGGTGGCCGCATGTCAGTGACGATCGAGTATGTCCCTGTCGCGTCGCCGGTGCACCGGCTGCATGCGCTGACCAAACTATCGGCCGCCCTGGCTGTGTTGACGATCAGCCTCATCTTCCACGATCCCCTATCCCTGTCGCTGCTGCTGCTGTCCCTGCTCGCCCTCTCCGCCATCGCCGGCGTCGGTCGCGAAACCCTGGCCGCCGTCAAGGGACTGTTCAAGGTAGCCCTCATCCTGATCCTCTTGCAGATCTTTTTCATCAGCGAGGGCAACGTGATCGTCGGTCCCATCGCCGGCCTCTCCTGGCTGACGATCACCGACGCCGGGCTGCTCTTTGGGATTTCAATGGCCCTGCGCATGATCACAATCGTCACCAGCTTTCTGCTCTTTCTGTTGACGACGCCCATGCGGAGCACCGTCCTCGCGCTGGTCGAATACCTGAAGGTTCCCTATGACTACGCCTTCTTGTTCATCACATCGCTGCGTTTCATCCCCACCTTCCTGGAAGAGGTGCGCCTGATCCGCGAGGCCCAGGAGGCGCGCGCCCACGACTTCGGCGGCGGATCGCTGGCTCGGCTGAAGGCGATCTTCCCGCTGGCGCTGCCCCTGGTGAACCTGTCGCTGCAGCGGGCGGAACGGATGGCCATGGCCATGGAGACGCGCGGCTTTGGCCTGCCCGGTCGAACCTACTACCGTTCCGAAAAACTGGGTGTTATCGACAGCACCGTCATCGCTGCGCTCCTGCTGGCCGTTGCCACGGCGGCGCTCCGTCCGTTCAGCTAGATCGTCAACGGCTTGAACAGACGCTGGGGGAAGGGAAACTGCATCGTAAAAACCGCCTAACCGTGTCCTTCATAGGGCTAGGCGGTTTTTCTTTTTTTATTTGAGAGCGTTTCATCGTTGGAACGTGAGTCGCCATGGAAATGACAGCGTCCGTTCGCCTCGATAATAGAAAGTTCGCATTTTTTTACTATTAAGTCGGACTTGAGTTAGTTACAATTAACACAAGTGTTCCGGACAAGTTTCGGGATTCATCATGTACCGGCTGTCCCTGAGGGGGGATCGAAAGGAATAGGGGAAGAGGGAGGGGATTCTGTGCAAGGGACGAACGCAACATCGGAGGACCGATCCTGGGGTGGTTTTTCAATGTTCCTCTGGATCTCCTTGTGTCTCGGCGCTTTTGGTCTCAGTGAAATCAGCTACCCGCTTTTTCACACCTTTATTGAATTCACCACCATCTGCATCAGCGTCGTTGTTCTGATCCTTGTCATCAATACCTATGCCCTGGCGTCCAACAGTTTTTTTCTCTACTTGGGTATCGCCTGCTCCTCAGCGGCCATCTTTGACATGCTGCACGCGCTGGCCTATCAGGGGATGGGCATTTTTCCGGCCTATGGAACCAACCTGGCGCCGCAGATGTGGCTGATCGCCCGTTACCTCGAAAGCACGGCCATGCTGCTCTCGATCTTTTTTCTTTATCGCAAGCCGAGTCCGGCAGGGATCTTTGCGATCTATGCCGGTTTGTCCATCCTCTTTCTACTCTCTGTGTTTTTATGGGGAAACTTCCCTGTTTGTTTTGTCGACGGACAGGGCTTGACGCCTTTTAAGAAGAACAGTGAGTATGTCATCTCGGGAATCATGATTCTCTCCATCTACCTCCTGTGGAGGCAGCGGGATGAATTCCACCCCAAGGTCTATCGCTATCTCACGGCCTTTTTCTCCCTCTCGGTGGGCACGGAGCTCTGTTTCACCTCCTATACAGAGATGTATGCCTTCTCCAATTTTCTCGGCCATTTGTTCAAGCTAACGGCCTATTATAACCTCTATAAAGCCATCGTCGAGACGAGCTTGAAGGAGCCCTACAACCTGCTTTTCTACCGGTTGAACCAATCGAACGGGCGGTTGAAGCAGATGGCCGACGATCTCTCCCGGACAAATCAGCAGTTGGCCGAGGAGATCAAGGAGCGGGAACAGGTCGAGACGGAACTGATTGCGGCGAAGGAAGCGGCCGAAGAGGCGAACCGGACCAAGAGCGAATTCCTCGCCTCCATGAGCCACGAGATCCGGACCCCCATGAACGGCGTCATCGGCATGACCGACCTGCTCCTGGACACCCCTCTTGACGATAGCCAGCGCGACTATGTGGCTACGGTGCAGTTCTCGGCCCAACTGCTGTTGAACATCATCAACGACATCCTGGATTTCTCCAAGATCGAGGCCGGCAAGCTGGAGTTGGATCGCCGCGCCTTTGATCTGCCGCTGGCCGTGCGGCAGGTGGAAAAGACCCTTGCCCTCCGGGCCAGCGAAAAAGGGCTGCTCCTCTGGGGATCGCTGGCGCCGGACATACCGCCCGCTTTTTGGGGCGATCCGGTGCGCATCCAGCAGATCCTCTTCAATCTGCTCGGGAACGCCATCAAGTTTACCGATAAAGGGGAGGTTCACCTTCGCGTCCTTCCCGAAGAAAAAGCGGAGAGGCGCTGGATCTTGCGTTTCGAGGTCAGAGACACGGGCATCGGCATCGCGAAAGCCAACCAAGAGAAGCTCTTCCAGCCCTTCAGCCAGGCGGACGGTTCGAGCACCCGCAACTACGAAGGAACCGGACTGGGACTGGCCATATCGAAGCGCCTTGTCGACTTGATGGGCGGCCGGATCGGCCTGAGCAGCGAGCCGGGCGAAGGCTCCACGTTCTGGTTTTCTGTACCGCTGGAGCGCGCCGAGGGGTTGACCGGCAACGATTGGTTCGGCGGTCCCGTCGGTCACGGCTACGCCGCTGTCGTCGGGGAAAAAGCCCCGTCCTTCCCGGTGCGCTTTGAGGGACGGGTGCTCCTCGTGGAGGACAACCCGATCAATCAAAAGCTGGCCATGAACCTCTTAGAAAAATTCGGCGTAACGGCTGATGTGGCCGAAAACGGCTTGGAGGCAGTGGATGCGGTCACCCAGCAGGATTACCGGCTGATCTTGATGGACTGCCATATGCCGTTGATGGATGGCTATGAGGCCACCCGGCGGATCCGGCAAGCAGAGCGAGAAGGCGAACACAGGCCGATCGTGGCGTTAACGGCCCGGGCCATGCAAGGCGATCGTGACGAGTGTCTCGCCGCCGGCATGGATGACTACATCAGCAAGCCCTTCAAGCGGGATGATCTGTGGCGAACCCTACGCCGGTGGCTGCCGATGGAAACAGAAGCCTCCATCGTCGTCACAGAGGCCCCGGCGACGGGGGCGGCGGCAGAACAAATCGAACGGGTCGAAGGGGCGGAGCGCGCCGGCAGCGACGCGAGCACTGCCGCGAAAAGTCCCTCCATTGGAACGACCCAAAATCCGGCAGTGGGCGGCGCAACGGGTGCGCCCGGCGCGGCGACGAAGGCCCAGATCCTCGACATGGTCATGCTCAATGAGATCCGCACCGATTGGGTCGACCCGAAGGAGCCGCGCGCGCTGGTCCAGTTGTTTGAGATGTTTTTCAGCAACATGGACGAACTGTTTCATAAACTGGAAGCGGGATGGCAGGCGCGCGATCCAGAGAAATTCACCATTGCCGCCCACAGCCTGAAATCGGTCGGCGCCAACTTCGGCGCCAAACGGTTCTCCCTGCTCAGCCTCGAACTGGAAAAGATGGGACACGAGGGCCGCTTTGACGACGCTGATCAGAAGATCGATCAGCTAAAGCTGGAATTTGACGAGTATCGGGAGGCGCTCTGGGCCGTGCTGCCCGAACTGCCGCCAGACAGGGGAAGTCATAACGATGGGGCCGGTTCATTGAAGGAAAATGGCGGGGCGGCTTGAAATACATGAGGGTGCCCTTGAATGGGAATAGGAATGGCGGATGCCGTCGAAGATGAAGCCATAGTGGAACCGCGGCAGTCGTTGAAGAGGATGAAACTGAGGTGATCGCCCATGGAGACAGAGAAACATAGAAAAAACGGGGATGAACCGTCCATCGCGGCGCTCCGCCAATCCGCCGAAGGCGGCGACGCGGAAGCCCAGTACCAACTGGCCCGCCGGTGTGAGGAAGGCCGGGGGGTTCCCCAGAGCGCGAAAGAGGCGGTCGCGTGGTTCTCCCGAGCCGCCGCGCAGGGGCATGGACCGGCCCAACTCAGCCTGGGCATGCTCTATGAAGAGGGAACGGGCCTGTCGCCCGATGCAGCCGAAGCGGCGCGCTGGTACGAGCGCGCGGCAGACCAAGGGATTGCCGAGGCCCAGTTGTACCTGGCCCAGATGTATGCCGAGGGTCGCGGTGTGGAGCGGGATGACGGCCGCGCCCTGGATTGGTACCGGAAGGCGGCCGACCAGGGAGACGCCGATGGGCAGTTCGAGTTGGCTCTCCTCTACGCCCTGGGCCAGGGTGTGGAAAAAGATGACGCCGAAGCGGTGCGCTGGTATCGCCTCGCCGCCGAGCAGGGCCATATGGACGCCCAGTTCAACCTGGCCTTCATGTATGAGGAAGGCGAGGGAATCGGGCAGGATCGCGCCGAGGCCCTGGCATGGTACCGCAAGGCGGCGGCCCAGGGCGACGAGGAAGCCCAGAAAAAGGTGGCGGCCCTGGACCGAAAGAGACGGTAAGGGCAACAAGAAGGCCCCCGGAAGAACCGTCAGGTTTTTCACGGGGGCAACCTTGTTTTCCAGGGAAAACACAGCAGGAGAAGGAGACGGAGGCGACGATGAACAGAGGTGCACTGAAAAACTTCGCCGTCCGCGCCCGGGCGGAACTGGTTCGCCTGGTGGGGCAAGCCGCCTGCCGATCCGACGCCGCCGCTGCCACCGGTCATGACCCCGCCAATCGCAACGCCGCCACCGTCTCCACGGTGTCCGTCACAGATGCCGCCACCGTCGAGACCGTCGCCTACACCTGGTTTATTCGGCTCCTCGCGCTGCGCTTCATGGAAGCAAAGGGCTATCTGGAGGCGGTAGGCGGGATAGAGGGCGATACCCCCGCCGCGCTCCGATCGCGCGCCATTGAACGCTGCCGGGCGATGCAGACCCTTGCGGATCTCTTCGTCGATCCCTGCCCACCCTGGACGGAACGGTGGCTGCCCGAGGCGCTCTGGGCGGCCGATGGTTTTGCCCGCCGCCTCGCCGTGGAGATCCCGGCTGAGGAGATGGGCCATGTGGAGATCCTGGGCTGGTTGCACCAATTCTACTGGGCTGAGCGAAAAGACGAGGTCTTTACGCAGCCGGCTTCCCGCAAGATCGCCGAGGCCGATATTCCGGCAGCGACCCAATTGTTCACGCCCCGCTGGATCGTCCGGTTTATGGTTGAGAATTCGCTCGGGCGGCTGCTGGGGCAGTTGTCGCCTCAGACCGGCACAGCCAGCCGGTGGCGCTACGCCCTTCCTGACGAAGAAGAAAAGTCATCGCCGCCGGCCGGAGAGACGACCGCCGGGGGCTTTTCACCGGATGATCGAGATCTGGCGTCGATCCGCCTGCTCGATCCGGCCTGCGGCGCCGGCCACATCCTCGTCTACGCCTTCGATCTCCTGGCCGATGGGTACGAGCGCCAGGGAGTCTCACCGGAAGCATACCTCCCGGTGATCTTGGAGAAAAACCTGGCCGGCCTTGACGTGGACGAGCGGGCGGCCCGCTTGGCGGCGTTCGCCCTGCTGATGAAAGCGCGGGAACGCAGCCCTTCTGTCTTGCAAAGGGCGCTGCAGATCCGGGTCTATGGGCTGCAGGAGACGCGGGGGATCGACGTTCACGCTGTTGCCGCATTGATCGCCGGCCCTGATGAAAATACCGACAAAATTACGGCGCTCCTGTCGCTCTTTGAAGACGCCAGCCACTTCGGCTCGCTGCTGCGGCCGGAACGGATCGACTTCGACGATGGGGAAGGGCGGATCGAAGCGCTTTTGGCCTGCTGTAGGGAGGGAGAAGCTTCCCCAGTGCCAGGAACGGGACTGCGCGCCGGCGACCTGCGCCGGGCGCGCCAGGCGCTGCGGCAAGGGCGGCTGCTGACCGACCGCTACGATGTGGTGATCACCAACCCGCCCTACATGGGCATTCGCAACATGAACGGCGAGCTGCGCGAGTTCCTTCGGCGTCACTATCCGCAGACAAAGGGCGACCTCTTTGCCGCCTTCATGGAGCGGATGGAGTCCCTCGTCGCCGAGGGCGGTTATCATGCGACCGTCACCATGCAGTCCTGGATGTTTCTGGCCACTTATGAGGCCTACCGGCGGCACCTGCTCCAGACCTATGGGATCGTGGCCATGGTTCACATGGCCAACATGGTCATGGGCATCGCTTTCGGCACTGTGGCGACGGTGCTGCGCAAAGGCGACCCGAGTGTGGCAGGGACCATTGTCCATGTGGACCCTGCCGACCTGGAGGGCGATGAACCCCGGTTCTTTCCGCCGCCCGGCAAAGGCTACCGTCATCGAGGCGGAGCGTCCTTTCTCGCCATCGCCGGATCGCCCATCGCCTACTGGATCCCTGAGGCGGTGCGCCAGGTCTTCACCAGCCACCCGTCCCTCAGCCGCCTGGCGGCGCCCAGGCAAGGATTGGCGACGGCTGACAATGACCGCTTCTTGCGCCGCTGGCATGAGGTCGCCCTTGCCGCCATCGGATTTGATGTCAGAAGCCCAGAGGCGGCACTGGTTTCGGGGCGGCGCTGGATCCCCTACAACAAGGGCGGGCGGTACCGCAAATGGTACGGCAATCAGGAGTATGTCATCGACTGGGCAGACGACGGTCGGGCCGTGCGCCAGCACCGGCCGTCGGTGATTCGAAACCGGGCGTGGTATTTCCGAGAAGGGATCACATGGTCCTTTGTCAGTTCCTCCAAATTCGGCGTTCGCTATACGCCCCAGGGATTCATCTTCGATGTGGGCGGCTCGTCCCTGTTCCCGGAGGAGGTTGACCGCCTCTTCCTGCTCGCCTTTTTGTGCAGCAACCTCTCCTTCTACCTGCTGAAGGTCATAAACCCGACCCTCAACTTCCAGGTCGGCAACATCGCCGCGCTGCCGGTCCCCGCCTGCGCGCCCGGTGACCGGCGCCGGAGGGAAATTGAGCGCCTGGCTGCCGAAAACGTCCAACTGGCCCGAGCCGACTGGGACGACCGGGAACTGTCCTGGCGCTTCGCCGCCCACCCCTTTTTGACCTATCGACAGGGGGCGGCGACCCTGGCCGAGGCCTTCGCTCGCTGGCAGGAGCACGCGGAAGGCCGCTTCCGGCAGATGCGGGCCAATGAGGAAAGGATCAACGCCCTCTTCCTCCAGGTATACGGCCTCTCGGGCGAACTGTCCCCGGAGGTGGCCGAGGCCGATATCACCCTCGCCCGGGCAGACCGCGGGCGGGATGGGCGCTCCTTCCTTTCATATGCCGTCGGTTGCATCCTGGGACGTTACAGCCTGGACCGGCCGGGTCTGGCCTACGCCGGCGGCCTTTTTGAGGAAGAGAACTACGGCCCGTTCCGGCCCGTTCCGGACGGGATCCTGCCTGTTGACGATCGGCAGGGAGGCGGCGACGACGCCCTGGGGCGCCTCCGGGCATTTCTCATCCATACCTTTGGCGAAGGGACGGTCGAAGAAAACCTGAACTGGCTCGCCGACGCGCTCCGCCGCAGAGGCGGGGAGACAGCGGAAGCGCGGTTGCGCCGCTATTTTCGCAGCGAATATTATGGAGACCACCTCAAAATGTACCACAAGCGGCCCATCTACTGGCTTTTCTCGTCCACCCCCCGCAAGGCCTTTCAGGCCTTCGTCTATCTGCACCGTTTCGGGCCGGATACCCTGGAGCGGCTCCGGCAAGACCACATCGCCGTCCGGTTGGAGCGGGCGCTGGCCGCAGTGAGGACGTCTGGGTCGAGAGAGGAATCTTTTGAAGGAGAAAAGGGTTTTTGGGGCGGAGATCCGGTTGTGGAGGAAGCGGCTTTTGGAGGACAAGCGGATTTTGAAGGAGAAGATACGGTCGCTGTAGAAGCCGAGACTGACGAGGCGCAAGAACTCGCCGCCTATGCGGGGCGATGCGCCGAGTTTGCCCAAAAGGGGATCGCCCTCTCCCTCGATGACGGCGTGATCCGAAATTATGAGCGCTTGCGCCCCTTGTTGGCCAACCTGCTGCCCGAGTAGCAGCCCCCCAACTGGGCACTTTTGCGGAACCGCCCTGCCCATGGGTGGCAAGACGAAAAATCCACCCCTTGCGGAGTGGATGGCTCGGCTACTTGTTTTGCGGCAGGTCGCGCACCCGCGGCTCTCCCGGCGCTTGAAACTTGGTCTGGTCGGGATCTTTTTTGGTCGTTTGGGTATCTTTTGTCGACTTGTCTTTCGTCATGTGGCTCACCTCCGGGGCTATTATGCCCCGATGAAAAGCCCAGGCCGCGCTTCCCCTTCCCGTGAAAAAAATACCATGATTGCTCGAAAGATCCCGCGAAAAATCAGTATAATAGAGGGAAACCACGCCTCTTCACCGCACTGTCGAGAAAAAGGACAGACAGGAAGGCGCGACTGCCGAAGGGGAATGTATCGATTTGTCCGGGAAAGGAGAGAAGGCTCATGAAAGGAACCTTTTACGGTGTCGGCGTCGGACCGGGGGACCCTGAATTGCTCACGTTGAAAGCGGTGCGCCTGCTCGGCGCAGCCGATGCGATCATCGCCCCCTATTCGAAGAAAAAGGGAACCGGATGCGCCGCTCTCGCCATCGTTCGTGACCGCCTGTCCCCTGGCGCGGAGGTCTATGAACTGCCCATCCCCCGGGCCTATGATGAGGAAAAGGTGGAGGCCGCCAGCCAGGCCATCATCGAACTGCTGGACTCGGGCAAACTCACCGTCTTCATCTCCCGGGGCGACCCGATGCTCTACAGCAAATACATGCACATCGCCCGCCGGCTTGAAGAGCGGGGCTACCCCGTCGAAACCGTCCCTGGTGTCGTATCCTTCACCGCCGCCGCCTGCCGGGCCGGCTTTCCCTTGGCCGACGAGGAGGAGTCGATCACCATCGTGCCCGTCGACGATGAGGCCTCCAACATCGAGGCGGCCCTTCGCAAGTCCGAGTCGGTGGTGCTCCTGAAGGTACATAAAAACCTGGACCGGATCATCGATCTCCTCGAACAGCACGGCTTCCACAAGCAAGCCGTGCTGATCAGCCGGTGCGGCATGTCGGGGGAACTGATCGAGTCTGACCTGGAGAAGCTGCGCGGCCAGAAGCTGACCTATCTGTCCACCATATTGGCGAAAAAACACATCCCAGCAGGGCCTTGAGAGCGGCGCTGCGCAAGCGAGCCGGCGAGGAGGGGCAACCTACGGCTGGAGGTGATCGCCTTGACAGAAAAAAAGGCGCCGGCTGAGAAGGAAGTCCCCCTGGGCGGCCAACCGCGGCGAATCAAGGACCGCCATGACGCCGCCGGGATCGCGACGGAAACCTTCGGGATCAACCCCGAGGAATCGAAGCGCATCGAGATCTGACCGGAACGAGCCGGCTCGACAAGTTTCTCCCGGGGCGGTATGATCATAACGGTTCGTTCTTCTTTGAACGCAGAAAGGAGCGCCTCTTCATGAACCCAACACAGCGCCCCAAAGTGCTCGTCACCCGGGAGATCCCCCAGCCGGCTCTCGATCGGATCAAGGAGTTTGCCCGCCTCGACCTCTGGCCGGCCTTTCCACCGCCGGAAAAAAGCGAACTTTTGCGGATGGTGGGCGATGCCGATGCCTTGCTCTCCATGCTCACCGATCCCATCGACGAGGATGTCATCGCAGCCGGCAAAAACCTGCGCGTTATCGCCAACTATGCCGTTGGCTTTGACAACATCGACGTGGCTGCGGCCACCCGGCACGGAATCGCCGTGACCAATACGCCGGACGTGCTCACCGAAGCCACCGCTGATCTGGCCTTTACCCTGTTGATGGCGGCGGCGAGAAACCTGATCGCCGCCGACCGGTTCACCCGTGACGGTTTTTGGATCGCCTGGCATCCCCAACTGTTGCTGGGCCAGGATGTCTTCGGCGCCACCCTGGGCATCGTCGGCCTCGGCCGGATTGGGGAGGCCGTCGCCCGTCGCGCCCGCGGCTTCAACATGCGCGTCCTCTACACCGCCCGCCGCCGCAACCTACAGGCAGAGGCGGAACTCGGGCTTCAGTTCTGTTCCCTGGAAGAATTGCTGCGCCAGTCGGACTATGTGTCGTTGCACATGCCGTTGACGGCGGAAACGCGTCACCTGATCGGCGCGGAAGAACTGGCCATGATGAAACCGACCGCCATCCTGATCAATACGGCTCGCGGCGGCGTCGTCGACCAGGCAGCATTGACAGAGGCCTTGCAGCAAGGGACGATCGGCGGCGCCGGCTTGGACGTCTTCGCCGTCGAGCCGGTCAACCCGGAGGAACCCTTGTTGGAACTGCCCAATGTCGTCGTGGCGCCCCATATCGGCAGCGCCACTGTGGAAACGCGGACACGGATGGGCCTGATGGCGGTCGAGAACATCCAGGCCGTCTTTGAGGGTCGCCGACCGCCCAATCTGGTCAACGGCGAACTGTTCGCCTAGCGGCTTGGTTTTGAAAGTGACCGGTCTGGCAAATGGGCGGGTTGCCTTCCGGTCTCTGTGACTGTCCGGTTAGTGAAGAAATCTCTGCATGGAAGAGAAGCACAACGGTTTCGCAACAGGTCAAAAGGAAACCGCGCCGGTGAAAAAAGGTGGTTGAGATGGGCTCAGCCACTTTTCTTTCTATTCAATCAACAGGAGTGGAAATTTGGTTTGGCTTTAGTATAATGAATGCAGAGGTGAGGCAAAAACAATGGCAGGATTTTTCAGCAAGCTGTTTGGCGGGGGCTCCGATAAACCCGCCGCCGGGGAAACGCCGCGGATCGGGGCTGCCAAGGCTGCGCCGTCCGGTTCCCCTGTCGATGCTGTCCGGGCAAAGGAAGCGCAATGGAATGTGGTCAGTCTGACCCAGCCGGTGCCCTACTATGAGTTGGGCGATATCACCATCGTCGACGCCGACCGATACTTCTTCGTCGACGTGCCGGAGGATCTGAAGGCAGACTTCCGCGCCAAAAACCCCGAGATTGTATTCAATCGAGACAAGTCTTTCGACGGTTTTCATTATTACTCGGATATTCCCATGCGCTCCGGCATCTATGACCTGGTGGAGCGGATCAACCACCATCGCCAACTGGCCGCTCAGGAGTGGCTCGCCTCCGGCGAGATCCCCGTCAATCGCCCTCGGCTCGGTGTCCTGCACATCAACCCCTACGGAACGTCGGGCCATGCAGGCAAAAACGCATTGGAACTGCAGATCTTCCGCACCGACGAGTTCACCCACCGCGTCTTCCGGGCCGTCTACAAGGAGTTGCAGGCGGCGGACCATGAGATGCTGACCATGAAAACGGCGACCGAGGTCAACCGGTACAACGCTTTTCTGACGGAATTGAAGGTGCATGCCTGGGTCACCTTGCCCAAGGGCGGCGAGGCCATCGTCCCCGGCGGCCAACAACCGGTCGGGGCCACCCTGGTGAGCGAACTCATGGAAGCAGACCTGCAGTCCGGCACATCCAAGTTCAGCCTCGCCAAGTGGCTCTCACGCAGTCTGGCTGAGGTGACAGGGACGGAACAAGGCGCGATTTCGGGACTGGAAGGTTCTATCCGCGGGTATGAGCTTTTTGTGGACAAGGCTGACTACAGCGTCTGCCTGACAGCCTCGGTGGCCGCGCCGGAGAACCTCGGGCCGGTCCTGGCGGAAAAGGCAGTTCCCTTTACCGGCGATGACGTCGCCCGGCTGATTCAACAGCCGATGAACCCCACCGGCGAGTACACCCTCCGGTTGGTGGCGGCGCGCAAGGGCTTTGACCTGGGCGGGATGGGATAATACATAGTTCTTGCGACGGCGAGCCGGGCGAAATGCCCGGCTTTTCTCTTTGGTTTTTTTCTGCGCCCTGCCGCAAGGGGTAGGAGATCCCAAAGAAAAGCCGAAGTTAAATAAGAATAATCTTATTTCGGATACATACTGGGGAATACTGTTGCTGAATGCCGATGGTCAAAACAAGATCGCCGCAAGGCTGGCGGAGAAACCCCCGGCGGCGCTCGGCGACAGCCTGACCAAAGGGAAGGGGATGGCGATGTTTTTTTCCGAGACGATGGAGCGCCTGCAGCAAGCGCTCCTTTTCGTAGTGGCGATCCTGCTGGTTGTCTGGACGGCGCCCTTTTGGCAGTCATGGGGCGCAACCCTGGCCCTATCCCCTGGCCTAGCCAACATGATCACCATATTCCTCTCCATCGTGATTGAGGCGCTCCCCTTTGTGCTGATCGGGGTTTTCGGATCGGCTGCGGTGGAGGTCTTCGTCAGCGAGCGGCAACTCGAAAGCTGGCTGCCGCGCAACCGGTGGGTGGGACCGCCGTTGGCCGCTCTTCTCGGCCTGATCTTCCCTTTTTGCGAATGCGGCCTCGTTCCGCTGGCGCGACGCCTTCTGCGAAAGGGCCTGCGTCCCTCCCTGGTCGTCCCATTTCTGTTGGCCGCGCCGATCGTCAACCCTGTAACCGCCTTTTCGACCCATTACGCCTTTTACGGCCGGCCGGAGTTTCCCCTCTTCCGCCTGGGAAGCGCTTATCTATTGGCGGTGAGCCTCGGATTTTTCCTGGTGCTGTTGGAGAAACGCTACGCCCATCCCGCCGACTTGGCCATCGATCGCAAACAGGCCGAAGGGGTGGACGGAGATCACCCTTGCGGCTGCGGTCACGGTCATGCCCATGGGCGTGAAGAAGGCCACGGGCATGGTTGTCATCCTCACGCGTCCCCTGTCGACCCCAAAATCGCCGGGGGCGACGGACGTTGGGGCAGCCTCCTGTCCCATGCCAGCGATGAGTTTTTCAGCACCGGTGTCTACCTCTTCCTGGGCGCTGCGCTGGCCTCGGCGGCCCAGGTCTGGCTGCCCCGCGCCGCATTGGAAGCGATCGGCCTGGAATCGCATCTGTCGATCCTGTTGATGATGGCACTGGCTTTTGGACTCTCCGTCTGCTCAGCCGCCGACGCCTTCGTGGGCGCCGGGTTTTTAAACACCGTTCCGTCCGGGGCGGTGCTGGCCTTTTTGATTTATGGCCCCATGGTGGATATTAAAAACACCTTGATGATGGTCGCCTCTTTTCGCCGTTCCTTCGTCATCGGCCTGATCTTCTTTGTCACCCTCTTCTGCCTGTTGATCGGCAGCGCCATCGATCTGGCGGCGCCGCGACTTTTTTACTGATGTAGGACGGGGAAGACCGTTCATGCCAAAAGAGGGCCCGACAGCGGGCGGCTGAAGGAGGAGATGACAGTGATGCAACGCTATATGGGAGGCCTGCTGATGGTCGCCCTTTGCGGGTATCTGTGGAAGCTGTACTGGACAGGGACGATCCTCGTCTACATCAATCCGCGTTTCGTTCCCTTTACGCTGGCGGCCATCGCTCTGATGGCCTTGTTGGGCGGTTTCTCTCTCTGGTCTGGAGCGTGCCGGGGACGGCAGTCCATGGTGGGGCGCTGGACCTATGCCGCCTTTGCCATGGTGATCGCCATCGCCTGGCTGGCGCCGCCGAAGGCCCTCGATCCGGCGATGGCGCTGCAGAAAAACGCCCCCTTTGCCGCTGCCTTGAATGGTTCCGGCAGCGACGGCGGGACAGCGGGCGCTCCGGCGACCGGGCCAAAGACGATCGTCGACCTCGCCCGCGATCCTGAAATCACCCAGGAGCAACTGGATCGCTTGACAGGGACCGATATTGACGAGGAGGCCGCCCTTGCTCAACCGGCGGTCGGCGCAAAAAAGCAGGTCTCCGCGATTCCGCCGGCCGGCGAAATCACCATCACGGCGGAAAACTACGTCGAGGGGTTGGAAGAACTTTTTGCAAAACCTGACGCCTACGCGGGACGCCCGATTCGCGTCGAGGGATTCGCCTACCGGGACAAGGACTTTCGGCCCGATCAGTTTGTGGCGGCTCGTTACCAGATCGTCTGCTGCGCCGCCGACGCCACGGTGATCGGCCTCCTGGCCGAGGGGATGGCGGCGCCAACCGACGCGGCCTGGGTGGAAGTTCGGGGGAAACTGCGCAAAGGCGAGTATCAAGGCAAACCGATGCCTGTCATCGCCGTCACGTCCCTTCGCGCGATGCCAGAACCGCCGAATCCCTATGTCTACCGAAATTGAACAGGGAAGCTCCTTTGCGCCCTGGGCCTGCGCAAGGGACTTGGTTATCTGAGGAAGTGGCAGAATGACCTTGAGGAGTAGGGAGTATTGCGTCTTGGTCCAACAAGTGCTAGGATTAAATAAGAATAATCCTATTTAGTGTTGTTCTGGTGTAGGGGAACGAAGAGACAAGGAAAGGGGAGCCACAAAGATGCGCAAAGCGCTACATATGGTCGGGACGGGGCTGCTGACCCTGGCCCTGCTGGCGGGGTGTGCGGCGAAAGGTCCGGCCACATCGCCCAACGAGGCTGCCGGTTCGAAGAAACTGAATGTTGTCGCCAGCTTTTACCCCATGTATGAATTCACCCGGCAGGTCGGCGGCGACAAGGTGGACGTGCTGAATCTGGTGCCGCCGGGGTCGGAGCCCCATGATTGGGAACCGACGCCGAAAGATATGGAAACCATGGCCAAAGCCAACCTGCTCGTCGTCAATGGCGGCATGGAGGGCTGGCTGGACAAGGTGATCGGCGGCGGCAGCCTGAAAAACGTGACCGTCATCGAGGCGGGCAAAGGGGTCGAACGGCTGCCTGCCGGCGAAGAGGAGGAAGCGTCCCCTGGGGCCGGCGGGCGCCCGGATGGCGGAGAACCGGGCGACCATCATCACGAGTTTGATCCCCACTTCTGGGTGTCGCCGAAGCAGGCCAAAGTAGAAGTGGAGAACATCAAAAAAGGACTCGTCGCCGCCGATCCGGCCAACAGCGAGTACTACGAAAACAACGCCAAAGCCTATCTGGCCAAGCTGGACACGCTCGATCAGGAGTTTCGCGACGGTCTCAGCAATACCAAAAGAAAAGAGATCATCGTCACCCATCGCGCTTTCGGTTACCTGGCCCGCGATTATGGACTGACACAACTCGGCATCATGGGCGTCAACCCGGAGACAGAACCGACACCAAAGACGATGGCGGAGATCACCACATTCGCCAAGGAGCATCACGTCAAATATATCTTCTTTGAGGCGCTGATCAGCCCCAAACTGGCCGAGGCCATCGCCAAGGAAGCGGGCGCGCAGACGCTCGTGTTGAACCCGCTCGATGGCATCACCGCAGAGGATCTGAAGGCAGGGAAGGATTATATCGCCGTGCAGCGGGAGAACCTGACCAACATCAAAAAGGCCCTCAGCGGCGAGTGAGCGGCGCCGCCTTCCCCGGCTCGCGCGGGTGCTCTTTTTGAAGCAAGTCGTTTATCCAAGATGGAGAAGAAGCCTTTCGACGTATCTGTTGCAGATTCGTCGAAAGGCTTCTTGTGTTTCCCTGTTTTTAGGAAGACAAATGGAAAGGCGTCGCCCGGGGCGTCAGCGGATCCGTACTTTGACAGGTCCCAGGATACGGGCCTTGCAGGCGAGGCGCACGCCATCATCGATGCGGTCGAACAACTCGTCCACCTCGTCGATGTCCGGTTCGCTCAGGTTCGCTTCTCCTTCCAAAAGGGTAACCTGGCAGACGCCGCAGCGGCCGTCTTTGCAACTGTATTCGATCTCGACGCCGTTGGCCTGTCCGGCCTCCAGCAAGGTCACGCCTTCCGCCGCCTCGACAGTCACATCGCCGTGGGGGGTGACAAAGACAACTGGGATCATGGCGATACCGTCTCCTTTACCTTTTATGTTCCAGGTTGTGTAAATCCCTGTGGATCTAATCGTAAAGGGCAACGGAGAAAGCGTCAATGCTCAACAGGGGCAGCGTGGGGTGTGGCGTCACTGATCTTTATGGTGGTCCTTACCGTACTCGCCTAGGTCTCCTCAAAAATCCCGTGCTGCGCTGTGAACTCCCGGAAGATCTGGCGCTTTTTCAGATGGCACCGTTCCTCGGCGCAGAGCAGTGTGGACAGTGTTTTCACGGCCTCCAGGATGTGGGGTCCTTTGTTCAGCATGACACAGTCGGCGCGATGGCCCATGGCGGCGTCGGTGATCTCCGCTCGGGCAGGCAGCCCTGTCTTGGCCAGCGTCTCCAGCACCTGGGTGGCCCAGATGACGGGCGTGTGGGCCGCCTCGCACATGCAGAGGATGTCCTCCTGAACGAGGGCCAGGTTTTCAAAACCGACCTCGACGGCCAGATCGCCGCGGGCGATCATGACACCGAAGCTGGGGAAGGTGAGGCCGGTGATCAGCAGGTGAGCCAGCCGGTGGATGGCCTCGCTCGTTTCGATCTTGGCGATGACGCCCATGTCGGGCCGCCCCAGTTCCTGCAAGGCGGTCTGGAGATCGAGAAGGTCCTTCGGGCTGTGTACGAAGGAGAGGCCGACGGCGTCGGCATGCTTCGCCACAACGCGAAGGTCCTGGCGGTCCTGCTCGGTCAGGGCAGGCAACTCCAAGCGGGAGTCAGGGAAGTTCAGGCCCTTTTCCGGTTTGATCCTTGCAGAGGGGCCCGCCGTAACGAGAACCTCCAGTTCCAGGTATTCCGCTGTGACAGCGCGCGCCACGGCGCCGATCTTGCCGTCATCGATATAGACCCGCTGATCGGGCTGCACAAAATCAAGGGCCGCGGGAAGGGTGCAACTGATCCCGGCCGGGCTGTCGGCAGAGGCGGGATGGCCCATCTGGAGCGGATTCCGGTAGATGCGCAGGGTGTCGCCCTGGCGCACCTCGACGACGACCGGCTGGGGGAGGATGGGGCCGACGGTGAAGGCGGCGTCTTTTTCCCCGGCCAGGACGATGCCCCCTTGCAGGTAGGCGGTCCGGTCCAGCCCTACCCGCACCCGCGTTGCGCTCACCCGCTCCAGCACGTGCAGCGTCCGCAACCGGTCTCGCGTGTCCTGAAACTGCAGCTGCCTGCCGACGCGCAACCGGTCAAGGCCGATTTGACGGGGCAGCGCGATGACGAAGCGCGCCCTGCCTTCCGGCTCGGCGATCCGCTGGGTGAAGAGGGCTTCCCCATCGAGGTATCCCTCCAGCAGCCGGTAGGGAGAACCGAAGGGATCGCGCGGCGCCGCCAGTTTGAGGGGCCGCGTCTCCTCCATCAGCGGGCCGGTGCGGATCTTGGGGCCGCCCAGATCCATGAGGATGCGGCAACGCCGGCCGGCGCCCTCGCCGCGCTGTTCCAGGCTGTCTTCTGCCTGGCGGATGGCGGCGATCAGTTGCTTCCATTCCGGAGGGCTGTCATGGGCGCAATTGATACGGGCCAGGTCCATGCCGTTGAGGAGGAGTTCCTCCAGCAGTTCCTGCCGGTGGATGCAGGCGGCGTCCAGGGTCACCATAATCCGGGTGTCACGCTTGTCCCGCGGCCGGCCGAGGAGGCGGCGGGAGCGCGTCTGCGTCAAAAAGCGCGCCTGTTCCGAGTCGGGCCGGGCCAAGCCGGTCGGGGCGGCTTCCAACCCCAGGTGCGCCAGGACGCGTTCGAGCCCCGACAGCACCGTCGCCTCCAGGCGACCCAGGGAGGAGAGGCCGTAATCGGCCAGAGCGATCTGCAAGTCCACAATGTCATGTCTGCGCATGGCCAGATAGGCCAGGAGGTTGTCGCGGCTGAGCCGGCCTTCCGGTGTTTGCAGCGGGAACGCCTGCGCAACCGATAGGGCGTGGTCGGTGATGACGGCGTAAAAAGCGGCCAGTTGATCGGCCAGCCAGTCCCGGTGATGAGGTGTAGGGGGGCGCAGGATGGATGCCATCGGACGGACCTCCTCAAAACTGTAAAAACGCCTGGGAATAGGAAGAACTTTGACGATTTCAGTTTATCTTGCTCCCTGTGGAACAGGCAAGTTAAAGAATGTTGAAGCTTTTGGGCCTTCCTTTTTCAGGGTCTCTCGGCGAGGATTCACCATATCCTGTATATGAGACGCGCTAACGTTTTTGGAGGAGGGGTTGATATCCGATGATCACGCTGAGTCTTTGCTCGTCCAGCTGCTGCCCGACGGTTCATGTCTCCCAAGGGATGGTCGTCATCACCGATGACGACGGGGGGCGGGTCACACTGACGAAAGAGCAACTGAAGCTTCTTGTTGAGCGGTACGACGATATCGAGGCGATGAAGTAATGGTCCTTGAGCTACTGGCCGCCCTGAGCATCCGCTTTTTCCTCTTCGACTTTATCCTCTTTAAACCGGTGAGGGAGCGGCTCAAAGGGGTCCACTATCTCTTTCGCAAACTCCTCGGCTGCCCCTTTTGCCAGGGCTTTTGGTGCGGGCTGTTCATCTATCTGATCAATCATCCCATCGAATCATGGCTCGCCTTCGTGCAGTTCGGATTCATCTCCGCCATCGTGTCCTTGTCCTGGAGCATCGCCGCCTATCCGCTGCTCAAACAGTTTGAAGAGAACCACGACATCCCGCTGACCTGATCGGCGCTGATCCGGCCGCAGGGAAAAAAAGCCCCCTGATGGGCAAAAGATAAAACCGGCCGTTCTGGCCGGTTTTTGCTTGTACAGATGGGTGCTTTCGTATTACACTTGAATTGGCAAAGAATTGAAACAGCTTGGAAGAGGGCGAACCCCGCGATGGCGGCATGCAGCAGCGGCGTCGGCCTGTCCGGGAGATGATAACAGGTTGGAAATAGGGGGGCGACCGATGCAAACATGGGTGGCGGCGGCGGAAGAACTGGAGGGGCGTCTGCACCTGCCGGCGGCGGCGTTGGACGCGGTGGCCGGGCGATTTCAACAAGCGATGGATCAGGGATTAACCGGGAAGGGCGGCTCCTTGAAGATGCTGCCGTCCTATCTGGCCGGACCGACGGGCCAAGAGCGCGGAACCTTTCTGGCCCTTGATTTCGGTGGAACGAACGCGCGCGTCGCCCTGATCGAACTCGCCGGCGGTCAATGCCGGATCCTGGAACGGGTCAGCCGGCCCCTCCGGGCCGCCGACGGGAGCTACGACTATACCCGCCGCACAGCGACGGCGGAGGAACTCTTTGACTTCCTGGCGTCCCTGATCGCCGAAACGATTCGCCATCATCAGGGACGCTTTTACCTGGGCCATACCTTTTCCTTCCCGGCCCGGCAACAAAACATCGGCCACGCCGCATTGATCCGGTGGGTGAAAGAGTTTCACACCGCCGGCGTCGAGGGGCGCGACGTGGGACAACTCCTGAACGACGCCCTGGCCCGCCGGGGCTTGCTGGAGCGAGTGCGACCGGCCGCCATCATCAACGATACGGTGGGAACCCTCCTGACCGCCACCTACAGCGACCTGGACACCCGCATCGGATCCATCCTGGGCACCGGCCACAACAGCTGCTACCGGGATCGTTTCGTGCCAGCCTTTGCGGCGCCCATGGTGATCAATATGGAATCGGGCAATTTCGACGGCGCGCCCGCCACCGACTATGACGACCAACTGGACCGGCAGAGCCAGCAGCCGGGGGCCCAGCGCTTGGAGAAAATGGTCTCCGGCCTCTACCTGGGCGAACTGGTTCGCCAGATCCTGAACGAAAGGATCCAGGCGACGGGGCTTTTCGGGGGACAAGGGACGCCGAAGCTGGAGACGCCCTATGCCCTGACCGCCGCCGATCTCTCGGAAATCCTGTCCGATCAGGCCGCCGACCTCTCTGGCGTCGGCCAATGGCTCCGAATGCGCGCCGGCATCGAGGCGAGCGACCGGGCGGAACGGCGTTTGCTCCAGCGGATCGCAGCGGCGGCATCTCGCCGTTCCGCCCGGCTCGTGGCGGCCACCTACCTGGGCGCGTTGCGTCATGAAGACCCGGTCCTGTCCAACCGCCATACCATCGCCGTCGACGGCTCCCTTTATGAAAAGATGCCTGGCTACGCGCAAGACCTGGATGATGCCCTGGCCGAGTTGCTGGGAGAAAAGGCGGGACAGGTTTCCGTCCGGCTAATAAAAAACGGCTCCGAGGTGGGCGCCGCTATCGCCGCCGCCATCGTCGCCGCTGTGGGTTAGTTGACCTTTCCGTTGACCGGCGTCAGCCGCTCAGAGAACTGTTTGAAATCCTGGGTCAATCCATGTGATTCGATGTAGGCAAGGAACAGATTGTTCAACGAGATGGCTTCGTCCAGTCGGGACAGGAGGTCCTGCATCCGTTTTTGCAGGTCCTCTGTCCGGGACTCCACATCCTGCAGCCGCCGGTTGAGCGCCACAGCCTCTTCCTCCAGGCGATGGGTTCGCGCTTCCTGGGCCATGAGGAGAGCCGTCAGTTCCCGTACGGTTTGTTTAGGGCTCCTTTCCGCCGCTGCGCCTTCTTGCGCCCCATCTGGCACGTGGTGTGGCGGAGTGTCCACGGTTGACGTGGTCATCAACGATTCCCGCCCTTTCTCTGTTCTATGATTGAATATAGTTTGTTTATGCTTTATATCACTATTGTAAACCGGTTGCAGTGAATTGTCGATATGTCGACGAGGCCTGGAAAGGAAAAAGCCGTCGCTTGGCTGCGACGGCTGCTCAACCGGCCGGTTGACTGAAAGAAGCTAGGCCTTCCTGCTGATAGCGGAGCACCCGAGGCACATAGGCCTGCGTCTCCGCATAGGGTGGGATGCCGTTGTACCTTTCCACGTTGCCGGGGCCGGCGTTGTAGGCGGCGATGGCCAGGTCGGTCCGGCCGCCGAACCGGTCCAGCATCTGCCGGAGGTAGCGGACGCCGCCGTCGATGTTCTGGGCAGGGTCAAAGGGGTCCTCCACGCCAAGGGAACGGGCCGTGCCGGGCATCAACTGCATCAATCCCATCGCGCCGGCGGGAGAGACGATGCGCGGGTTGAAACTGGATTCTGCTTTGATGACGCCCCAGATCAGAGAGGGCGCCACGTTGTATTTCTGGGCGGCCTGGTTGATCAGGTCGGCGTATTTTCCGGCCGTGACTTGAGCTTGCGCCGCGTAGGCCTGTCCGGCCTGAGGCCGCGACAGGCTGTTCGACTGCCCTGACGGGTTCGCGCCCGTAAAGGGGCTGAGCAACGCCGATGTGACCGCCGACATTCCGGGATTGGCCGATGCTGCCAGGGGAAGGGCCGGCAGCGGAGGCAGGCTGACATTCTGCCCGAGAGACTGGGCCTTGATGGCGGTCTCCAGGGTATCGGCAAAATCGGCAAAGGTCTGTCCTTTGGGACACTGCGCCTGAATCTGTTGGCGAATCGATTCAATTCCGACAACGGTCACGCCATGCACCTCCCTGCTTCACTATACCTGAGAGTGGACCGCCCTGTAAAGGGTGGAACATCAGTAAAGGTGTAAGAATATGGAACAGGTTCGAAAAATCACCGCTGCGCCATCATGGCACAAGGGCCTCCATCGATACATAGGATAAAGCCCGGCTGTTTCTCTACGGAACAACCTTGTCCATACTAGGAATGGAAACACGTTGTTGAGGTGAGCGACATGATCGAGGCCGCCTTGTTGCCCCGCTGTTCTACCTGCAAACAGGTTCCCGCCGACGGGATCGCCGGCGGACTTTGGCTCTGCGGCGCTTTTCTTTGCGCAGACTGCCTGGCGGATTTGTCCGCCTGGACCAACGAAGACGAGTCCTACCGGGCGCTCAAGAGCACGCTGGACCGGCTGTGGCAGCGTCCCGACTGGCGGCGTCATTTGGCCTCCGGCGGTCGCCCATGATACAATAGAAGGAAACGTTTGCAGGAGGTTGATGATGGGGGAGCGACCTTTATGGCAGGCGTTGCAAGAGGATTATCAAGCAGGAGCGCTGGGTTTTCACACGCCCGGCCATGGCCGGGGCCAAGCGCTTTCGGGGTTGGCGATTCATCTCGATACGACCGAATTGCCCGGCCTCGATGACCTCCATGCGCCGGAAGGTGTGATTGCCAGCGCTCAGCGCCTGGCGGCCCGAGCTTTTGGCGCCGGCGCGACTTTTTTTTTGGTGCAAGGGGCGACCGTGGGCATTCAGGCGCTCTGCCTCGCCGGCCTGCGTCCCGGCGAAGCCGTCGCCCTGCCACGGCACAGCCACCGATCTGTCTTTGCCGGCCTCGTTTTGAGCGGGGCCATTCCCCGCTATCTCCCGCCGCTCTGTGACGAGGAAACGGGACTCCCGCTGGCGCTCGATCCGGCAGGCCTGGCGGCGGCGGCCGAGGGGGCGACGGCGCTGTTCGCCCTGCGACCGACCTACTGGGGGACGGCGGAGGATCTCGCCCCCTGGCGGCAGGCGTCCGAGCAAACCGGCGCGCCCCTCTGGGTCGATGAGGCCCATGGCGCGGCCTTTGCCTTTTGCCGGCGCCTGCCTGATTCAGCCTTGCGCCTGGGCGCCCAAGCGGTCGTCCACGGCAGCCATAAAACCTTGCCGGTCCTGACCCAGGCGGCGATGTTGCATGTGAGCGACGCCATGCCGAGCCACGATAGACAAGCCTTGGCCCGCGCCCTCTCGTTGCTTCAGACCACCAGCCCCTCCTACCTGCTGATGGCTTCCCTGGACGAAGCGCGCCGCCGGATGGAGGAAGAGGGCGAGACGCTCTGGGACAGGACCATCGAGCGAGCGCAAAGACTGCGCAAAGACCTCAACCGTCTCAAAGGAATTTTTTGTTGGGGCGAAGAAATAAAGAATCATCCCGCCCTATCGGACTGGGACCCCACGCGCCTGCTCGTGGTCCTGCGCGGCGCGATGCCGACAGGCTACGCCCTTCGCCAGTGGTTGCGACAGGAGCAGGGCATCGAAGCCGAACTGGCTGGACCGAATTATCTGCTCTTTTTGCTCTCCCCCTTTGACCGCCCTGATGCGGACATTCGGTTGCGCGGAGCCTTTCAGGCGCTTTCCCAGGAGTTTGCTCAAGGGGGCGGCAGGGGAAAGGCGCCATCGTCGGGGCCCTTGCTCCAACAGGCCTACCAGCTCCGGCCGGAGATGGTCTTGTCGCCACGGCAGGCTTTTCACGCCCCTCGCCGCCGGGTGAGGTGGACGGAAGCCCGCGACCGCCTGGCTGCCGAGTTTATCTGCCCCTATCCCCCCGGGATCCCCCTCGTTGCGCCTGGAGAGCGCATCACCGCCGAAGTCGCCGCGGTCGTGGAAGAACTGCGGCGGGCGGGCGCCCAGTGGCAGGGCGCCGCTGATTCGGGACTGAACGAACTGGTCATCATCGACGAATGATTTAGATGAATACCATACGAAGCAGGTGCGCTATGCCGGGATTGTTCATCACACTGGAAGGGGCCGACGGGGCCGGAAAGACGACCCAGGGCGCCCTGCTGGCGCAAGCCTTCCGAAAGCTCGGTTTTTCCGTTGTCGAGACGCGAGAACCCGGGGGGACGCCGGTCAGCGAGGCGGCCCGCCGGGTGTTGCTTGATCCTTCCTTAACGGGGATGGCGCCCATGGCTGAGGTGTTCCTCTATGCCGCCGCCCGGGCGCAACTGGTCACTGAGGTGATCCAGCCGGCCTTGGCCGCCGGCGCCGTGGTGATCTGTGACCGGTTTATCGATTCCACCTTGGCTTACCAGGGATTCGGCCGCGGTCTTCCGATGGAACGGCTTGAGGCGATCAACCGCATGGCCACCGAAGGATTGACCCCCGATTTGACACTCCTGCTCGATATCGACACCGAAGAGGGGCTGCAACGGGCGCGGCGGCGGCCGGAACAGGCCGAGTGGCAAGGCGCCGATCGCATGGAACGGGAAGCCGCCGCGTTTCACCAACGTGTCCGCCGGGGGTTTCTTGAACTGGCGAAGAAGGAACCGGAACGGGTCCGCCGTATACCGGCCGGCGGCGCTGTCGCCGAGGTCCACTGTCGGCTCATCGACGCGGCGCGCGCGCTGGCGCCCAGCCTGCCCTACTGTCAGGAGGAGTAATACATGGCCGACGGGATTAAAATCAAAGGCTTTTTCTCTGGCGTCGGCGATCCGCGCCTGGCCCATGAAGGCGACCGGGCCGCCGGAACCGAGGGGAACAAAGAAGCCTTTCTGGCCGAACTGCGCAAAGCCCGCGTCGGGCGGGAACGGTCAGACCTGCAGGAGATGCTCGCCCGCATCGACGAGTCGGCCAATGCCCTGGCCCAGAACCAGACTGTGGGCAATTTCAAGAAGTACCGGGAACTGGTGAAAAAGTTCCTGGCCCAGGTGGTCGGGGGCGCCTATCAGCTCCGCGAGGAATCGGGTTGGGACCGCCGCGGCCGGCACAAATCGCTGATTACGGTGGAAAAGGTCGATCATCACCTTGAGGAGATGGCCACCCAGTTTTTTTCGCAACAGGCCGAGCCGATCGACGTCCTGGCGAAAATCGGTGAAATTCGCGGGCTCTTATTGGATATCATTACCTAGGAGAGATGGCGGTGCGTCTATCGCAATACGTGGGGCAGGAACGGGCTGTCCGGCAGTTGGTCCGCGGGCTCTCCGGCGATCGGGTCGCCCATGCCTATCTGTTTTCCGGACCGCAGGGTGTCGGCAAGAAGACCGTCGCCCGCGCCTTTGCCCAGTCTGTCCTCTGCCTCGAACCGAGCGAAGGCGACGCCTGTGAAGCCTGTCCCGCTTGCCGGCAGGCGCAGGGCGGCAGCCACCCCGATCTTTTTCACCTGGCGCCTGACGGAGCGACGCTGAAGATCGATCAGATCCGGAATCTGCAAAAACGCATCCGCTACCGGCCGTACCTGTCCGCCCATCAGGTCGTCTTGCTCGAACAGGCCGAGACGATGCAGGGGCCCTCGGCCAACGCCCTTCTGAAGATCCTGGAAGAGCCGCCGGGGCCGACCGTGTTCATCCTGATCACCGATCGCGGTCACGGCATCTTGCCGACGATCCGGTCGCGTTGCCTGCCTGTCCACTTTCAACCGGCGCCGAGCGGCGAGATCGCGCGCTTCCTGCAGCAAAAGGGCGTACCCGCCGGCCATGTGCCGTTGTTGACGCTGCTGGCTGACGGGCGCTGGGACCGGGCGGCCAAACTGGCGGCCGAGGGCCTGCCGGCAGGCCGGGAAAAGGCCCGCCAACTGCTGGACAGTCTGGTCCAGACCGGCGACAGCCGCATCTTTCAGGTCGCCGAGGAATGGGACAAGGATAAGGAAGGCATCGCCGAGTTTTTCGATTACCTGGCGCTCCTGCTGCGCGATCGGCTGCTGATCGCCGGCGCCGGCGGCGCCGAGGTGCCGGTCATCAACGGCGACATCGCCGGCGACGCCCACGGCTGGCCCTTGCCGGTGTTGTTGAACGCCTTGGATATGGTGATGGCGGCGCGCCGCCTGTTGGACACAAACGCCAGCGCGCGCCTGCTGGTGGAGGACACGCTGCTCAAGCTGCGCGATCTGGCCCGGGGCGAGTCCCTGACGCCCTCGACTGCAGCCCGAAGATAAGAGTATCCGAGGCCGGACGATCCGGCCCAAACCTTGAGGAGGAAGGGTCCTTGGTCAAAATTGTCGGTGTCCGATTTAAGAAAACCGGGAAAGTGTATTACTTTGACCCGGACGACCTGAATCTCCCGCTGCAGGAAAAGGTGATCGTCGAGACGGCGCGCGGCATTGAGTTTGGCGAGATCGTCATCTCCCCTCGGGAGGTTTCGGAAGAGAGCCTGGTCAACCCCTTGAAAAAGGTGTTGCGCGTGGCCACGCCGGAAGACATCAAGCAGGTGGAGGAAAACCGCGCCAGGGAGACCTCCGCCTATGAGATCTGCCAGAAAAAGATCAACGCCCACCAGTTGCCCATGAAGCTCGTCGATGTGGAGTACACCTTTGACTCCTCCAAGATCATCTTCTACTTTACCGCCGATGGCCGCGTCGATTTCCGGGAACTCGTCAAGGACCTGGCCTCTGTCTTCCGCACTCGCATTGAACTGCGCCAGATCGGCGTCCGCGATGAGGCGAAGATGATCGGCGGCATCGGCTGTTGCGGCCGTGTGCTCTGCTGCGCCTCCTTCTTGGGCGATTTTGAGCCTGTATCGATCCGCATGGCGAAGGACCAGAACCTGTCGCTGAATCCGACGAAGATCTCCGGCATCTGCGGACGGTTGATGTGCTGCCTCAAATTCGAAAACGACTGCTACGAGCGCAAGGAAATGGGAAGACGCAGGGAAAAACCGCCCGAAATGCCCGGGCCGGAAGTCCAGTGAGCGACCAAGGCGCAGGCCCCTCTTGAAGCGGAGGTGGATCAGATGAACAAAGAACTGACGGCCAGGCTGATCGCGTTGGAAGAACAACTGCGGGAGATGCTGACCGAGATCGAAGCCCTGAAGATGGAGATCTATACCCTCGAAGAGGAGAACGACCGCCTGCGGGCGGAGCGGGCCAACATGACGCCCGAAGCGGTGGGCCGGATCAACGACAATGTGCGCCAACTGCAGGGCGAGGGCTATGAAAACCTGAGCCGCCTCTACAAAGAGGGCTTTCATATCTGCCATGTCAACTTCGGCCAACCCCGCCGGGGAGACGATTGTCTCTTCTGCGTGAACTTTCTCCATAAGGAATGAGGCCCCCTTGATGAACGACCATGATGACGGCGCCACAGACAAGCCTTCGGGTCCAGGTAAACTGATCCTCTGCGCCACACCGATCGGCAATTTGGACGACATCACCCTGCGGGCGCTCAAAGCCTTGCAGGAAGCCGACTTGATCGCCGCTGAAGACACCCGTCACACCCGCAAACTGCTCAGCGCCTTTGACATCCATGTGCCCCTCACGTCCTACCATGAACACAACCGTCGTCACAAGGGCGCGGTCATCCTCGACCAGGTGGCCGCCGGCGCCACAGTGGCCCTCGTCTCCGACGCCGGGCTGCCGGGCATCTCCGATCCCGGCGAAGACATCGTCCGGGAGTGCGTTGCGCGCGGGCTGCCCTTGGAGGTCCTGCCGGGACCGTCGGCGTCGCTGACGGCGCTCGTGCTGTCAGGTCTGCCCACAGGCCGCTTTGTCTTTGAGGGTTTTTTGCCCCGGCTGAAAAAAGAGTTTCGCGAACGGCTCCGCCGGCTCGCTTTTGAGGATCGAACGATCATCCTCTACGAGTCGCCCCATCGCCTGCGGGAGACCTTGGAAAGCCTCCGTGACGCCCTCGGACCGGAGCGACCCGCCGCCCTGGTGCGAGAGCTGACGAAAAAGTTTGAAGAGGTGCGCCGGGGTTCCTTGACCGAACTGGTCGAATCGGTTCGGGAGGGGGTCCGCGGCGAATGCACCCTTGTCGTCGCCGGGCGCGCCCCCTCGTCGAGGGAAGGGGGCCTCGCATCGCCTGCGGCCAGCGGTGACATCGATCAACCTGGAGAAAGCGCCGGCGGCTTTTGGAACGAAGCCGATGGCGGCCTCTATGGCATGGCTGCCCTTCCCGAGAGCGAGGGCGAGCGAGCCGCCTTGCTCCGGCGACGGTTGGAGCGGCTGGAAGGGCAGGGCATGGACAGCAAAGCCGCCCTCAAGACGGCCGCCCAGGAACTGGGCCTATCGCGACGGGAGGCCTACCGGCTTCGATTGCTCGACCCGGACGGGGAGGAAGCGCCCGAAAACGAATAAAACGGGATGGGTGAAAACCCATCCCGTCCTATTGCGAGAACATGACCTTTTGATTGGCTGGAAATAATGGTATTATGTAGCCAATCAAACCAATCCCATGATCAGCCGGCGTTTTGCGCCATCGAAACAGCGCACTCCCGGCAAACAATCTTGCCGCGGAAGTTTTGAACATCAACAGCGCTGCCACAGAAGACGCAGGCCGGCTCGTACTTTTTGAGGATGATCTTCTCGTGGTCGACGTAGATTTCCAGCGCGTCCTTTTCATCGATGCCCAGGGTTCTGCGCAGTTCAATCGGGATAACGACGCGTCCCAGTTCGTCAACCTTCCGTACAATGCCCGTAGATTTCATCGAAAAATGCCCTCCCTTCTGACGTATCAACAAAATTCGACAACAATCTGCACCCTAATGGTACCAGGGGTTCCAGGAACAGTCAACCCCTAATTTCTTTAAAAAACGGCAAATACCGCATATTTAGTTTCCAGGAATCTGATGATTTGGCTGTTCACCCCTTCCCTTTTGCGAGAAATTGACGATTTTTGCGAGGAGGTCCCCATGGTGAATCAGACCCGGCCCGCCTTCTATATCACAACACCAATCTACTACCCGAGCGGCAACCCGCACATCGGTCATGCCTATACGACGGTGGCCACCGATACGATGGCGCGCTACAAGCGGTTGCGCGGGTATGACGTCTGTTTTTTGACGGGATTGGACGAGCATGGCCAGAAGATCGAGCGATCGGCCCAGGCAAAAGGCTTGTCGCCCATCGAATACCTCGATCCGGTGGCCGACACGTTCAAACGGCTTTGGGAGCGGCTCGACATCACCTATGACGACTTCATCCGCACCACCGAGGACCGCCATAAACAAGCCGTCCAGGTCATTTTCCAGAAGATCTGGGACAACGGCGACATTTACAAGTCGGAGTATGAAGGCTGGTACTGCACGCCTTGCGAGGCCTTTTGGCCCGAACGGCAGCTGAAGACCGGCGAAAACGGCGAAAAGCTCTGCCCCGACTGTGAGCGCGCCGTCGAGCGGATGAAGGAAGAGAGCTATTTCTTCCGCATGTCCAAGTATGCCGACCGGCTGCTCCAACATATCGAGGATCACCCCGACTTCATCCAGCCGGTGAGCCGGCGCAACGAGATGGTCAGCTTCATCAAACAGGGACTGGAGGACCTCTGCGTCTCCCGGACGACCTTCAAATGGGGCATCCCCGTGCCGATCAACGCCAACCATGTGATCTATGTCTGGTTTGACGCCCTGTCCAACTACATCACTGCCCTTGGCTACGGCAGCGATAACGACGAGAAATACCGGAAGTACTGGCCGGCTGACATCCACCTCGTCGGCAAGGACATCGTCCGTTTTCACACCATCATCTGGCCGATCATCCTGATGGCCCTGGGCGAACCGCTGCCGAAACAGGTCTTCAGCCATGGCTGGTTCCTGCTTGAATCGGGGAAAATGTCGAAATCGAAGGGCAACGTCGTGGACCCCTTCATGCTCGCCGACCGCTATGGCGTCGACGCCTTCCGTTACTTCCTCATCCGCGAGATGATCGGCGGCCAGGACGCCGTCTACTCCGAGGAGACCCTGGTCGGCCGGATCAACACCGACCTGGCCAACGACCTGGGGAACCTGCTCCACCGATCCCTGTCCATGGTGGAGCGGTTCACCGGCGGGATCGTCCAAAAACCCGAGGCGACCGCCGAAGGTCCCCTGGAGAAGGAGATCCAGGAACTGGCCGCGAAAACCGTCGCCGACTTCGGCGCCCTGATGGACCGCTTTGAACTGGCCAACGCCCATGGCGCCCTCTGGAAGCTGATCGGCCGCATGAACAAGTACATCGATGAGCGCGCCCCCTGGGCGCTGGCGAAAAAGCCGGAGTCCCGGGCCGAACTGGAGGCCGTGTTGTACACGATGGTCGAAAGCCTGCGCATCGCCGCCATCTTGTTGCAAGCGGCCATGCCCAAGGTTCCCGGCAACATCTTTGCCCAGTTGGGCCTGTCGGGAAGCGACCTGACGACATGGGACGCCGCCCGGTGGGGTCTCTTCCCCGGCGGCGTAAACGTCAAAAAGGGCGATCCCATTTTCCCGCGCATCGATCTGGCAGCGATGCTGGCAGAGAGCGCCCCATCGGCGCCAGAAACATCCACACCTGCGAAGGAGGCGACTTCCGTGACGAACCAAGAAGCCATTGCCGAAAAAGGAGCCATCGAAGCCCCCGTGGAAGCCCCCGTGGAAGCCGCTGCCGAAGCGGCTTCCGAAACTGCCGTTGAAAAGCCGGCCATGGAGCCGCTCCTGCCGGAGATCACCATTGAAGACTTCGCCAAGGTCGACCTGCGGGTGATTGAGGTGCTTGCCGCCGAAAAGGTGCCAAAGACAGACAAACTGCTCAAGCTGCAGGTCAAACTGGGCGACGAGACGCGCACCGTCGTCTCCGGCATCGCCCAGCACTACGCGCCGGAGGAACTGGTCGGCAAGAAGCTCGTCTTGGTGGCCAACCTGAAACCGGCCAAACTGCGGGGCATCCTCTCGCAGGGCATGATCCTGGCGGCCTCCAAAGACGGCGTCCTCGAGGCCCTCACCGTGACCGCCGACATCCCCGCCGGCAGCCGGGTGAAGTAGGATGCGGCTCTTCGACACCCATGCCCACATGGATGACAAGTCCTTCAACGATGACCGGGAGGCCCTGTTGCGGCAAGCGCAGGCGGCGGGCGTGGAACGGATCGTCAACGTGGGTTACGATATCCCGTCGTCAGAGCGTTCGGTCCAACTGGCCGAGGACTACCCGTTCATTTACGCCGCTGTCGGCATTCACCCCCATGACGCTGAGGGGGTCGACGAGGACGACTACCGGTCGCTGGAGCGGATGGCCGCCCACCCCAAGGTGGTGGCCATTGGCGAGATCGGCCTCGATTACTACCGCGATCTGTCGCCCCGCGACTGTCAGCGGGAGGTCTTTGTGAACCAGCTGGCGCTGGCGCGGCGTCTGGACAAGCCTGTCATCATCCACGACCGGGACGCCCATGGCGACATCATGGCGATCCTTGATCAGGAGGCCCGCGGTCTTTCCGGCGTCTTGCACTGCTTTTCGGGCAGTTGGGAGATGGCCCGGTTCTGCCTGGATCTCGGTTTTTATATCTCGCTGGCCGGTCCGGTCACCTATACGAATGCCCGGGGTCTGCTCGACATCGCCCGGCAGGTTCCTCGCGACCGTTTGCTTGTCGAGACCGATTCCCCCTACCTGTCGCCCCATCCCCTGCGGGGGACGCGCAACCACTCGGGCAATGTGGCCTTGGTGGCAAAAAAAGTCGCGGAACTGCGGGGCGACGATCCCGATGAGTTGGCGGAACAACTGTTGCACAACGGTTGCGCCCTCTTTCGGCTCCCCTTCCCGGCGCAACGGGAGAACCCCTGAAAGGGCAGCCTTGCCTGTCCCGGCGCGTTGTCGATGCAGACGGCGAATCAACACCTGACAGAACCCTTCGTCATGAGCCCCCCTCTGGGGGTTCTTTTTTTTTATACCCCTTCATATTCTGGACCATCGCCGCCATGCCGGAAGACAATCCTACGCGGTAGGGAGGGGTTGCATGATGACAATTGCAGGTATGACGACAAAGGAAAAAGGGCAGAAAAGCCGCGCCGCGCGTCTGGCCATTGTCATGGGGCTCTCCCTTTCATTGGTCGTCGCGCTTTTTTTGGCCCCTTTTTCTGATGACGTCCGAGGGAAAACCGTCATGCTGGAGGTGGATGGGGAAGCGCGGGCTGTCCGCGCCAACGGACGGACGGTCGGTGAAATGTTGAGGGGGCAGGGGATCGCCTGTGAGCCCGGCGATTGGGTCTATCCCGACGCCGACAAACCGATCCTGCCGGGGATGGTTGTACAGTTTCGCAAATCCCGCTGGGTCGAGTTGCTCGTCGACAACCGCATCGTCACCTTTCGCCAGATCGGCGACCTGTCGATGGAGCGCATCGCCGGTTTGGGTGTCGCTGTCGGCGCCGAAGACCGCCTGGACCGCCGTGACGGCGTCGAAGGGGGGGCGTCCAGCCGTTGGCGGCTGGTTCGTCTGACCCGGAGCACCCGCGAACGGAGCGAACCGGTTGCCTTCCCCCGGCAGGTGATCTACGACGGCGCCCTCCCGGAAGGCGTCGAGCGGGTGGCCGTGGCCGGCGCCGACGGGGTGGCTGTTGTTCGCGAACAGGTGACCTTCGAAGACGGTCAGGAGGTTTCGGCGGAGGCGGTCGAGCGGGAAGTGACGCAACGTCCCCGGCCAGAGGTGGTCATCCGGGGGGGAGGCGGGAGCGGAGAACGACGGCTGGTCGCCTCGCGGGGGGGCAGCCGTGGCGCGGCGCCGGGCGAGCGGGACATCGCCGCGTCAACAAAGGGCGAGGGGAACAGCGAAGAAGAGGTCGCCGCAGCGATCCGGCGGACGATGCGCATGGAAGCCACCGCCTACACCCACACGGGCAACCGCACCGCCACAGGGACCTGGCCCCATGTGGGCATCGTCGCGGTCGATCCGAGTGTGATTCCCCTGGGTTCCACACTGTATGTCGAGGGATACGGGCTGGCGCGCGCTGCCGACACGGGCGGGGCCATCCGGGGTTCAATCATTGATGTTTTTTTCGACAGCAATGCCGAGTGTTTTCAATGGGGAAGACGGCAAGTAACCGTACATATTCTGGAATGACCATGGCTTCACTTAAATAAGCAACGCCTGTAAAAAGGCATAAGTAAAAAAATGATCAAATAGGTCGAATAAAAAATGGACTTCCTTCCATTATTCAACATTCTTGGCTTTGACAAGCCCCCTTTCGTTCAGTAAAATGAGAGCACACTACCGGTAAGCACTTGGTCGAAAGGGGAATCCGTCATGCTGGATGACACCACTGATCTGACCGAGCGACTTCACCCAGGCCCGCCCCGGCGGGCCAAACGGCTCTCCGATCCGCCGCCCGGCGGCGAACTGCGGCGGTGGGGAACAGCGCTGGGCCTCTTTGCCGGCATCGCGCTCGTCCTCTTCGGAATCTACAGCTACCTCCAAAAAGACATTGTACTCGACGTGGATGGCGAACAAAGAGCCATCGGCACCTTCAAGACGACCGTCGGGGAAGCGCTGGCGGAAGCCGGCGTGACTCTGGCCGAAAAGGACAAAGTGGACCCGCCCGTTTCAACACTGTTGCAAGAAAAGCTGACCGTACATATCATCCGGGCCTTTCCCATCGCTGTCTTTGCCGACGGCAAAAAGCAGGAACTGATCACGACGCCTGCTTCGGTGCGGGATATCCTGGCCCAAACCTCCATCCAACTGGGCGCCCTTGACCGCGTGGAACCAGCGCTCGATCAGACGGTAGACAAGCCCTCCACCGTCCGCATCGTTCGCGTCACCCAGGAAGAGGTCGTCGAGGAGGAGACTGTCCCCTACCGGACAGAGCAAAAACCGGACAACACCTTGGAAAAGGGCTTGCGCAAGATCGTTTCCCGGGGCAGCACCGGCCTCGAACGGAACCGGATGGTGGTCACCTATGAAGACGGCGAACCGGTGAAAAAAGACCTGATCGCCCAGCAAATCGTCCGTTCTCCCGTCAATCAGGTGGTGGCCATGGGCACCATCGACCAGGTCTCGCGGGGCGGCCTTAACTTCCACATCCGCGAAGCCCGTTACATGGTGGCGACCGCCTACTCCCACACAGGGCGGAACACCGCCTCCGGCGCCTATCCGGAAGTAGGGATGGTGGCTGTTGACACATCGATCATCCCCTTGGGCTCACGCCTCTATATTGAGGGCTATGGCTTTGCCCGGGCGGCTGATCGCGGCTCCGCCATCGTCGGCGAGCGCATCGACGTCTTCGTGGAGTCGTCGGAAGAGGCGAGGCGTTGGGGCAAACGGACGACAAAGGTGTATGTGCTCGAATAAGGCAATGTAATCCAGCGCGGCGAACGCGCAAAGGGCGCCTTTTTGGCCCGCCCCGATCCGGGGCGGGTTTGGTTTGTTTACAAACGGGGAAAACCGACAATGAGGTGAATCGACTGTCCAGGGAAAAGATACAGGAAGTCATCGTCGTCGAGGGCCGCGACGACCTGCTGGCCGTGCGGCGCGCTGTCGACGCCCAAGTGATCGTGACACAGGGATTGGGCATCAGCCCCGAAACCATGGCGGTCATCGGCAGGGCGCAGGAACGCTGCGGCGTCATCGTCTTTACCGATCCCGACGGACCGGGCGAACGGATCCGTCGCTGGGTGACCGAAGCCGTGCCTGGCGCCAAGCACGCCTTTTTGCCGGCGGCGCTGGCCAAAAAAGACGGCAAAGTGGGCATTGAACATGCCTCTTCCCAAGCCATCCGTGAGGCCCTGGCTCAGGTGCGATCGCCGGGGACGCAGCGAGAGATGTACAACCGCGACGACCTGCGGCTGTGGGGGATCGACGGCGTCCCGGGCGCGGGACAGCGCCGCGAAGCCCTCGGCGAGCGCCTTGGCATCGGCCGGACCAATGCCAAGCAGTTTTTGCAGCGAGTCAACCACTTCGGCCTCAGCCGGAGCGAGATCGAACAGGCGTTGGACGCGATCGACGGCAGGGAACGCTAGGAGAAGACAGGCAACAATAGGCGAAGCAGAGATAGGAGACAGACAGACGATGGCCGGTGAACTCCGACAAAACCTCAATCGGTATGGCATTCGCGCCAAAAAGGGACTGGGCCAGAACTTCCTGGCCGACCCGAACTATGTGGCGCGCATCATCGATGCGGCCGATCTGTCCGCCGGCGACGTGGTCGTCGAGATCGGCCCGGGTCCGGCCACCTTGACAGGCGATCTGGCCCGCGCCGTCGGCCCCAGCGGCAAAGTGATCGCCGTCGAAGTGGATGAGAGCCTGCGACCGCTGCTCAGCGATCTGTGCCGGGATCATCCTCAGGTGGATATCCTCTGGCAGGACGCCTTGAAGGTCGACTATGACGCGGTGACCCAACCCTGGCGGGGAGACAAGCCCTTCGTCCTTGTGGCGAATCTCCCCTATTACATCACCACGCCGATCCTGATGCGCCTTCTCGAGGGCGGCTTTGCCGTATCGCGGCTGGTGGTCATGGTGCAGAAGGAGGTGGCCGATCGGATGCTTGCGCCGGCCGGTCACAGCGACTATGGCGCCCTCTCGGTGGCCATCCAGTACCGCTGTGCTCCCACACTGGTGACCAAGGTTCCGCCGGGCGCGTTCATTCCGCCGCCAAAGGTCAGTTCCGCTGTTGTGCGCCTGGACCGCCGGACATCGCCTCCGGTGGATGTCACCGATGAGGCTGCCTTTTTTCGCGTCGTCCGGGCCGCCTTCAACCAGCGGCGCAAGACGCTGTTGAACGCCCTGGGCGCCCTGGGCGTGCCCTTGACTAAGGAAGAGATGGCCACACGGCTGACGACGGCCGGCATCGACACGGGACGGCGGGGGGAGACGTTGAACCTGGAGGAGTTTGCCAAAGCGGCCGACGCCCTGTACCGGGAAGCGTCGGCCCTCTAGGTCGAAGCCCGTCAGGCGTGCAAGGGGAAAGAGAAAACCGGCAGGACCAGTCAGGTCTGTGGCCGGTTTTTTGCTTCGCCGGCGACGGGGGAAGGCCGATTTTACGATGGAGGAAGGTTCACAGGCAGGAAGAAGGTCCTTTCAGGTATAAATGAAGAAAGACGAGCTTGCGCTCAAAGGAACATCGATAAAAGAAACATCGAATCAATGACAATAACGCGCGAACGCGCGCACTGCCTGTTGAAGCACAAGGAGGATGAAATCGATGCCCCTTTTGCCGTCTGTCTGCCCTCTCGATTGCCCCGACGCCTGCGGACTTCTCTTGGATGTGGAAGGAAACAAGGTCCTGTCCTGTCAAGGCGACCCGGATCACCCCTTCACCCGCGGCTTCCTCTGTGGGAAGATGGGCCGCTTTCCGGAGCATCTCCATTCTCCGGAACGGTTGACCCGACCGCTGCGCCGCATCGGGCCGAAAGGGACGGCCGCCTTTGCGCCCATCTCCTGGGACGAGGCCATCGACACCATCGTCCGCCGCTTTCAGGCCGTCATCGACGAGAGCGGCGCCGAAGCGATCCTGCCCTACTCGTACGCCGGCACCATGGGCCTCGTCCAGCGCAACAGCGGCCACGCCTTTTTCCACCGGCTGGGGGCGAGCCGTCTCAAGCGAACCATCTGCGCCACCACTGCTGATGTGGGCTGGTCGATGACATTGGGGGATACGATGGGCAGCGACATTGAAGGGATGGTCGACGCCGACCTGATCCTGATCTGGGGCATGAACGTCGCCTCCACCCACATCCACCTGCTGCCCTTTCTCCAGGAAGCCCGCAAAAAAGGCGCCCAGGTGATCCAGGTGGACTGCTATAAAAATCGCACCTCCGCCGTCGCTGATCGTGTCATCCTCATCCCGCCGGGAACCGATACCGCCTTGGCCCTTGGCATGATGCACGTCCTGATCAGCGAAGACTGCCTCGACCATGCCTTCATCGCCGAACACACTGCGGGGTATGAGGCGCTCAAGGAAAAAGTGCTCCGCGACTATGCTCCCGAACAGGTGGAGGCCATGACCGGCATCACCGCCTCGACCGTCACGGAACTGGGACGCGCCTACGGCGCCGCCCGCGCGCCCTTCATCCGCGTCGGCAACGGCCCTAACCGCCAGTGGGACGGGGCGATGATCTACCGCACCCTGGCCTGCCTCCCCGGACTCGTCGGCGCCTTCGCCAAAAAAGGCGGCGGCATCCACGCCTCCTCCAACACGGGCCAGGCGCTGCCCACAGCCGTCGTCACCCGCGACGATCTGCAGCCGAAGCCGGCGCGGGAGATCAACATGATCGAACTGGGCCGGGCGCTGCTGGAACGGCGGGATCCGCCCATCCAAGCCCTCTATGTCTATCACGCCAACCCGGCGGCGGTGGCGCCTGAATCGGAGAAGGTGCTGCAGGGGCTGCTTCGACCGGACCTGTTCACCGTCGTTCACGAACAGGTCCTCACCGATACGGCGCGCTACGCCGACCTGGTGCTCCCGGCGACGGCGGCGCCGGAACATGCCGACCTCTACCGCTCCTACGGTCATTTTTACATCCAGCGCGCCCGTCCCGTCGCGCCGCCGCCGGGGGAGGCCAAGAGCAACCTGGAGGTCTTCACGTTGCTGGCAACGGCCTTCGGATTTGGGGAAGCTCATTTTCAAAAGACCGCCGACGACCTGATCGACGATCTGCTGGCCCAGCCAACACCGCTGCTGGAAGGGATCGACCGGGCAGCCCTGGCGGCGGGCCGCGCCGTCCGGCTGAATGTGGGCGACAACCCGCCCCTGCGCTTTGGTCGCTTTCAGACAGAGTCCGGCCGGTTGATGTTTGAGAATCCGGCGCTGGCCGAGCGAGGCTATCCCACCTTGCCGGAGTACCGCGCCCGCGTAAAGGATATGACCGAGCGGCCCTATCCCTTGCGGCTGCTGGCCAACCCCGGTCACCACCTGCTCAACAGCACCTTCGGCGGCGCCAGCGAGACGGAGCGCCGCGAAGGTCCCCAGCAGATCCGGATCGCCGAAGCCGACGCCGCTGAACGCCAGATCGTCGACGGCGCGACGGTGCGGGCCTTCAACGCCCTCGGAGAAGCCTTTTTCCAAGCCCGCGTCACCGCCGATGTGCCCGCCGGCGTCGTCGTGGTGGAAGGGGTGCGCTGGCAGTCGCGGGTGCCCGGTGGGAAAAACGTCAATCACCTCACCGCCGGGAAGGGGACACGGCTGGCCGGCGGGTCCTCCTTCAACGACAATTATGTGGAGATCGCGCTGAAGCAGTAAAAAAAGTTCATTTGGGGGATTGCCAATTCGGCCCCGAATCGCTACAATAAAAGTAAGACAGAGACGTCCGGTGTATCCACACGGATTGTCTCTGTTTTTTTGTTTTCCTTCTGAAGATCATCTCTTCCGGCACGGTCTGGCGGGAACCAGCCAACCGACATGGGCGGAGAGGGGCGGCGCCTCCGGGTAAAAGCGGGAGCGTTGCAGACAAACAGAGTGTGTAAGGAGAGTGAAGGTTTCAATGAAGAAGATCGAAGCGATCATCCGCCCGACGAAACTGGATGAAGTGAAAGAGGCCCTGAACCGCATCGGGGTGCGCGGGATGACGGTCACTCAGGTAGCCGGCTGCGGGTTGCAGAAAGGGAAAAAAGGTTTCTACCGCGGTTCCGAGTACACCATTGACCTTCTCCCCAAGGTGAAGGTGGAAGTGGTCGTCGCCGACAATCTTGTCGACGAACTGGTGAAGGTCATCGCCGATCAGGTTCGTTCCGGAGAGATCGGCGACGGGAAAATCTTCGTATCACCGATTGAAAACGCCGTCCGCATCCGCACCGGAGAAACGGGAGATGTGGCGCTCTAAGGATATGGGGGCAAAAGGCCCTTGCCGGTTCCGACGAACCGAACGGTTGCCTAGGGGAGCATAGGGGCTCCCGAGGGAAGAGGTGAAACTTCCTTCGGGAGCCCTATGTGTTTCTCCGACATAAAAATAAAGCCCAAAAACTAGTGGTATAGAAGAGGAGGACTTCTCATGAAGCGCATTGCCTTATTTGCACTTTTATTGATGATTGCGGTGACCTGCCTGGGCCTGGCGCCCGCCTTCGCCGATGAGACCGCTCCCGCCGCTGCGACCGCCGCAGCCGCAACGACGGACGCCCCTGCCGCCGACGCCACCGCAGCTGCCGCTGCTCCGGAAGCTCCGAAAGTGGATACCGGTGACACCGCCTTTATCATCATCTCCGCCGCCCTCGTCCTGTTGATGACGCCGGGTCTGGCCATGTTCTACGGCGGCATGGTCCGCAAGAAAAACGTCCTCAGCACCATGATGCACAGCTTCATCATCATCTGTCTCGTCTCTGTCCTCTGGGTGCTCTACGGCTACTCCCTGGCCTTCGGTCCCGATGTCAACGGCATCATCGGCTCTCTCGACTGGGCCATGCTGAACAACGTCGGCGCCGAACCGAACGCCGACTATGCCGCCACCATCCCCCACTCCGTCTTCTCCATGTTCCAGCTCATGTTTGCTGTCATCACCGCCGCCCTGATCAGCGGCGCCTATGCGGAACGGATGAAATTCTCCTTCTTCCTGGTCTTCACCGCCGTCTGGATCTCCGTCATCTACTTCCCGCTGGCCCACTGGGTCTGGGGTCTCCACGGCTGGATCCGCGACCTGGGCGCTCTTGACTTCGCCGGCGGCACCGTCGTCCACATCAGCTCCGGCGTCTCCGGTCTCGTCCTGGCCATCCTGCTCGGCAAACGCCGCGGCCTGGGCAGCACCCCGATGCCTCCCCACCAACTGCCCCTGACGGTTCTCGGCGCCGGTCTCCTCTGGTTCGGTTGGTTCGGCTTCAACGCCGGCAGCGCCCTCGGCGCCAACGGCCTCGCCGGCAGCGCTTTCGTCACCACCAACACCGCCGCTGCCGCAGCCGCCATGAGCTGGATCATCGCTGAATGGGTTCGCCAAGGCAAACCCACCGTCCTGGGCGCCGCTTCTGGCGCAGTGGCCGGTCTCGTCGCCATCACTCCGGCTGCTGGTTTCGTCACCCCCGGTTCCTCCATCGTGATCGGTCTCATCGCCGGCGTCCTCTGCTACTTCGCCGTCATCCTCAAGCCCCGCCTCGGCTACGATGACGCCCTTGACGCCTTTGGCATCCACGGTGTCGGCGGCACCTTCGGCGCCATCGCCACCGGTATCTTCGCCACCACCGCCGTCAACCCCGCCGGCGCCGACGGCCTCTTCTACTCCGGCACGTCCGAACTGCTGGTGAAACAGCTCATCGCTGTCGGCGCGAGCTACGCCTTCGCCGCCATCGGCACCCTGGTCATTTACACCATCGTCAACGCCATCTTCAAAGCCCGCGTCACTGCGGACGACGAAGAAACGGGCCTCGACATCACCCAACACGGCGAGGAAGGCTACCCCGACTTCGCTGTGCAAGCCGGCGGCCTCTCCTCCGTCACCTACACCGGCGCCAGCACCAGCTCCAGTGTGGTCCACAGCCACTAAGTCCGGCTAAAAAATCCGGGTAAAAAAATCCCACCAAAAAGCCACAGCCGCTCCAACAGGGCGGCTGTGGCTTTTTGCCGCGTCTTCACCGTGAAAAGAAGAACTTTTTACAAAAATAAAAGGGATAGCGTAATTTTTCACGAATAATTGTCGTAAAATTTCTTTTTCGGTGGTGAGAAAGGGATGGGCTTGGCGAACAAAACCTCAGAAAGCGCAGCAGTAGCACTGCGCGACGAGGACTGTGTCAATGGCAAAGCAGGGGTTCACAATGGCGTCGTTCATGTGCAAAACCCTGTTGGCACCTGCAATTACGCCGTTCTCGCGCCGGGCGAACACATGCAGGTCTGGGTGGATGAACAGGAGATCCAGGGGACAGGCGTGATCTATCAGGAATCGCGAATTGAAGTCCGGTTGCAACCGGTGGAAGCAAGGGCGGACATGACGATTCAGGTGTCCAAGGACGGGTTAGAGGCGTCGGTAACGCTGGATTTTGCCTCGGGCTTTGTCTTTCACCTCATCGATCAACCGCCCCAGGAGACGTTGTATCTGAAGGCAGAGGTAAAGGAGGTCATACCTCCACGGGATGTAGCCGAGTGGGAACTCGTCCAGGCGGTGCGAAAAGCGGGAATCGTCGCGCCCCTGGAATTGAAAGAGATCACGGCGGCGCTGAAAGAAAAACGAAACGGAACCTACCTCATCGCCCATGGACAGGCGCCGGCCCATGGAGAAGACGAGGTGCTGCGCCTGCTGGCCCTTCCATCGAAACAGGAGATCAAAGAGACGGACCGAGTCGACTACCGGGAGCGCAACGCCGTAAAAGGCGTCGATGTGGGCGCCTTGATCGCCGTGAAGACCGGAGAGACGACAGGTCGCCCGGGATGGAACGTTCGCCGGGAGGAGGTTCCTGCCAAATCAGGCGCTGCCCTGGCCGTTCATGCCGGCCCCGGCATTCAGGAAATGGGACGGCGGTATGTGGCAACGGCGCCGGGACGCCCCCATTGGGATCCCGTTTCCAAGGTATTGGAAATCCTGCCGCTCTTCGATGTGGGGACTGTCGATTACCGAAGCGGGAATGTGCACTTCCCTGGCGATGTTCAGGTCGCCGGCGATGTGCTCGATGGATTTGTCGTCCAGGCGACCGGCATGGTGTCGGTGGCGGGCTTTGTCTATGGCGCCCGCATCGAGGCCGGAGGCCATGTGACCATCCGGGGCAACCTGATCGGCGGCACGGTGGTGTCGGGAAAGGACAAGTCGTCGCTGCGGTCGCTGTTGGTGCAATTGACGCCGCTGGCGCAGCGGTTGAGAGAGTGCATTCAGGCGATTGAAGAATTAAAACAAAACAGCAGGTTCTCGCAAAAGGATCTGCGCCTGTCCGGCGACGGCCCCCTCGTGAAGTTGATGCTGGAAAACCGGTATAAAGATATTCCCGAGTATGTCCATGCCATGGTCGCCGTCGGCGCGCCCGCCCTGACCGAACTCATGGGAAAGCTGAAGAGCGCCTTCACCGGCTCGGGACCATTGTTGATCAAACAAGTGGAAGACTTGAGCCCCCTTGCCGATGAAGTGGGCAGGGTGGAGCAGGATATCTTGAAGTCTGTCGCGACAGCAGCCGATGTGACGGTGGCGAATGTGCAAAACGGGCAGATCGCCGCCGCGGGCTCGGTGCTGATCACGGGGCAAGGGGCCGTGAATGCGCAGGTGAGAGCCGGTGTCGACGTGGTGGTCAACGGCGCCTTTCGAGGCGGTGTCGTCAGCGCTGGGCGAAAGGTGGTCTGCGGCGAGTTGGGGTCGACAGGGAACGTGGAGACGCGAGCAGAAGTCGGCGAAGGCGATGGAAAAGACGACGGTGTCATCATCGCCCGGGTGCTCCATCCCAACGTAGCGATGCGGATCGGCCGGTACGGCATGAAAAACATGCGTGTGGAACTGCAAGCCCATTGTCGCGGCGACCGTGAACGGGAAGCCATTGTCGTCGAGAAGGGGAAAGGGAAGTGACGAGCCGCAAGGCCTTGAACCGACGCGATTCTATGGAGAGGTATCGCATCGCAAGCGATTGAATCGAAGTCGATCATATAAAGCGATCGAATCGGAAGCACCTGAATCGGAAGCACCTGAATCGGATGCAACCGAATCGGAAGCGATCGAGTCGGAAGGGAGTGGTTGCGATGGAAATGCAGTTTTCCCTGCAAGGCAAGACGGGGATGTGTAGGCTTGCGGAGGATCTGGATATGCAGTCCGCCGAAGACTTTGTCCACGATAACAAAGCCTTTTTGGCGCAGAACCTGGGTATGAAGGAACTGGTCTTCGAACTGTCAGCGGTGGAGTTTATGGATTCGACTGGCGTGGGCGCTCTCATGCAGGTCATCCGGGTCGCCAGGGAGCAGGGCGTTGTCTGTCGCTTGGCGGGATACAGTCCGGAAATTCAAGACGCCCTGGAACTGATCGGAGTCTTCGGGGTGCTGGAGGAATAGATGCCATGGCTTTGCGACGCCAGAACTACCCGATCAGGCCATCGCTTGTCCATGCCATGGCCCAGAGTTACCCATACCCGATCATCGTCTTCTTTTCCGATGCCCGGTTGCCCTGGCTGAATCGGGCGGCTGATGACTTTTTGCGTCATTTCAAGGGCGATACGCCCGATTCCCAACTGGTCGGCGTGGCCACCTGGTTGCAGTTGGACATCGACCGCTATCGTGACAGCACAGACATCACGATCCTGCGGAAGCAACTGCCGGACGGGGGGGAGACACCGAAGCCGGGCCAAGTCCGGAAGACGCAGGGAACATCAGATGGGTGGGCCCTTGTCGAGGCAACGATGGCGCCCCTGCGGGGAGAAAACGGTTTTGAGGGCGTCATCGCCACTCTGCGGGGGATGACGACGAGCGCAGCCGATGCGGCGGTGGCGCCGGCGGATGCAACACCTGCGGCGTCCCCTTCGGCAGGGCAAGAGGCGCATCGGGGGGGAGCGCTGGCAGAAACGCCGGCCAAGCCGGCCGGATCGGCCCGTGAGACCCACCGAGAGAAGGATGACCGGCTTGCGGCGAACCTGCTTCACCTGATGCGTCCGGCTGACTGGAGTCTCCCGGGCCGCTGGCAGATCGTCGGACGGAGTATGGCGGCACGGGCCTTGGGGGGAGATTACTATGACATCATCCCCATCCAGGGCGGCAGCAAGATTGTCCTGGTCATCGCCGATGTGATGGGCAAAGGGGTCCGGGCTGCCTTGCAGATGGTGATGGTGCGACAGGTGATCCGTCAGGCGACGACGAGATACCAGGACACCGGTGGAACGGTCGAGGCGATACAACGGGGCCTGTATCGTGATTTGGCGCAGTCGAACACCTTTGTAACCCTGCTTTACGCCGTCCTCGATGTGGCCAGCGGTCGCTTCACCTATGTCAATGCAGGCCATTATCCGCCCCTGCGCGTCCGTGACGGGAAGGCGGAGTTTTTGCCGGGGAAGGGACCGGCCTTGGGGCTTCAGGAGCGGGCCGTCTATCCTGTGTTGATGGAGTCGCTGCGGCCGGGGGACGGGCTGTTGCTCTTTACCGACGGCCTGGTCGATTCGAGGACGGCCGAAGGAGGGCGGATCGGGAAGGATGGCCTGATTCGAGCCGTCGAAGCGGTTTCGAGAGAGACGCCGGAGGCGCCGTTGCCCCAAGGCGAACAGGCTGCCGCCCAGGCGACAGGCGGGAAGATGGCTTCCGGCTCTCAAACCGGGCGAGCAAAAGGGCTGCTGGATGGGGTTTTTGAAACAGCGAGGGCTTTTCCCGAAGATGCCGCCCAGTGGGATGATATGACCGCCGTCGGGCTATGGAGAGAGGGATAACGATGAAGGCATGGCTCGACTTGATTGACGGGGGAAACCTGCGGCGAAAGCTGGAGAAACCGCTGGCTATCGAGATGCTCGATATCCGGACGGAGGAACGGTTCTTTGGCGACGTCGTGATCATCAGCCCGACAGGACTCGGCATCCGCAGTGACGCGCCGTGGAAGCAAGGGTACCGGGTGCGGCTGTCGGCCAATCTCGATGTCATCGTCCGGGGGATATTCGGGCGGGAGTTGGATGGCGTCCGCGGCTACGATATCGTCGAGGTGTTGCGGGACGGGATCGTCGGGCAGCGGTTGTCCAATGAGGAATATGCCCTTCTCGTCGGAGAGCCGGAGCAATTCATCGATATGGTCTGCCAGTATATGCCCGAATCGGTGCAGGGCGCTGTGCGAGGGCGACTGTTGGAGCGGCTGGAGAAGCTGCAACTGATCGACGAACTGGCGGTGGGGCAGATTTGGGCCTACGGGGAAAGCGGCTTGCGATCGCTGGGCAGGGGCCAATTAAGCCTTCCCTATGATTTTTTGGTTTGCGGTATGCAAGCGGCCCTGGCCGACGGAGCGGCCAAACGGGATTTTCTCGCCCAGGAGGGGCGCTATTACGACCTGCACTTTCTGCCCCTGTCTCCCCGGCGGGGCGGTGTGGTCGCCTTGGACATCACTGAGGTGGTTCGCAAGGAACGTTTTGGTCGCGACTATGAACGGAAGGTGTACCGCGATGTGATCCTGGCGGCGACACAGGGGAGACTGGTTTTGCTGGAAGAGCCGGAGATGCGCCTGTTGAAGGATGAAGGAGTGCTGTTGGCGGAGGGGGAGGTTTGCAACCCTGCCGACGTGCGAAAAGCGAGGAGCGAGATCAAAAAGGTCTTATGCGAGACCGTAGCCAAAATGGCGGAACAGGGCAAGACGGAAGTGGGCCATGTCACCGACAGCCCCTCCGACACCGTTGCTGCGGCAGGGAGAGCGCCGGTTTGGTCGGACAGAAAGGTCAACCTGTTCCTCTTGTGCTGCATGGAGGCGCTGACGAATGCGGTGAAGCATGCCGGTCAGGGAGGCTTTGAACTGCGTTGGGCGCAGGAAGAAAAAGCGGAGCCGGTGGGAATGGTAACAGCGGCGGCGAGCGACGCAGGGACGGTTCCTTGTCAGGAAAAGGGAAGCCCTGCCCGATGGCACGGCGCGCTGCGGTTTTGGGTTGCCGATCAGGGGCCGGGGATCCCCTTAGAAGAAATACCGAAGGCCACACTGATGGATCGCTATTCGACCAAAGGATCCCTGGGTTCAGGTTTTTATATCATGTTGCAGGGACTCGGCCTGTACAGCAGCGCGAAAGAGACGCCGGAATGCGACGGAGACGCAAAAGGACGGCTGTTGCTGCACACCGGAGTGGGCGGCACCGTTGTCGGGCAGGAATGGAAGACGATTCCCCTGCACCATCCTCCGTTCCCCTCATACTCATATTACTGACGTGGAGTATGAGCGTAGCAAATGGGGGAGATGCAGCGAAATGGAGGATATGCGCGTCGGGACCATCGTGACCCGTCATTCATATGGAAACGACATCTTTTTCCGCATCGCCGAGATCTGGCCGGGGGAGGAGGAGCCGGAAGTCCGGCTGTTGGGGCTGGATGTGCGACTAGAGGCGGACGCGCCGGTGAGCGATCTCGATACACCGCCGCTGTTGGAGATATTCAGATACAAACAGCGGGTTTTATTGCAAAACTACAAGCGCATCGCCCGGCTGGTCGACCGGCGCCAGTTGTCCACGCTCCCGCTTGATGACGATCCGACGCGGGAGCAGCAGCGGAAACTGGCCTGTCACATGCCGGGTTCGGTGCTGCACATCGACGGCAATGAGGAATACCTGGAGCTTTGCCTGGAGACGTACAAACAATTGAACATCCGCGCGCGCGGCTTTTGTTATCCCGAGAAACACTTTCCGGACGTCGTCGTCCGCCATCTGGAGCGTTACAAGCCCGATATCCTGATCATCACCGGCCATGACAGCCTTGTAAAGCGCACAAATGACACGGGGGAGGCAGAGGCGTATCGCAACTCTCGTTTTTTTGTCGAAGCCGTAGAGGCGGTGCGCAAGGTCGTCGACGATCCCGATGAGTTGGTCATCTTCGCCGGCGGCTGCCAGTCCAACTTCGAAGCCCTCTTGAAAGCCGGCGCCAATTACGCTTCCTCGCCGGATCGTGTCATGATCCATGCCCTGGATCCGGTGTTGATCGCTGAAAAAGTCGCCTATACGCCTGTCCACGAGTATGTGGAAGTCCAGGATGTCTTGGCCAACACCATCAGCGGCCCCGAAGGCATCGGCGGGATCAAGACGAGGGGCTGTTTTCGCTGGGGGAACGCGCGACGGATTTATTGAATGATTCATACTGTCTGTCAGCTAAAAAACCTGCTGTTTCTAACAGCAGGTTTTTTAGTGCGCCCGCCATGGGCGTTGTCGTGTAATCGCATAATCTTCGGGTGCATTTTTTAAGATAAACAAGGTTGAAATAGCGGTTGCGCTAAACTATAATCGATGTCGTCCGAGGGATTGAATAACAAAAAAAGAAATATATGTTTTTAATATGAATAAGTTGCCTGATACGTAAATGATTTGGGCTGCTGTTTTTCAAGTGTTTCCGTGATGCTTGATTTATTAGCTGTCATAATTATTAATTTGATATTTTTGTACACGCCAATCCACCTTAAAAAGAAACATCCCTCAAAGTACACCGGTATGATAAAAAGTTACGGAGATTGGTTGGGAGAACCTTAGTTGATTTATCGCCTTTAGGTGTTACACCCCGATCGATATTTAATTAAATGTTAATATAATTTGAAGCAGATTTATAGTAAATTAGTGAAGGATTTTTTATAGCAACGTAGAATTAAAAAACCAATCGATGATAAGGGCCATTTTTCTGCCGATGGGGGATTTGACATGAATGTCAACGCTGCTGCTGTACCCACGCCTTCTACGTCTTATATGACATCCAACGCGGCCTCCACGGTTCTGAACAGCGACCAGAACGCCATGACCGTTACTGAAGACGAAAGGGAGAAGGCGGAGCAATCAGCCCAAGCCGCCCAAGAGGCGCCCTTGTCCCAGGATGCATTGACGAAAATGATGGATGACACGAATGCCTTTTTGGAGTCGATCAACACGGACATCCGGTTCCGCTGGCACGAAAAAGCGAAGCAGATGATGGTGGAGGTCTACGACCACCGGAACGAAAAGGTTCTGCGCACCTATCCCCCAAAGGAATTTTTGGATACGATCGGGAAAATCAGGGAGTATGTAGGCGCGATTATCGATAAGAAAGTATAAATCGGGGTATCGACAAGCGATACGATACCAAAACGGTACGCCCATACACCAACAATTGAAATGTGCAAGCAAAAACCCGCTCGATGGCAGCGGGTTTTTCTTTTGCTTTCTCATACCGGTTCAGTGCCATCCATTTTCTCGGCCCCGTTGCCTATCCTTCCCGCACCCGAGGGAACCGCTCATCGATCTCCCAGGACTCGACGATCCGGCGGGCTGTCGACGCATCATACCCCCGGCCCATGAGCAGGGTGATGGCGGCGACTTCGCGCATGGCGTGAGGAACAGAGGTCGAGCGGGCTTCCCGGAGGCCGTACTGAACGACCGGTTCGATGGCGGCCAGCGTTTGCTCGCGGAGTTGGACCCCTGAATCACCTGGGGCGATGTCACCCGGCATTATCCAATCGGACCCCGGCAAAGCGGCTCCGGGCAGGGGATAGACGGTCCGGCGGCATCCTGGCGCACAGCCGGGCGCAGGGGAGTAGGCCCATCCGCTCGGATAAGGATACCAGTAACCATAGGGTTCCCGGTAGGTCATGAAAACCGCACCCCTTTACGTAATGCGTTGCCTAAGCACTAGAAATATATGAAAAATCCAGTCAAAGGGAACGGGGGCGCGCTTTTTCTATCCATATTAATCGGCATTAATCGGCCATTTTGCCCGAACCGGGCTGGCTTCCGAGGGGGGATACCTCCCACTTAGTCCGGTCCAGCCAGGTTCGCAACCGCTCTCCTTGACGAATGGGCTCCCCCTGCGCCTCTTGGCGCAAATAGGCCGTGAGTATGGCGGTGATCCGCTCTATGACAGCGTCATCATCGAGCCCATGGCCGATCGGTTCGGCCAGTTGGGGGGTGCGGCCCAGCTTGCCCCCGACCAGCAGGGTCCAGCCAGGCGCGCCCGAGCGCAGCGTCCCCGAGGGGCAGGCTCTGACGCAGCGGCCACAGGCGAGGCAGCCGGCGGAGATGTGCGGACCTGCGGCTGTCAGTTCGACAAACCGCTCCGGACAGGCGTCGACACAGGCCCCGCAGAAGAGGCAGGGCGCTTCGGTGATGTCCACGGGCGCCCGCGCTTGCAGGCCAAAGTCTCGGATCTGGGGCTGGGAACAGCTGTTGGGGCAGCCGGCGAGGGCGACGCGCAGGATGTTGTGGGGTGATGACGCCGGGCGGGAAGCCAACTGCCGACGCAGCAGCGCTGTGATCCGCTGGGCCAAGTCGCCGGGGTTCGTGATCAGATGAGGGCAACCGCTGCCGCCGGGACAGGGATGACCGCCGCGGCAGGTAGCGACGTCATAGGGAGAATGGCCGGAGCCATGTGGGGCGTTGGCGCCCGGACCGAGTGGGGCGCTCGTAGTGTTCTGACTGTGTTGGACCTTTGGAATGTATGGATGGTGTGGGGAACCTCCGGGACGTTCCGACACGGGCCTCACCTCCGCATGGTTTTGGCCCCATTATACGCGGGAAAGCCCGACGAAAAAGTGACAGCGATCATCTTCTCAGGTATGTTCATTACTTGTGATATATGTTACAATATATATGGAATCCATCCATCAAAGCCCCCATTCAAAGCCAATTCCATTTTACATCGAGATTGACGCCGTTCCGAGCGGCGTCGTTTTCGTTTTTGGTTTTCCTGTTCGCATACCCTTGGACGGGGTCGCATAGGTCTTTAGGGCGGGGCGGAATCCCGCACTTGCGAAGGCCAAGCGGGTGCGATGGCGATGACCGCCCTGCGGATATCGAGCTTCTCAAAAGGGCCGCCCGCCCTTTCCGTGTGGAGGGCCTCGTGAGCTTCATTGCGCCGGACGGGAAACCGGGCGATGAGGCTTCTTGTGGTTGCGCCGTATAAGGCGTTGGCGGCGGGGTCACGCTGAAAGTGCCTCCTTTCCTGATCTGCCGCAAGTTGTCGAAATAAAGGAAAATCGTGGACTCCCGGGGAATTAAGAGGAAACCGCCCTTGGGGAAAGGAGAGGTTTCTAATCTTGCGTTTGCTGGCGCCAGCCAAAATCAACCTGGCCCTCGATGTGCTCGGTCGTCGCGCCGATGGCTACCACCAGGTGGTCATGGTCATGCAGACGATCTCCCTCGTCGACACGGTGACGGTCACCGTCAATGAAGGCGACACCGCCATCCGCCTGGCAGGCGGGACGGAAGAGGCCCCCCCGGACCGGGACAACCTGGTCTACCGCGCCGCTCATCTCCTTTCAGAGGCGGCCGGCCTGTCCTGCGGCGTTCAGATCCATTTGGAAAAAGTGATCCCTGTGGCGGCGGGCCTGGCGGGCGGCAGTTCGGACGCGGCCGCCACGGTCAAGGCGATGAATCGTCTCTTCGGCCTCCGGTGGAGTGATATAGACATGGAAGCCCTGCTGGCGCGCCTGGGATCGGACATCCCCTTCCTGGTGCGCGGCGGCACCGCCCTGGCGACAGGGCGGGGGGAGATCGTACATAGGCTGCCCCCTGCGCCGAACTTCTGGGTCGTCCTGGTCAAGCCGCCCTTCGGCGCGTCGACGCCCCAGGTGTACAAAGCCCTCGGCGCGCCGGCGCTGCCGGAGCCGCTGCCTTGGCCGGAGGCGATGACGCCGGAGACGACACCGACCGGCACGGCCTCCCAGCGCGTGATGGCGGCCTTGCAGGCCGGCGACTACGGCGCCCTGCTGGCGGCGCTCGGCAACGACCTGGAGCAGGTGACCCTGGAGTGGCATCCGGTCCTGAAGGAGATCAAAGGGCAACTGGAACGGCTGGGCTGTGACCGGGCGCTCATGTCGGGCAGCGGACCGACCATCCTCGGCTTTACCGCGTCGGAAGCGACGGCCCGTTCCGTCGCCGCCGCCATGAACGAACAGTGGGGACCGCAACAATACCGGGTGCTGACCGCCCGCACGCTGGAACGAGAGGAGGCCGACGAATGGAGCGCCGACTGCTGCCGATAAAGCTGGACAACTACCGCCCCCTGCGCGATATCGTCTTTGACAACCTGCGCGAGGCCATCATCACGGGGGTGCTGCGGCCGGGGGAACGGCTGATGGAGATCCAACTGGCCGAGGAGATGGGCGTGAGCCGCACGCCCGTGCGTGAGGCCATCCGCAAACTCGAACTGGAAGGCTTTGTCGTCATGGTTCCGCGCAAGGGCGCTTATGTTTCCAACATTTCGGTCAAAGATATAACCGATGTCTTCGAACTGCGGGCCGCTCTCGAATCGCTGGCGGCCGGCCTGGCGGCCCAACGGATCACTGAAGACGAGACGGAGCAGATGGAGCGGCTGCTCGTCAAGACGATGGCCTGCTTTGAAGAGGACAACCTCGACGACCTGGTGGAAACGGACATCGACTTCCACGACATGGTCTACCGGGCCAGCCGCAACCAGCGGCTCGTCCAGATCATCAACAACCTGCGCGAACAGTTGCGCCGGTTCCGCACAACATCCCTCAGTCATCCGGGCCGCATGCGCGAGGCTTGGGAGGAGCACCGCAAGCTCGTCGAGGCCATTGCCGACCGCAACGTGGTCCTGGCCCAGTCGCTGGCCTGGGAACACATCGAAAACGCCGAGAACAGCATGCTCGAGGCGATGGGTGTGGTGAAGCAAAAACTGCAATCGTAACCGCCGGGAGGTGGGAGCGGCATGGATGCCTTGGTTCTGGCGGCGGGTGTGAACAACGGGCGGCTCCGTTCCTGCCATGGCGTGTCCATGGAAGCCCTCATCCCCATCGGGCGTCGTCCCATGGTCGATTACGTGGTTCAGGCCCTGCGCCATTGCCGCGCGATCGATCGCATCGTCATCGTTGGACCGGAGGCGCTGAGCAGCTATTATTCCGGGGACAAACGGGTGAGCGTCGTCGCCGGCGGCGAAGATCCCATCGACAGCCTGCAACGAGGCTTGCGGGCGCTCGCCCTTTTGGTGGACAGCCAACAGACGGCGGAATATGGGGGTCCCTCTCAGCAGGCCCCTCCTGTCGAGAAGGCCGCGGGAGCGCAATCCCCTGCGGCGGCCGATCGGCTGCTGATCGTCACCGGTGACTTGCCGCTGCTGACGGCGCAAACGGTGGAGGCCTTTCTCGACGCCTGCCGCCCTATCGAGGGTGATGTTTTTTACCCCGTCGTCCGCCGGGAGGATTGTCAGCGCCGCTATCCCGGTGTCCGTCGCACCTACGTGCGCCTGCGAGAGGGGTGGGTGACGGGCGGAAACCTCTTTCTTGTCCGGCCTGCCGTCATTCCCGGCGCCGTGGCCCGGGCCCGGCAGTTTGTCCGCCTCCGCAAAAGTCCCCTGGCCTTAAGCCGGCTCTTGGGCGGGTCTTTTGTGATCCGTTTTCTTCTTCGCCAGTTGACCATCGCCCAGGTGGAAGCCAGGGTATCGGAGTTGTTCCGGTTGCGCGGCCACTGTGTCCTGTCGACCAGTCCCGAACTGGCCATCGATGTGGACAAACCGTCCGATCTGGAACTGGTGCGGCGCTGCCTGACAGGGTTGCCGGGTTGAGGCCTTTTTCCGATGTCGGAACGTCTGTTGCCCATGACCTTTTCATGGTCGCTTGGGGACCCTTTCTCCCTGCCGGTGCATATATTGGGGTAGAACCGGACAGGGTGGTGAAATTGCATATGGAAGCGAGAGAAAAAACCAGGGTGATTCCAGCGCGAATGCAGGTCCTGTCGGGACGGTATGAGGCGCTGGAGGAGCCGCTGGTTTTTTCGGTTTCCGGAGAGCGGGACCAGCCGGCGATCCTCACGATTCCGCTGGAGGCTGAGCCTGATGGGGCGGTGTCGAAGGCGGACGACGACGGCGCGGGCAACCCGGGCTGCCTTGGCAGCCCCTCCCAAATCCCGACTGTCCAGGCGGAGTATCGCGGTTCGACCTGGCGCTTTGAACGGGACCGGGTCTGCGTCGATCTGACCATCGCCCTTTCGATCCTGACGCGGACGCGGCGCGGCCGGTACTCCCTCATCCCGGTCAACCACCGCTGCCGCTGGGAGCGCCCCTGGCGCGATCTGCTCGCCGATCGGGAGATAGTAGCCGAACCGGCGCTCTGGAACGGCCACGTGCGCGTGGGGCCGATCCGCTGCCACGTTCAAGGCTGGCAGCGCCGGGGCGGCGATCTGGCGATCCGCCTCTTCGCCGTGGGACCGCTCAGCCTCAAGCTCTACGAGTGTCGCGAGGTGGGGCTCGGCGCTTCCATGGTGTGACCGGGCTTGACCCCAGTTCCGCCTGCCTATGCCCCCCATCCTCACCAAAAAGACCTCAGCCACATACAATGGGGTAGAAAAAAACACCATGCCCGGCAAAAAAAGAGCGGCAGCGGTTCACCCAATTCCTGGTTTCAACATACTATGTGGCGAGCCGGCTTGGGCCGGGAAAAGGCTCCCTGGAGGCAAACAAGAAAAAGGAGGATGCTTCATGGACTCCAAAAACGGCACCATCGAACTGTTTGCGCAAGTCGTGGTGGCGAAAAATGTTCAGCGCGATGAGCCGATCTTTTTCGCGACCGATCCCGCCAATCCCAGCCGGATTATCCCTTTCCGCATCTGCCTCGAAAACATCGACTGCGACCCCATCGTGGCCATTGAAAACATCATCTTCGACTTTAACCGCAAAGAAGATGTGACCGTCAACCTGACAGGCAACGTGACGATCACCCTGAAGTTTGACCTCGTCTTCCTCGTCAAGGACGCTTCAGGCAACCGGGCTGTTCGCGTCGTTCCGGGCACTTTCACGAAGATCATCCAACTCCACGAATTCTGCCCGTCCCTGACACCGGCGGAACTGGCCGAAGAGGTGGAAGACGCAGAGGTGCTCGTGCGCAATGTCCGCTTTGACGTCATCCTCCACCGCAACGACGAGTGCATCATCAACGGGAAGAAAGGCACCCCTGCCGATGTGCTCGTCTTCGCCGACCTGATCGTCAAACTGACCCGCTTTACCGATGTCATCGTGGTCGGGGAACTCGATCTCCTGGAAAAAGAATGCTAGTGGACGGCAGTGCCGCTTTTGTCCGGCCCCGACCGGCGCTGAGGGCAGGGAACATCCCCTGCTTTTTCGTTTACGGGGGCCCAGATTCGAAACGGGAGGTGGCCTCATTCCCCTGACAAGGAGGCGAAAGTCGCCGTGCGCACGAAGGAAAACATCCTGAAAGCCCTCGTCTATGAGCAGGCGGCCTACTACAACTACCGCAAATTTGCTGACGAAGCGAAAAAAGACGGCTTGACCGATGCAGCCGAGCTGTTCTACGACCTGGCCGGACAGGAGATGGACCACAAAAATCGCCTGCTGGGCCAGTTGAAAAACCTGGTGCCCAAGGACTTGACGCGGGGAAAACGCAAGTTTGCCCTCCTGTCCAATCCATCGGCCCCTACCGGCCCGCCGGAAGATTGATGATAGGCCTCTATCGCCGGGGAAGCGGCGGTGGGGGCCTTGCCTTTTTCCGGCATCGCTTGCCGGAGATCATGCATAACCGGCAAGCGATGCCGGAAAGCATAGCGGAAGATAGGATGCTTATAGAAGACGGAAAAAGGGGGAGCGGTCGATGACGCCGCCGGAAGCGCAACTCTCGCTGGAGGACATCCGTGTCGCCGCCGGTCGCCTCGAAGGCAAGCTGCACCGCACCCCTTTTGAGCGGTCAGTCACCTTCAGCCAACTCAGCGGGCGCGACGTTTGGCTGAAGTGCGAGAATTTGCAGCGAACAGGCTCTTTCAAGATCCGTGGGGCCATGAACAAGATCCTCAGCTTGACAGAAGCAGAACGCAAGCGCGGCGTCATCGCGGCATCGGCAGGCAACCATGCCCAGGGGGTGGCCCTGGGCGCCTCCCTGCTCGGCGTACGGGCGACGATTGTCATGCCCAAAGGGGCGCCCCTGGCCAAGGTGGAAGCCACTCGCGACTATGGCGCCCAGGTGATCCTCTACGGCGACTTTTACGATGAAGCCTACAAACATGCCCAGGAATGGAGAGACCGGACCGGCGCCGTCTTCATCCACGCCTTTGATGACCCTCTGGTGATCGCCGGCCAGGGGACATTGGGCCTGGAGATGTTGGAACAGATGGATCCGATCGGCGCCTTCGACGGCATCGTGCTTCCCATCGGCGGCGGCGGCCTGGCCGGCGGTCTGGCGCTGGCCGTCAAGAGCCTGGCGCCCCAGGTGCGCATCGTCGGCGTCCAGGCCGAATCGGCGCCCGCCATGGCCCTGTCGAAGGAATTGCACACCCACACCGTCGTCGCCTGCAAGGCCACCATTGCCGATGGCATCGCCGTGGCCTGTCCGGGTGACGTCACCTTTGGCCTCATCGAACGACTGGTCGACGAGGTCGTCACCGTCAATGACGAATCCATCGCCAAGGCGGTCACCCTGTTGCTGGAGCGCGCGAAGCTGGTCGTCGAGGGTTCGGGCGTTGTCGGGCTGGCCGCCCTCCTGGAGGAACGGGCCGGTCAGAGAGGGGAGCGCTGGGCCGCGCTGCTGTCCGGCGGCAACATCGACATCTCCGCCATCGCTCGCATCATCGAACACGGCCTCGTCGAGAGCGGACGCCGCTGGGAGTTTCGCACCACCCTGCCCGATCATCCCGGCGCGCTGCAGCGACTCCTCTCCGAGGTGGCCCAGGGCGGCGCCAACATCATCTCTGTCATCCATGACCGCCTGCGCCCCGGCTTGTCCCTCAGCCAGGCCGAGGTGATCATCGCGCTGGAGACGAGGGATCAGGCCCATATCGAGCAATTGAAAGCTCAACTGGTGGCGCGCGGCTTTGGCATCGTCGATGTGTAACGGCCGATAACGGCAAAATCGGGCGTTGCAAAAGGGCGATCGCGGCAAAACCGGCGCCGGAGGCGCCCCAAATTGCCATTCAACAAAAGAGGAACAAAATATTAAAAAAAGTTTTCCATGGGCAGAAGGTATTAACTGTCAGGGGTCGAATAATAAAATGGAATAGCCATGGTTGTGCTAGGGAAGGTGGTGAGAGCATGACTATCACCGATGTCCGTGTCAGAAAAGTAAACTTGGAAGGTAAAATGAAAGCGATTGTCTCCGTCACCTTCGACAACGCCTTTGTCGTCCATGACGTAAAAGTGGTTGAAGGACAAAAGGGGCTTTTTGTCGCCATGCCAAGCCGGCGGACGCCGGAAGGGGAATACCGCGACATTGCCCACCCGATCTCGGCGAAAGCGCGCGAACAGATTTCCGTTGCCGTGCTAAACGCCTATCAAGACGCCGTTGCCAGTGCGATTGCATAATTTTTTTTCTTGAATATATACGCATGGCCACATAAGCAAAAGAGATGCCAAGTGCATCTCTTTTTTCATGCCCGGATTCTTGGCGGCGCGCTGCGGTGGCGGCTGGCGAGGTTACGGTTCGATCCGCCAGACCTGGCGCAGATCGACCTCGTCGTCCCACTCACGGCCTTCCTCGATCAACCGCCACAGCGGCAGGATGTCGCCGGCCACCGCCTCATAGCCGGGAAGCGACTCCAGGTCCCGGCGGAGCGCGACGATGCGCCGCCGGAAGTAATCCTTGTCGCCTTCGTAAAAGGCCCGGCAGGCGGCGCGGTCGGCAAAGAGGTTGCGCGGCAGCCGCGCCGCCTGTTCGCCGATCAGTTTGGCCAGGCTCAACGTGGACAGGGTGATCGCCGGCGAGACGAGCCAACTGGAAGGGGAGCGGTATTCGAAACGGCCGGGCGCTTTCAGGCGCACGTCGCCGATATAGCCGTAATACTTGCGCCGCCGGATCGCCGCATCGCCGCGCTCGACGAGAAAGAGCGGGATCAGCAGGTAATTGTCCAAGGCCCGCAGCAACGGGAAGGTGAGCGAAAGGCCGCCGAAGTGGATGTGACCGCCGATGGGAAATTGGGAAAAGGGCATGGCGCCGGCCAGCATGCGCACCGGCTTTTTGCGCACCTTTTTCGCCGCGCCGGCGAGCAGCGAGCCGATCGACTGGGTCAGGTCGCGCGCCTCTGTCTGCGGATCCGGTCGAATCTCGGCGATGGCTTTGCGCCGGTCACAGCCGATGGGGCCCTCAGTCGGAAAAAACCGGTTGGCGGGAACCAGTTTGCCTGTTTGGGTGTGCTTGAACATGAATTCCGGATCGGCGCCCAGCGTCAGGGGCGCCGAAGCGCCGGGGGGCGAGCCGTCTCCCCCGACAGCCATCGCCTCGCCGGCAGAGGACCCGCCGGCGCTCCCCCCTTGACCGGCGCCGCGGCGCTTTCGCTCGATCAAGGGGACGATCGCGCGGCCGTAGGCGGACGCCAACTCAACTGTGAGCAGCGGCGCCGTCGTCACCTTGGTCACCCGTGGGGCGCCGCGCACGGGGACGGCCAGGTCGACGGCGCCGAAATCGGCGCCGGCCAGGTAGAGCGCCCGCAAGGCCAGGGCCAGGCTTTTTTGGCGTTCCATTTTCGAGAAGGTGTCCTTGGACTGCAGGGCGATCACCTGGCCGTCGACGACATGGAGGGTAAGGGTGCGCCCGATCCCTTTCCGCGTGCCGTAGGGGAGCCGGTGTAGGCGATAGAGCGCTGTCGGGTCGCGCAGGTTGGCGATGGCGGACCGCGGGTTGACGGTGAACCGGCGTCCCTCCACCCCGCTGGCGGCGCCGAAGCGGATCAATCCCTCTGGCGGCGGGACCGGGCATTCGATGGCCTGTTTGCAACCTAACGCGTCGGCCAGACGCCGCGCCGACAACCGGTTGGGGTGGAGGACGAGCAGGTCCACGTTGTTCACCTCGTCGACAAGATTTTTAAGTGACATGAAAGGAAACAGGCCATCGATGTGGAATAGTAGACGGGGACTTTCGGCTTTCGCATATTCTTGTGAGAGCATGGAATGGTAGAGACGCAAGCCATAACAGGAGGCGCAATCAATCAATGCATAAGCGGACGGCGGTCGTCCTGGCGGCGGGGAAAGGGACCCGTATGAAATCTCGCCAGCCAAAAGTGCTTCATGCGGTTGCCGGCCAACCGATGATTTGTCATGTCCTCGACGCCCTTGCCGACTGCGGTGTAGCGCAGCCGGTCGTCGTCGTCGGCCATGGCGGAGAAGCGGTGCAGCAATGCCTGGGAGACCGGGCGCGCTACGCCTGGCAACAGGAACAACTGGGCACCGGTCACGCGGTGATGATGGCCCGGCCCGAGGTTTCCGAAGAGGTGGAGACGGTGATGGTCCTCTGCGGCGATACGCCGCTGTTGACCGGCGCCACCCTGGCCGCCCTTTGGGAAACCCATGAAAAGACGGGGGCCATGGGCACTGTGCTGACGGCGGTGATCGGCGAACCGAAGGGGTACGGACGAATCCTGCGGGATGATGCCGGCCATGTGGCGGCCATTGTCGAGGAAAAAGACGCCGACGAGAACCAAAAAGCGATTCGGGAGATCAACGCGGGAACCTACTGCTTTGACCGGGCGGCCCTCTTTGCCGCCCTTGATGCGATCACCCCGGCGAACGCCCAGGGTGAATACTACCTGACCGATGTGCTGGCCATCTTCCGCCGGCAGGGCGGGCGAGTGGCCGCCCACACCCTCACCGATGAGAGGGAGATCCTCGGAATCAACTCGCGGAGCCAGTTGGCCGAAGCGGAGGCGGTCCTCCAGGATCGTCTCCGCCGCAAGTGGATGGACGCCGGGGTGACCCTGATCGATCCGGGTTCTGTCTTTTTCCATGCCCAGGCGGTCATCGGACCTGATACGATCATCTACCCCCAGACGATCATTGAAGGGGAGACGGTCATCGGCGAAGGCTGCCGGTTGGGACCGGCCACGCGGATATGGGGCAGCCGGATTGGAAACAATGTAGCGATCCAAAACTCCATCGTCCTGGACAGCCAGATCAGCGACGATTGCGCTGTCGGCCCCTTCGCCTACCTCCGTCCGGGGACATGCCTAGCCGAGGAGGTCAAGGTGGGTGACTTCGTGGAGATCAAGAAGTCGGTCATCGGCAAGGGATCCAAGGTGCCCCACCTCAGCTATGTCGGTGACGCCACCGTGGGCGAGGGCGTCAACATCGGCGCCGGCACGATCACCTGCAACTATGACGGCCACAACAAACATACGACAACCATTGAAGACGGGGCTTTTATCGGTTCCAACACCAACCTGGTGGCGCCGGTCACCGTTGGCGCCCAGGCGCTGATCGGGGCGGGATCGACCATCACCAAAGACGTACCCGCCGGCGCGCTGGCGGTGGAACGTTCTCACATGAAGATCAAAGAGGACTTTCACGGCCGCAAGCAAAAGGCATCGAAGTGAACACCACAGCGCTGAAAACGGCAAACCATCAGGAGGTGCCCCCATGCCATTTTTCAATAAAAAGTTAAAAATCTTTACAGGAAACGCCAACCCGGCGTTGGCGGAAGAGATCGCCGAATACCTGGGTGTTCAGGTGGGCGCGGCGAAAGTCAAGAGCTTTAGCGACGGCGAGATCCAAATGGAGATCGATGAAAGCGTCCGCGGCGCCGACGTCTTCGTCGTCCAGCCGACCTGCAATCCCGTCAACGAAAACATCATGGAACTGCTGATCATGGTCGACGCCCTGCGCCGCGCTTCGGCCCGGCGGATTACCGCTGTTCTACCTTATTATGGGTACGCCCGGCAGGACCGGAAGGTGCGTGCCCGCGCGCCGATTTCGGCGAAACTGGTGGCCAATATTCTGACGGCCGCCGGCGCTCGCCGCGTCGTCACCATGGACCTCCATGCCGGCCAGATCCAGGGCTTCTTCGATATCCCTGTCGATCACCTGCCCGGTGTGCCCATCCTGGCCGAGTACTTCCTCAACAAAGGGCTGCAAGACATCGTCGTCGTCTCGCCCGACTTGGGCGGCGTGACCCGGGCGCGCGACCTGGCCGAGCGCATCGGCGCGTCCCTGGCCATCATCGACAAGCGTCGCCCCGAGCCGAACGTGTCGGAGGTCATGAACGTCATCGGCGATATTGAAGGCAAGACGGTCGTCATCACCGATGACATCATCGACACGGCGGGCACCATCGTCAACGGCGCCAAAGCCCTGTTGGAACGGGGCGCCCGCGAGGTTTACACCTGCGCCACCCACGCCGTTTTGTCCGGACCGGCCATTGAACGCATCCAAAACTCGCCGATCAAAGAGATGATCCTGACGAACACGATCCCCCTGCCGCCGGAGAAGCGGATCGACAAGATCCAGGTGCTGTCTGTCGCTCCCTTGCTGGGAGAGGCGATCATCCGCATCCATGAGGACCTTTCGGTCAGCAAGCTCTTCGACTGAGGCGACGCCAGAGGAAGCAGGCGCTTGGATCGCATGATCGAAGGGTATGAAGGGGACGAAGGAAAAGAATAAAAGGACGCTGCTTGATTTTTGCAAGCGGCGTCCTTTTTGTTTGCCTGTCAACATTCAAATGGTATAATTTAAATCAATAAAAATTACCTAGGGTTTCAAGGGTCACCGCTGTGTTTTCTATCCATGCTGATTGGAACCCGCTGTGCTTCGCTGATGCTGAATCGGCGTCGACGAGACACAGTTTTTTCTTGCAACTCGCTCAAAAAAGAATGTAAGGAGTTGGGTTACGTTGAAAAAACGGTGGTTCAAATCAGCGGCAGTACTCGTTGCCTTCCTGTTCATGTTTCAGTTGTTTCCTTTCGTATCCCAGGCCGGTTCGTCAGAATTCTTCTACACTGTTTCCGATAATCAGGTCACCATAGACGGCTGCATAACCAATGGGGCGGTTACGATACCGGACACCATCGACGGGTATCCGGTGACCAAGATCGGCAACGACGCCTTTTCTTATAAAAGCACGATCACAAGTGTCGTCATTCCCAACACGGTTACGACGATTGGGAGTAGAGCCTTTTCCGATTGCGCGAACCTGGCGAGTGTGACCATGGGCAGCGGCGTAACGACCATCGGCGGCTTTGCTTTTTATAATTGTAGCAAGGTAACCAGTTTCACCCTCCCAGACAGTGTCACCACCATCGGCGAGCAGGCTTTTAATCGCTGCAGCGCGTTGACGGGCATCACCATCCCCAAGAACGTAACGACCATCGGCGCCGACGCCTTTGGCGGCTATCCGACGAACATGCAAGCCTTCTATGTGGATGATCAAAACGCCACCTACGCCGGCGTGGACGGCGTCCTGTATGACAAAATGAAGACCGCATTGCTCCTCTGCCCGAGGGCGAAAACGGGACAATTTACTGTGCCCAACGGGGTTAGGACCATCAGCGACAAGGCCTTTTACAGTTGCTACGGCCTGACGGGCATCTCCCTTCCCGATACGGTCACGACCATCGGCAACAGCGCCTTTCAGGACTGCAGCGGCGTAACGACGTTGAACATCCCCAGCGGTGTGACCGCCATCGGCCGGTATGCCTTTTCCAACTGCGGCATTTCCTCCGCAACGATTCCGTACGGCATCACCAGCATTAACGAAGCCGCTTTTCAAAGCTGCCCAAGCCTGACGAGTCTGACGATCCCCAACGGCGTCTCTGATATCGGCAACAGCGCCTTCTCCTATTGCAGCGGCCTGACCACGATTACGATCCCAGGCAGTGTCTACCAGATTGGCGACAATGCCTTCTACAATTGCACCAGCTTGACGGAAGCGCGCTTCCTGGGTAGCGCGCCCACGATGAGCGATAATGTTTTTCAAAACTGCAGCCCCGATTTTAGGATCCGCTACATTCAGGGTGGTTCCACGTTGGATCATATTAAACTCAATATAACCCAATCGCTGCTGGCCGTTGGCGACACCTATCCGACGGTGGTGAGCGCGATTTACGACGATCGAAGTCTTTCGCTCCTTCCCGATTGCGCCGTACAGTTTTCTTCCGCTTCGCCATCGATCGCGTCCATCAGCGACGACGGTTTGATCGAAGCGGTCGCTCCGGGAACGACGGTGATTCAGGCGGTCTATGACAGCAATCAGGCATCGGCGACCGTAACAGTGACGGCGGACGATCTCCGGAGCTATGGATACCATATCTACCCCGAACGCATCCGCTTTGAGCCGGGCAGCGCCACGATCCCCGTCAAAATTGAGAAAAAAGACGACGCCGGTCCGGCGACCATCCTGTACAGCGAGATCGTCAATGGGTATCCGCAAGGCGTGAGCACCGCTCCTGGCGGCGATCAGCGCTATCAGGAATCGAAAGCCACCTTTGACTTCGAACCGCAGAGTCAGTATACGGCCAATGTGCTGATCTGGGATTCCCTAGAGTCGATGAAACCGTTGGCCAAGCCGAGAAGAATCGTTTACCCCTAGGCAATCTTTCCCTCCACGTCAGCTGAACAGAGGGCGACAAAAAGCGAGGAAGGCCGGATGCGGTTCGGCTTTCCTCGCTTTTTCAATGGGATCATGGCTCCTTCGCGTCATTCACAGGAGAGGGCGATACCGGTCTGTCGTCTGTCGGCGGTGAGGAAAGGCCACGGATATCAGAGGTGGCCGCCACCTCTTGGATTGCCTGGGATTCGTACCGTGGGGCATTGGCTGCAGCGGAGGGCGCGGGGGACGCTTCGGATGATGGGGCAATATCCGGCCGTTCTGGAACCACCGGGGGGGGGAGCGGGGCAGTATCCCCGTCCGGTAGGGGAGCGGAGGGTGTCGCTTCAGAAGGCAAGGCGGCGCTTGCAGGCGTAAAGGTCGACGCGCGCGGTAAGGCCTTACCGGGTGTTTTTGAAGCGGCGTCCTCGGAAAGGGCGGCCTCCGAAGGCGACGGCGGAAGTCCGGCGGCGGACCCACCGGCGGCGTCCCCGGAGATAGGAGGGGGAGTCGTCGCCACTTCGGTGGGGATGCGGCCAGCCGGTTGCGCCGCTGGCGCCGGCTCCGTGGGCAGCGGCGGGTACGGACCTGCATACTCGGGCGTCTTCCAGGGGTTCACATCGGACTCGCCGTCCTCTGTCGTCTTTTTCCGCTCGTCGAGTCCGATGGCTCGGCCGATGGCTGCGCCCCATTCCTTGCTGAGGCCGACGGTGGAAGACCAGAAGCGTTCCGACTGCTCGCTCACTTTTTTGACGGTGCCTTCGAAGGCGCTTTCGACGGGCGTCAACTGGTCGAGGGCATCTTCATAGATGAGGACCATGACGGCGCTGATGGTGCGAATGGCGGAGGCCGGCAGGAGCGCCCGGTTGTTGAACCATCCCTCGCCGAAGTGGCCCCGGATCTCGATGGTCAGCAGTTTTCCTGTGCGGCGATCAAAGTAGTACTCTTCGACCAAACCGATCTTCTGCCCGAGGGTGGTCAGGACCTTGCTGCCGATGATCACTGTCTTTGACTTGATCAACTCGAACAGGTGAGGCAGGTTGGTGGCCCGTTGGACCTGGCTCGAGCGGTCGATGACGATGGCGTCGTCGCCGATGGAATGCACCTTCGTGTAAGGAATGATCTTCTGTTCGCGAAAGAGGCCCTTCTGGTCCACCTGCAATGCGACCACTTCCAAGGCCTCGGGGTCGACGACCAATCCGCGAACAGTTCCCAGCTTTTGGCCCTCATCGAGACTGACGATGGGCCGGGTCAGCAGGCTTTTGCTGGCAAGCATGCGGTGGGGGCCCCCTTTTCCATAGTATTCTCTGCTTCAATGTATGCTTGTCTCTGCAGCGGCATGACAGGCGCGGATGGTCTGACCCTTTCCTGGCTATACTTTAGATGGAAGCATTTTGAAATCAGGAACCGGGAGGGCCAAGCATGCGATCGGGAGAATTGCGAGCGATCCGGCGGGAGAAGGGGTCGCGAGGGTACATCAATGAACTGCGCAAGCGCGGGTTGTTGCCGGCCGTGGTCTACGGCAAGGACAAGCCGGACATGCTCATTTCCGTCAACGCCAAGGAATTGCAAGGGCTGTTGAAGGCCATCGGGAGCGCCAGCGCCATCCTGGACTTGCAAGTCGAGGGGACCGATGACCGGCAGAAGGTGATGGTCAGGGAGTTGCAGCGCGATCCGGTGGCCCGGACGCCCAACCACATCGACTTTCAACTGGTGGATATGAACAAACCGGTTCACACCGAAATCCCCATCCACCTGGTGGGGACGCCGGCCGGCGTCAAGGCCGGGGGGATCATCCAGCACGGTCTCCGCGCCGTAGCGGTGGAGGGCTTGCCCGATAAACTGCCGCCGCGCTTTGACCTCGATATCGCCCATATGGAACTGCATGATAAGATGACCGTCGCTGACATCGTAGCGCCCGAGGGGATCGAGATCATTTCCGAGCGGGATCAAGTGATCCTTTCCATCATCGTTCCGCGAGCCGTCTTGGAGCCGGCCGAGTCGGCGCCTGAGTTGGAGACGAACGGTCCGGACAAGGCGGCGAACGGGAACGGAAAAGCGAACGGCAACGGCAATGGTGACAACGGTGGCGGCGACAAAGGGGAGGCCTAGCCGTTACGGGCGCTGAAACAAGTCCGTAACTGTATCGAATATAAAAAAGGAAGCCACCTGTCACGGCAGGTGGCTTCCCTGATCGCGCGCTTCTTGACCGAGGCTGCCCGGCGAAGGGGCGTGAACCGGGCTCATGGCGCGCCAACTGGCGTCTGAAAAAGGGATACTCCCCCGTAACCGCGAAGAGTAAGAGGGAAAGGGGAGATTGACAGGTGAAGGCGATTGTCGGTTTGGGCAACCCCGGCCTGCAATACGCGCGGACGCGCCACAACATCGGCTTTATGGTCATCGATCGGCTGGCCGAGATGTGGGGCGCCGACGGGTTCCGCGATAAGTTCCAGGGGCTTTGCAGCGAAGCTCGTGTCGACGGGGAGAAGGTGCTCCTGCTCAAACCGCAGACCTATATGAATCTCAGCGGCCAGGCGGTTGCGGCCATGGCCGTCTTCTATAAGCTGCCGCCGGAGGACATCTTGGTGATCTATGACGACATGGATTTGAACCTTGGCAAGCTGCGCGCCCGGGCGAAGGGGAGCAGCGGCGGCCACAACGGGATGAAGTCGATCATCGCGCTGCTGGGAACAGAGGAATTTCCCCGGCTGAAGATGGGCATCGGTCGTCCGGCAGGACGCCGTCCCGCTGCCGCCCATGTGCTGGAGAGCTTCACCGACGAGGAGCGCGAGACGGTGAAGGCCATGATCGATCAGGGAGGCGATGCGGCGGCCCTGTGGCTGCGCAGGGACATCATCGAGGTGATGAACCGGTTCAACGCCGGGGAAAAACCGGCGAAGGGCGGCGGCAAGAGCCGCGACACGTCGCCGGCGGAGTAGAACGGTTGCCCAATCAGCGCTCGTCGCGCAGTTCATCGGCCAGGGCCAGGCGCACCTGACGCCGGACGGATTTTTCCAGCCAGTCGGCAGTGTCGGTGTCCAGGGGCGCAGCCTGATAGCGCGGCGCCAGCGCCTCGGCTTCGCGGAATTTTTCCGCCAGCATGGCGTCGATTCGGCTGTCGGCGACGCCGCCTTGTTTCAGGGCCAGCATCTGCTGGCGCGGCTCGCCCTCATACCGGAGGGCGGCGTCGAAATCCCAGCCGAAGCCGGCGTAGCGCTTTACCAGATCGAGGAGGCGGAAGGCGTGCAGCGCCTCTTTGGTGTCGTATCCGTACCGCCGCACCAAGGGCAGGGTCGTTTCGGTGCCCTTGCGGAGGGTGCGCAGTTTTTCTTTCGCCGTTCCCAGGCAATGCCGGTAGAGCCCGGCGCGGTTCATGGCCGCCAGGCGGTCGCGGCGCGCCAAGAGCGCTTGGGCGAAGGCGCTGTGCCGGTCATGGACGCGCCACTGGCGGCTGAACAGGATCTCCAGGAAGTAGGGGTTGCCCTTGCGGATCAGTTCGGCGAACCGGCGCAGGTCGTGGGCCGTGTAGTCGCAATCGGGCGATGTCTCCGCTGACGCGAAGGCGCGCTTGCTGTAGAGGTCATCAAAGCTGGGCAGGACGATATGCTTCCAATCCTCGTCCGAGCCGGCGCCCTCCAGGTGATAGTTGTGGGCGCCGACAAGGGCCGAGAGGATGACCTCCCGTCCGGCGAGACGGGCAATCTCCGTCATCGCGATACCCCCTTTGAGGAATTCGCCTGTACCGGGAGGGCTTTTTTTGTTGCAGGCCTTTTTGCATGGCTTCTTGCTCGCCCTGGGGCTGATCCTCCCCTTGGGCGTACAGAATGTCTTCATCTTCAATCAGGGGATCTGTCACCAGCGCCTATGGGGCGCTCTTCCCGCCGTCATCACCGCCGCCCTTTGTGACACCCTGTTGATCTCGCTGGCGGTGGGGGGCGTCTCGTTGCTCTTGTTTGAGGCGGAAGGGTTCAAAGCGCTGTTGATTCTGGGCGGGATCGCCTTTTTGGTTTATATGGCTTGGCAGACCTGGCAGAGCCAGCCGGCCGGCCTCGCGAGCGATAGCGGAGATAGCGGGCCGGGCTGTGAGAGCCGGGCCCAGTCGGCTGCCGCGAGCGACCGGGACGATGGGGCGCTATCAAATCGTGCCGATGCCTCCGGCGCGACCAGCGCCGTCTCAGACGCCGCGCCGAAAGACGTCACCCGTTGGACGCCGGGCCGCCAGATCCTCTTCGCCATGTCCGTGTCACTTCTCAACCCGCATGCTATCATGGATACGATCGGTGTCATCGGGACGGGCTCGGTCGCTTATACTGATCATGCAGAAAAAATGACCTACACCCTTTCCTGCATCGTTGTCTCCTGGATCTGGTTCTTCTTGCTGATGCTCGCCGGCCGCCGCGTCGGCCGCTCCTCCCGGGGCGTCGCCTTACAGCGCGCCATCAACCGCCTGTCGGCCCTGTTCATGGCCTTTAGCGCGTTGCTGCTGGCTCGGAACCTGTAGCCGCCAGACTCGCGGCATACTCCATGAAGGCGCGAAAGACAGCGGGATCGAACCAGCTTTCTCGGTTCTTGAGATAATCGATCGCCTCGGTCAGGGTGCGTCCTTTTTGGGTGATCCGGTCCTCCTGCGTCATGGCGAAGATGTCGCAGATCCCGATGATGCGGGCGCCGTAGACGATGGCGTCCCCTTTCAAGCCGTTGGGGTAGCCCGAGCCGTCCAAATGCTCGTGGTGCTGGCCGATCATCTGGGCCACTTCCGGCGGAAAGAGATCGGTATCCCGGATGAGCGACTCGCCGTGGGCGCTGTGCACCTGGATCAGGATTTGTTCGATAGGGTCGATGCCGTGTGGCTTTTGCAGGATGTCCGAGGCGACGCGCAGCTTGCCGATGTCGTGCAGCAGCGCCGCCAGGACGATCGGTTGCGCCTGTTCCCCGGTGATGCCGAGGTGGGGCAAAAAGCCGCGGACAACCCTGGCCACGTCCTGTGTGTGCGTGAGGCTGGGCTGGTCATGATCGGCCAGCTTTTCCAGCAACTTGTGCGTCTCTGCCAGAAGACTTTTGTATGTTCTCCCTTCGAGGGTCATAAGGGATACCTCCTTTGTTTCCTGTCTGCCCTCGTCGTTTTTCATCTTTTCGCATTTCCTTGCGCATTTCATTGTAACCGAATTCCATTTTTCGTGAAACATCCTTTTCTTGACCCCGCAACCGGGGCAACAATATAATGAGAACGAATTCGGCCGTTTCCCCCCGGGCCGGGGAAACGGGGGGATCCTTTTTTCCTGCCCAAAAGTCGGCCTGGAGGAGACGAGAGGAGAGAGACCATGGCCGAAAAGGCGCCTGTTGGCAACCTTTTTGATTATATCGCGCAGACAATGGAGTTTCAGCATCTGTGGTCGAGTTGGAAGCGGGGGAGGGGGCAGCAGGCTGTCTTCGGCCTCGCCGCCAGCCAGCGCACGGCCCTGATGGCCACGCTGGCCCGCCGGTCGGGCCATCCCCTTTGCATCGTCACCCATTCGCTCCAGCAAGCCCGCCGCATCGCCGAGGATCTGCAGGCGCTGCTGCCCGAGGAGGAGGTCCTTCCCTTTCCGGCCACGGAAGTGATGCCCTACGAGGTGCTCACCTCCAGCCATGAACTGCTGGCGCAGCGCTTGGCGGTCCTGTCCCGTCTCGCTCGCCGGGAACCGGTGACGGTCGTGACGACCATCGATGCCTTGATGAAAAAACTCGTCCCCCCGGCTTTGATGGCCCAGGGGGATCTCGAATTGGCCGTCGGCGCCACGGCGGAATTGAGCCAGATCCAGGAGCGCCTTCATTTCCTCGGCTACCAGCGGACGCCCATGGTGGAGGCGCCGGGCCAGTATTCCCTGCGCGGGGGAATTCTGGATGTGTATCCCCTCACCCAGAGCTTGCCGGCGCGCATCGAATTTTTCGATGACGAGATCGATTCCATTCGCCTCTTTGACCTGGAGACGCAGCGGTCCAAAGAAAAACAGGACCGCTATGCGATCGGTCCAGCCCGGGAGATGCTGCTGGCCCCGGAAACGATGGAACAAGGCCGGCGATCCCTGGAGAAGGAAGCGGCGACGGCGCGGGAACGGCTGCTCAAATCGGATTGCCAGGAGGCGGCGTCACGGCTGCAAGGCAAGGTCGACGGCTATCTGGAACAACTCGATGAGGGCATCTGGGTGGAAGGGTTGGAGCAGTTTCAACACTTCTTTTACCCGGATCAGGTGACCCTGCTCGGCTACCTGCACCCGGAGACGATCGTCTTTTGGGACGAGCCGACACGGCTGAAGGAGTCGGCTGAGGCGAAGGAGCAGGAGATTTCGGAGACCTTCGTTCACCTGCTCGAGGCGGGCAGCGTCTTGCCGTCGCAACGCAACGTCTATGTCCACTACAGCGATCTCATGAGTGACATGGCGGGCCATACGGTGATTCACCTGGCCCTGTTGGCCAAAAAGATCGAGCGCGTCAGCGTCGAGGACACGATCCAGTTCAGCGCCCAGCATATGCACCCCTTCCTGGGCAAACTCGACACGCTGGCCGACGAGTTGAAAGCCTATAAAAAGCGCAAGATCGCCGTTTTGATCCTGGCGGCTTCCATGGTCCGGCGCGACCGCATCCGGGACGCCTTGCGCGATTATGGCGTCGAGGCCCAGGCGGCGCCGGGTGTCGATGCGGAACTGCATCCCGGCACGGTGACCGTCGGCGTGGGCCAGTTGGAAGCCGGCTTTGAGTGGGCGCAGGCCCGGGTGGCCCTGATCACCGACTTTGAGATCTTCGGCCGCGAGAAACGACCGCGCAAGCCGCGCAAGTCGGCGCGGGATGGTCAGAAGATCGAGACCTTCGTCGACCTTGCCCTCGGCGACTATGTGGTCCATGTCAACCACGGCATCGGCCGCTACATGGGCGTTGAAAAGCTGCTCGTCGGCGGCTTCCAGAAGGATTACCTGGTGATCCGCTACGCCGGCGAGGATCGCCTCTATGTGCCCACCGATCAGGTCCACCTGATCCAGAAGTATGTCGGCACGGAAGGGGTCGCCCCCAAGCTCTACCGGCTGGGCGGCAACGAATGGCAGAAGGTCAAGCAGAAAGTCAAGGAATCGGTCCGCGAACTGGCCGGCGATCTGCTCAAGCTCTACGCCGCCCGGGAGAGCAAGCCCGGCTTCGCCTACACGGCCGACACGCTCTGGCAGAAGGAGTTCGAAGAATCCTTCCCCTACGAGGAAACGCCCGATCAGGTCCGTTCCATCGCCGAGGTCAAGGAAGATATGGAAAAGGCCAAGGCCATGGATCGCCTGCTCTGCGGCGACGTGGGCTACGGCAAGACCGAGGTGGCCATCCGGGCCGCTTTCAAGGCCGTCCAGGACGGAAAACAGGTGGCCATCCTCGTCCCGACGACCATCCTGGCCCAACAGCATTACAACACCTTCCGCGAGCGGTTCAGCGGCTACCCTGTCCGGGTCGAAGTCCTCTCCCGCTTCCGTTCGGCCAAGGAACAGAAGGTCTCTCTGGAAGGCCTCAAATCGGGCGAGGTGGACATCGTCATCGGCACCCACCGCCTCGTCTCCAACGACGTGGCCTTCAAGGACCTGGGTTTGTTGATCATCGACGAGGAACAGCGCTTCGGCGTCGCCCACAAGGAGAAGATCAAGCACCTGAAAGAAAATGTGGATGTGCTGACCTTGTCGGCGACGCCCATCCCGCGGACGCTGCACATGTCCCTGGTGGGGTTGCGGGACATGTCGATCATTGAGACGCCGCCGGAAGACCGCTACCCCGTGCAGACCTATGTCGTCGAATACAACCCCGAGCTGATCCGCGAGGCCGTGCGCCGCGAATTGAACCGGGGCGGCCAGGTCTATTATGTGCGCAACCGGATTGAGGATCTCGATCGCATCGCCCGCGATCTGACGGTCCTCGTGCCGGACGCCCGCATCGTCGTCGCCCATGGCAAAATGCGGGAGGATCAACTGGAACAGGTCATGCTCGACTTCTTGGAGGGCGAGTATGACATCCTCGTCTGCACGACGATCATCGAGACCGGTCTCGATATCCCCAACGTCAACACGCTGATCGTCGACGGCGCCGATCTGATGGGCCTGTCCCAGTTGTACCAGCTCCGCGGGCGCGTCGGCCGTTCCAACCGGCTGGCTTACGCCTTTTTCACCTATCGCAAGGACAAGGTGCTCACCGAGGTGGCCGAGAAACGCCTCCATGCCATCCGGGAGTTCACCGAACTGGGTTCCGGCTTCAAGATCGCCATGCGCGACCTGGAGATCCGGGGCGTCGGCAACCTGCTCGGTCCCGAGCAGCACGGCCAGATGGCCTCGGTCGGTTTTGACCTCTACTGCCGCCTCTTGGAGGAAGCCATCCAGGAGTTGAAAGGCGCCAAGCCCGAGGAGGCGCCGGAGACCCTTGTGGAGATTCAGGTCGACGCCTTCATCCCCGATGGGTACATGGCCGATTCATCGGCCAAGGTTCAGTTCTACAAACGGCTTTTGGCGGCGCGGGCCGTCGATCAGGTGGAGGCGCTGGAAGAGGAGATGGTCGATCGCTTCGGCGATCTTCCCGAACCGGTGGAGAACCTCGTGCGGCTCAGCCGGATCAAGGCCTATGGCCTACAGGCCGGCGTCTCGGCGGTGCAGCAGGAAAAAGAGGAACTGCGCATCCGCTTCTTCCCCCATGCCAAGGTGGAGGCCAAGGCGATTTCCGCCCTTGTCCAGCAACTGGGCCGCAAGGTCAATTTTTCCGCTGCAGGGGGCTTTGAGATCCGGATCAAACCGGGCCGCCTGAAGTCGAGAGAACTGCTCCGCCTCCTCGATCACTCCCTGGCGACCATCGCCGGCGGCGGCCAGGAAGCGGACGGAGCGGCCGTTGGGAACGGCGTCGTTGATGGGAAGGCTACTGTCAACAGCATCGGCGCCAGCGCCGGCGTTGGCGCCGGTCGAGGCGCCCAGCCTGCCAAATGGCCGCCCATGGCGCGCAAATAGGCGGTAAATGCCTGGGAATGATCGGGTGCCCCCTCGGCTTGCTCCGGGGGGAGAAGCGGTGGTATAATCGGCGTAGATGATCATAGGAGGCCGTGACATTTTGAATAAGATAATGAAAACGATCGCCCTTGCGCTGTTGGGCGCCCTGGTGTTGTCGGTGGCCGGATGCGGCGGCAACGTGGTGGCCTCGGTGAACGGGGAGACGATCTCCCGGGCCGATCTGGACAAGCGCATCAACCGGTACAAGGACGAACTCGCCCAAGCCGGCGGCGCCAACAACAAAGAGATGCTCGCCAGCCTGGAACGGCAGGAACTGGATCGCATGATCGATGAAAAGCTGTTCCTGCAGGAAGCGAAGAAACGGAACGTCGACGTGTCCGATTCTCAGGTGGAGGCCGAACTGGCCAACGAGAAAAAGCAATTTCCCTCTGACGCCGAATACCAAGAAGCCCTGAAGAAGTATCAGTTGACTGAGGCGGAACTGCGCGACCTCGTTCGCTCCCGCCTCGTCTTTAACGGGCTCTATGACGCCATCACCGCCGACATTCAGGTTTCTGACGCCGATGTGGCGAAGTATTACCAGGACAACCCCGTCAAATTCAAGCAGAACCGGCAGGTCAAGGCCGCCCACATCCTCCTGAAGACCGAGGAGGATGCGAAAGCCGTCATCGCCGAGCTGGGCAAAGGCGCTGACTTCGGCCAGTTGGCGGCCCAGAAGTCGATCGACCCGAGCGCGGCCCAGAACAAAGGCGACTTGGGATACTTCTCGGCCGAAGACATGGTTAAGGAGTTTTCTGACGCCGCCTTTGCCATGAAAAAAGGCGAGATTTCCAAGACCCCCGTCAAGAGCAACTTCGGCTACCATGTGATCCGCGTCGACGACACCAAGGAAGCCCGGCAACAGACCTTTGACGAGGTGAAGGATCAGATCCGTGTCGATCTGGGCGCCGATCGCAAACAGGAGCGCTTTGAGTCCTGGTTTGCCGATGTGAAGGCGAATGCCAAGATCGAGCGGAAACTCCCCGAAGCGCCGGCGACGCCGCAGGCCCCGCAGGGGCAGGGCCAGGCGCCGCAAGGGTCCGCTCCGGCCCCGTCGCCCGCCCCCGCCGGCAACGCCCAGCCTGGGAAATAACCCCTCCCATAGAAAATAGACCTTGTCTTCACACGTCCCCGGACCGCCGCTGGTTCGGGGATTGCTTTTTTCAATGGATGGAAAAAAATGAATAACCCCTTCTCGTCGGATATATACTATCACTGAACCAGAACCCCGAAAGTCACGGCCCACAAAGGAGGGATGGTGAAGGGATGAAAGCAACGGGCATCGTACGGCGAATCGATGATCTCGGACGCGTGGTGATCCCCAAGGAGATCCGGAGAACGCTGCGCATTCGGGAAGGAGATCCCCTCGAGATCTTTGTGGATCGCGAAGGGGAGGTCATCCTAAAGAAATATTCGCCCATCGGCGAATTAGGGGATTTTGCAAAGGAATATGCGGACTCCTTGAGCGAGGCCACGGGTCATATCGCCTGTATCGCTGACCGGGACAATATCATCGCCGTAGCAGGAGCCCCGAAGAAAGAGTTTTTGGGCAAGCCGATCGGCCCCGCTGTTGAACGGGTGATGGAAGAGCGGAAGGCCATTTTGATTCAGAAACCGGGCGAGCACAGCCATTGCAAAGGTTGCCCGTCGACGGAAGAGGAAGTTGATTGTAAGTTTTCAGCAGAAGTTATAGCGCCGATCATTGCCGAGGGAGATCCCATCGGCGCCGTTATTCTGGCATCCAAGGATCCGAATGTCAAAATGGGTGACATGGAGATCAAACTGGCGGAAACGGCTGCCGGTTTCCTCGCGAAACAGATGGAACAATGATACTACCAAAGCATAACCGTTCGGTTATGCTTTGTCGCGCTTGGAGGGTGGCGCATGACGACGTGGTGGACGTCGGGCGGACAGCGGTTGCTTACCGGAGCCCTCTGGTTGACGGGCGCTGGGATCGTCAGCAAGTTTCTCGGCGCCTTTTACCGCATCCCCCTGGCCCGGATCCTCGGATCGGAAGGGGTCGGGTTGTACCAGATGGTGTATCCCGTCTACACGGTGGCCCTGAGCCTGGCCACAGCCGGCCTGCCGGTCGCCATCTCCGTGCTGGTGGCGGAACGGGCCAGCCGGGGCGATCACCCGGCCGCCTACCGTTTTTTTCTCGCCTCTTTCTGGCTTCTGCTCATCTTGGGCTGCGGCGCCACCTTTCTCTTGCTCCGCTTTGCCGAGACGATCGCCCATGTGGTGTTGAGAGATGACCGGACCCTCTACTCGCTCTGGGCGATTGCGCCGGCTGTGCTGCTGACCGCCCTGATGGCCGCCTTTCGCGGTTTTTTTCAGGGCTACCAGCAGATGGCGCCGACGGCCCTGTCCCAGGTGGCGGAACAGATCGTGCGTGTGGCGACCATCCTCGCCGTCAGCGGGGTATTGGTCCGTTACGGCATCGACGTGGGCGCTGCCGGGGCCACCTCGGGCGCCGTCGCCGGCGGCATGGCGGGTCTGGCTGTCTTGTGGCTTTTTTTTTATCACTGGCGTCGAAGGATACATAGTGGTGCCTACGGGGCGGGGCAGGCGGAAACAGCAGCTGCCATGGCCGGGCGCAGGAGCCGACTCGACAGTCCGATGGGCGGTCCGTTGGCGGGCGGCCGCGGAGGTCGCGCCGATTGGGTGGCCATGTGGAAATCCCTCTTGGTCTTATCGTTGCCCATTTCCCTCGGCGGGCTGGTCATCCCCCTCATGCAGACGGTCGATGCGGCGTTGATCCCGCGAGGGTTGCAGGCGGCCGGTTTTTCCGCTTCCCAGGCGGCGTCCTTGTTCGGAGAGTTTTCCGGGATGGCGAACGCCCTGGTCGGGTTCCCCATCATTGTCACCGGCGCCGTCAGCGCCAGCCTGGTTCCGGCGATTGCCAGCGCCTGGAAGGGGGGCCATGGTCTGGCGGCGGCGGAACGATACCGGTCTGCCTTGCGCCTGTCAGGCTTGCTCGCCTGGCCGGCGGCTTTTGGCATGGCCGCCTTGGCCGGGCCGATCTGCGACCTGCTCTTTCACGCGCCCGGCGCCGCCGAGCCGCTCTTCTGGCTGGCGCCGACGATCATCCCCACGGCGTTTTATCAAGTGGCATCGGCGGCCTTGCAGGGAATGGGGCGGACCGCCTTTCCGGTGCTGGCCCTCGCCCTGGGCGCCGCCTTGAAGGTCGCCGGCAACCTCTTTTTGCTCCCCCGCTGGGGCCTGATCGGCGCGGCAATGGGATCGAATGGCGCCTTTCTGCTGTCGGCCCTGCTGGTGTTGGCCTATATCGGCTGGCGCGGCGGTTTTGCCTTTCCCTGGGGGGCCGCCTTGCTCAAACCGGCCCTCGCTGCTACAATGATGGCGGGTTATGCCATTTCCGGCGCGCCTTTCCTGGCCTCGCTGGCCGGCGAATGGGCCGGCCTGGCCCTTTCTGTGGCGTCGGCCGGGTTGGTCTATGGGCTGACCCTGCTGGCCATCGGCGGCATCCAGGAACGCGATCTGGCCCTGCTGCCGCGCGTGGGCCCCCCCTTGGCCGCCTGGCATCGCCGTTTTTGGGGCGCCTAAGCGCCTTGGGAGAGGAAAGCCTGCCGGGAAACGAGAAAAGGATGCAGAAGAGATGACCATGCAAGATAGAAAGGCTACAGGGGAAGAAGATAAGATGATGCAGGTAGAAAAAAGAACAGCGTTGAATCAACCGGCGATCACCGTCGTGGGCCTCGGCGCAGGCGATCCAGGACACCTGACGCGGGCCGGATGGGAGGCGTTGCGCCAGGCCGACCGGCTTTTTCTGCGCACCGCCATCCATCCGACGGTGCCCTATCTCATGGAATCGGGGTTTGCTTTTGCGACCTTCGACTCCCTCTATGAATCGGCTGATTCCTTTGACGATCTCTACCGGGAGATCGCCCGCCGGTTGATCGAAGCGGCTGAATTGGGGCCGATCACCTTCGCCGTTCCCGGCCATCCCCGGGTCGGTGAAAAGGCGGTGGCCCTCTTGCTCGATGAGGCGCGGCGGCGCGGCTGGCCTGTTGCGGTCATCCCGGGTGTCAGCTTTCTCGAAGCCTTGTACACGGCCCTGGGATTCGATCCGGCGCGGGGATTGACCGTGTTGGACGGATTGGACCTCGCGCCGGAAGACCTCGATCGCCGGCGGGGAACGGTGATCACCCAGGTCTATGCGCAGCGGGTCGCCTCCGATGTAAAGCTCACCCTGATGGACGTCTACGGCGATGAACACCCCATCACGGTGATCCGCGCCGCCGGAGTCGCCGGAGAGGAGCGAATCGCCGAGATCCCTCTCTATGAACTGGATCGACTGGACTGGGTCGATCACCTCACCAGTGTCTATGTGCCCCCCCTGCCGGCAGGGGCGCAGCCGGCGGCGATGTCGGAGACAGGGGAGAGCGGGGAGACTGTCGATCGGCGGGAGCGAGCGGGAGCAATCGAGAACCCTGATCAATATGCCCTCGATCCGCTCGTCGAGGTGATGGGGCGGCTCCTGGCGCCCGAGGGCTGTCCCTGGGATCGCGAGCAGACCCACCAGAGTCTGAAGCCCTATCTGCTGGAAGAGGCCTATGAGGTGCTGGAGGCCATCGACCTCGACGACGACAGCAAGCTAAAAGAGGAACTGGGCGATGTGCTCTTGCAGGTCGTCTTCCACGGCCTGATCGCCGAAGGGGAAGGGCGATTCCGGATCGGTGAGATCGTCGAGACGATCACCGAAAAAATGATCCGCCGTCACCCCCATGTCTTTGCTGACACGAAGGTGGCCAACGCCGATGAGGTCTTGGTCAACTGGGAGGCGATCAAGGCCAAGGAAAAAGGGGACAAGCCCGCCGGGAGCCCCTCCGGGATTGACCGGGTATCGACGGCCATGCCGTCGCTGCTGCGCGCAGAAAAGGTGCAAAAAAAGGCCGCCCAGTTCGGCTTTGACTGGCCCGACGAAAAGGGGCCCCTGGCCAAGGTGCGCGAAGAGTGGGGGGAACTGTTGGAGGCGGCCGGATACCCTGGGGCCGAGTGCGGCCTCGATGCGCCCCTCGACACGGTTCTGGCGAGCCGGGACGCTTCCCGCCTTCGCGATGAATTGGGCGATCTGCTCTTTGCCGTCGTCAATGTGAGCCGTTTTTTGCGGGTGAACCCCGAGGAGGCGCTGCAGCGGACGGTGGACAAGTTCATCGGCCGCTTCCGCTTTGTCGAAGATTGCTGCCGCCGGGACGGCCGGGAGATGGCCCGCTGCGCCCTCGAGGAACTGGATGTCTACTGGGAGCAAGCGAAGCAACGGGAGCGAGAAAACGGGCGAGATTGAGCGAACCAGACTGGTCAGCGAGGAATATTTTGGCTTAAAAAGTCGAAAATATTAACAACCCGGAAGGAAAAGATGGGTCCGTAGCGAATTAGCTTACAGCAATGAATACTAGGAGGGGTAACGGTGAATAAGACCGAATTGGTGAGTGCGGTCGCCGAAAAGGCCCAACTAACCAAGAAGGATGCCGAAAAAGCCGTCAATGCCTTCTTCACTGCGGTGGAAGAGGCCTTGAAAGCGGGAGACAAGGTGCAGTTGGTTGGTTTTGGGACTTTCGAAATCCGCGAACGGAAAGCGCGGACCGGTCGCAACCCCCAAACGGGCGAAACCATTACCATAGAGGCGTCGAAAACGCCAGCCTTCAAGGCGGGAAAAGCGCTGCGCGACGCCGTCGAAGCATAAGTTTTTCCAGGATAGACCATAGGCGTTGGAGTCAGGTTTCCGCAGGGAACCTGATTTTCATTATTGGGGGGATTCCTTTGCGTCTCGACAAATACCTTAAAGTATCGCGCATCATCAAACGGCGCACCTTGGCCAAAGAGGTTTGCGATGGCGGCCGCGTGACCGTCAATGGACGGCCGGCCAAAGCGGGAACGGAGGTTTCGCCGGGCGATCGGCTGGTGTTGCAGTTCCCGCAAAAACGCATCGAGGTGGAGATCGTCGATGTGAAGGAGAATGCGCGCGTTGACGAGGCGAAAGAACTCTATCGCCTTCTCTCCGAGGAGGCCCTTTCCCGCGATTGACCGGCCCTGCCGGTTGTCCGTTGTTCTACATCATGCGCCTGCCCACATAACCATGTTGGGGAGGCGTATTTATTTTTGGGGGAAAGGGAGGAACTTCCTATGGATGTTCATGGCGATAAAGCCCACGGGTTTGCCGTCACCGACCGGAAGAGCATCACCATCCGCGGCGTCACCCAGGTAGGCGCTTTTGACGAGGTGGAGATCTACATGGCGACGGTGCGCGGTCCCTTGCTGTTGCGCGGCGAGGGGTTGCAGATCACGCAACTGAACCTGGATGATAAAATCTTGTCGGTGGAGGGCCGGATCGACTCGGTCCAATATGTGGAGGAGCAGTCTCCCCAGAATCTGAAGCAGAAGGGCAAGAACCTGCTGGAGCGCCTGTTGCGCTAGTCGCCAGGGGGTAAGGGGGGATGGCCGTGACGCCGGTAGTCCAACAGGTCTACGGGTTTGTCTTGTCGGCTGTGGGCGGTCTGGTTCTTGGAACGGCTTTTGACCTGTACCGGACGCTGGTGCGGGTGGGCCGGCGAAGGTGGTGGGTCGCTGTCGCCGATGTGCTCATGTGGATCATTGGCGCGGGGCTGTTTTTCTTGCTGCTCCTCTGGGGTCACTGGGGGGAGGTTCGCTTCTACGTTTTTCTCGGGTTGGCCGGCGGACTGGCTGTCTATTACCGCTATATGACCGAGGAGGTTCGCGCCTTTTGGGAGGGCATGCTGGAACTGATCCTCCATCTGCTGCAAACCTTGGGGTACCTGGTGACGTTCCCTTTTATCTTGCTCTACCGCTCCGGCCGAAGGGCGCTCCGCTGGCTCTATTTGACGGGAGGCAGGTGCCGCCGGTGGAGCCGCGACCGCCTCTGGACGCCCTTGCGCAAAGCGGCGAGTCATGGGAAGGCGCGCCTGGGGCGGATGTCGAATCAATCCCGCCAGTTTTTCGGACAACGAACGGCAGTCCTTCGTCGCCGCTTGGGCCGAGGAACGGCAGGCATGGGCCAACGGTTCTCCGGCCGCCTGCGCGCCTTATGGCGCCGGCCGCCGAAACAGCCGCCCACGCCATAAGTCCCGCTGATGGCTCTGGGGAAATCTTTTCCACACCCTGCATCGAAGAGGAAGGATTTTTGAGGCGTCGCGCCGAAAGCCCCACTATTACGGGAAGTCTCCCGATAGGGGTGAGGCGGTTGGCGCAGCCGGCACAGACGGAACAACAACAGCAGCAGCAGACGCAGCGGCAACAGCAAGTGCGGGAATCTTCGGAACAAGGGCGTCCGCGGCGACAGCGGCGCGCGGACAAAGGCATCAGCAGAGGCAAAAAGTGGGCCCTTGTGGCCGCCGTCATCGGCCTGTTCGCGCTGGCGGCGATCCCGCCCATTTTGCAGCAACGCCAGTTGGTCCGCGAGTCGGACAGGCTGTCGGTGGAACTGGAACAGGTGCGGGCTGAGCGACAGCAGCTAGAGAAGGATAAACAGTGGTTCGCCACAGACGCCTATGTGGAGCAGGTGGCCCGGCAACAGTTGGGACTGGTGAAACCGGGGGAGATGATGGTCGTGCGGACCCGCCCCGGCAACGCCCTGAAGAAGGAAGTTCAGCATACCCAGGAGATTCGCGATTAAAAAAAGCATTTCCGTCCATAGGCGACGGAAATGCTTTTTCCTATAGGGGGAGGCGACAGAAATGAGAGGAAAGAACAATCGATGGGGCGCCATCGATATTGGGTCCAACTCGGTGCGTTTCCTGGCCGCAGAGCTGACTGAGGGAGGCCTGAAGACGCTGTGGCGACGCTTGGATACGACCCGCCTGGGGCGCGAGGTGGCCCGCAGCGGCGATCTGCATCCCGAGGCGGTGCAACGCACGCTCGATGTGCTGGCCACAGGGTTGGAGGCGATGGCCTCCTTCGGCGTTCAACCGGGCCAGGTCGCGGCCTTTGCCACGAGCGCTGTTCGGGAAGCGGGCAACGGCGTCGCTTTTTGCCGCCGTGTGGGGGAGGAACTCAGCCTTTCGGTGACCATCCTCTCCGGTGAGCGGGAGGGACATCTCAGCTATGAGGGCGCCGTCGACGGGCTGCCGGGCGAACTTGTGGAAGGGCGGATCCCTGTCGTTGTCGACATCGGCGGCGGCAGCGCTGAAGTGGTTTTTCGCAACGGTGACTGGTGGCGGCGGAGTTTTCCCCTGGGCGCCGTCCGGTTGACGGAGAGCCGTTTGGGCAAAGCGGACGTGGCCCGGCTCTGGGCGCCGGCCGCTGAGGCGATCGGGCGCCTGCGCGACCTTGGCGGAGAACCGGTGCTTGTGGGGGTGGGCGGCACGGCGACGACGGCGGCGGCCATCGCCCTGGAACTAACCCTTTACGATCCGGAAAGAGTACAGGGATATTTCTTGTCCCTGGAGCGGCTGCGCGCCATCGGCGCCAGGCTGCGCGCTCTCGATTTGGAGGCGCGGCGGCAGACGCCGGGGCTGCAGCCGGAGCGGGCCGACATCATCCTGGCCGGGTTGTTGGCCTTGGAGACGCTGCTGGAGTCTGCCAACGGTGACGGCTTTATCGCCAGTGAGACCGACCTGCTCCACTGCGCCCTCAAACGACGGGCAGCGGGACAGTGGCCGCCGGAAGATGAGCGTGCTCGGTAATTCCACCGGATAGCGCCGCCGATGAGTCGCAGCAGCCGGGGCAACACCCATCACAGGCAGGGCCTGGGAGGTGGTTGGCTACCGGGAGGCGAAGCGGCGCGCGACGGCGTCGTGGGCGCTCTGCTCCCAGCGATCGGCGAGGGGCGTCAGGCTGCCGTCGCCGTAGCGTCGTTCCAGCGCGCGGGCGAGCAACCAGTCGGCGAGGGCCGGATTTTTCGGGAGCACGGGGCCGTGCAGGTAGGTGCCGATCGCGTTTTTATAGACAGCGCCCTCTCCCTTGTCTTTGCCGTTGTTGCCCTGGCCGGCGATCACCTGGGCCAGGGGTTGGATGCCGCCGCGGTCGCCGAGGAAGGTGCGGCCCGAGTGGTTTTCAAAACCCACCAGGCCCATGCCTTCGCCGAGAAGGGGCGCTTCGGCGACCACATTGCCGATCAGGCGTGTGGAGCCCGCCTCGGTCCAGGCGTCGAAAAAGCCCAAACCGGGCATCTCCTCGCCCGTGTGGGTGCGGTAGTAACGGCCCAGGAGCTGGTAACCGCCGCAGACGGAGAGCAGCGGCAAACCCGCTTCGGCGGCCTCGACGAGCGCGGGGCCTTTGTGCTGTTGAAAGTCTTGGAAGAGCAGTGTCTGTTCCCGGTCCGAACCGCCGCCCATGAAGACCAGGTCGGCGTCGGCAAAGGCGAAACGGTCATGGAGGGAGACCCGCTCGACGGTGAGGGGGATCCCGCGCCATTGGCAGCGCCGGAGCAGGGTGATGATGTTGCCCCGGTCCCCGTAGAGATTGAGCAGGTCCGGATAGAGGTGGACGAGGCGCAGGGCGCGGCGGTCGTTTTGAACCATCGGCTATTCCTCCCAGTAGCGGGGCGAATGGCCCAGGTTGGACAGAGCCGTCTTCGCCTCCAGCAGGGCTGTGTAGGTCGGCAGGATGTAGAGGGTCTCGTCGGGGCCGGTCATCTCCAGGGCGGCGGCGATGGCCTGGCTGACGTCCGGCTCGTAGGTGAGGGCGTCGGCTGCCACGCCGGCGTAGGTGAGGCGCAGGGCCATGTCTTCGCCGCGCAAGCCCGAGGTGGCGACGCTGCGCAGTTCCGGCAGGACCGGGGCGAGGGCTTCGAAGTCGGCGTCCCAGAGCCAAGAGATGTCGCGGCCGTCGGCGGCGTTGTCATTGATGATCACGAGCAGGCGCTTCGGCCCCCGGTTTTGGGTGAGCGTGCGCAGCACCTCGTCACAGCCGGTGGGGTTTTTGATCAGGGCGAGAAAGGCGCGGCGTCCGCCGTCCAGTTCCAGCCGCTCCATGCGGCCGAAGTTCGTGCGGTAGCCCTGCAGTCCGGCCTGGATCGAGCGCTCGGGCAGGTCGAGCCGGAGCGCCGCAGCCGTGGCGGCCAGGGCGTTATAGATGTTATAGAAGCCGGGGGTGGACAGTTCGACGCGCCAGCTTCCTTGGGGAGCGTGGACGGTGAAGGCGGAGCCGTCTTCCCCTTTCAGTTCGATCTGGGAGACGTGAATCTTCGGCTGGGGCCGAGCAAAGCCGCAGTGGTCGCAGCGGTAGTGGCCGAGTTGGCCGAAGAAAAACCAGTCATAGACGAGCGGGTGGCCGCAGAGCCGGCAGAAGCGCGTCTCTGCCGACTGGGTCATCTCCCGGCTGCCGTAGGAGCGATCATCGATGCCGAAGTAGACGATCCGTCCCTTGTAGTGACGCCCGATGGAGGCCACCAGCGGATCGTCGGCGTTGAGGATGGCCACCGATTGCGGTGGAAGCGCCGCCAAGGCGGATTCCACAAGGGTGACCGTTTTGTCCAACTCGCCGAAGCGGTCCAGTTGGTCGCGGAAGAAGTTCGTCACGACGACACCCTTCGGGCGCACCTCCCGGACCAGTTGGGGGATGGTGGCCTCATCGACCTCGATGACGCCCAGATCGCTGGCGATGGAGCCGCCCACGCTGGCCGATTCGATGAAGGCGGCCGTGATCCCGCCGACCAGGTTGGCGCCGGCTCGGTTGTGGGTCAGCGTCAGTTTGGACGCGGCGATCATCTCGGCGAGCATCTTCGATGTGGTCGTTTTGCCGTTGGTTCCTGTGATCACCATGGCCCCCTGTTTCAACTGAGCAGCCAGGGCGGAAAGCAGTCCGGGGGCGATGCGCCGGCCAAGGCCGCCGGGGAAGGATGTGCCGCCGTGCCCGATGCGGCGGGTCAGCCAGATCGCCGTCTTGCCGGCCCAGAGGCCAGCCAACATGCGTGGTGAGTGTAACAAGGGGGCACCTCCGTCAGTTCTTATCGACAGTACTATTTTATATTAACTTGACCCGTCATTACGTTGTTTTTTTATTTTACCTTAAGTCTTGACAGAACAAGGTCGACTGTGGCATAATACAGTGGTCGACGGCGAAAGCAGTCCTTTGATTGACGCGGGGTGGAGCAGTTGGTAGCTCGTCGGGCTCATAACCCGAAGGTCGCAGGTTCAAGTCCTGCCCCCGCAACCAAATTTGGCGGTGTAGCTCAGTTGGTCTAGAGCATACGGTTCATACCCGTAGTGTCGTAGGTTCAAATCCTACCACCGCTACCAAAACAGCGGCCCGTTGGTCAAGCGGTCTAAGACACCGCCCTTTCACGGCGGTTACAGGGGTTCGAATCCCCTACGGGTCACCATCTTTGCAACAAACGCCTTTCCGGCTGACGGAAAGGCGTTTTTGTTGTGGGCCCGTGCAGTGATCGAACGAGCCCCTGTGGAATCCATAGCGAACAGACCCGCCGCAATTCCCTGATTTCGCGCCGATCGGCCATGAACACCGATCCCCGCAGGTGCTACAAAGCCAAGAAAAAATATAAGCAATTTTTATTCGGGGCTTTTACAAATCGATCGGATCGAGTAAAATGATGAAGGACGGATGATTCGTACGGATTTAATTTCGCGCCCGTTGTGCTTGTTGCGGCGAGCGCTCCTGTCATCACTGGACAAGGCTCGCATTTCCATAGCAATGAGAGGGTGGTGCCATTGTTCATTTTTGCAGTCGGGCTAAACCACAAGTCGGCGCCTGTGGAGGTCCGTGAGAAGCTTTCTTTTACTGAACCACAAATCGCGGAAGCACTAACCCAATTGGAAGGCATGAACGGCATTGAAGGCTGTTGCATAGTTGCCACCTGCAACCGGACAGAGATCTACGGCGCATGCACTGACATGGAGGCGGGACTGGCGGCGGTGAAACGCTTCGTCATCGAACGGGGACGTTTGAAGCCGTCGGAATTCTCGAATTATTTCTATGTACATACGCTCTACGACGCCATCCGGCATCTCTTCCGCGTCGCCTCGGGCCTTGACTCGATGGTGCTTGGCGAGACACAGATCCTGGGACAGGTGCGCACCGCCTATCAGCGGGCCTGCAATGAGCGGGCCAGCAACGGCATCATCAACACCCTGTTCCAGCAGGCCATCACCGTCGGCAAACGGGTCCGTTCGGAGACGGGCATCGACCAACATCCCGTATCCATCTCCTATACCGCCGTGGAATTGGCAGAACAGGTCTTCGGCGGCCTCGCCGGCCGGTCGGCCATGGTGCTGGGCGCCGGCAAGATGAGTGTCCTCACCTTGAAACACCTTGTCGCTCAGGGTGTGGAAAAGATCATCATCGCCAACCGTTCTGTCGAGAAGGCGCAGGAACTGGCCCAAAGCTGCAACGGCGAAGCGATCCCCTTCCATCAGGTTCATGAGCGGATGGCTGAGGCCGACATCGTCATCTCCTGCACGGCGGCCACCCATTACGTCATCCGTCGACCCATGATGGAGGATGTGATGGAGAAACGAGGCGGCAAGCCTGTGTTCCTCATCGACATCGCCGTGCCCCGTGACATCGATCCCGAGGTCGCCCAGGTTTCCGGGGTTCACCTCTACGACATCGACGACCTGCAACACGTCATCGATAAAAACCTGGAGGAGCGACGGAAGGCAGCCCTTGAGGCGGAGGAGATCATCGAGAGCGAGATCGCCCAGTTTCTCCGTTGGCTGAACTCCCTCTTCGTCATCCCCACCATCGTCTCGCTGAAGCAAAAAGGCAACCAGATCCGGGAAAAGGAACTGGATCGGGCGCTGGGCAAGTTGAAGCACCTGACGGAAAAGGAAAAGAAGCTTGTCGGCTCTTTGGCCAGTTCCATCGTCAATCAACTGCTTCATGACCCGATCACCCAGTTGCGGCAGTATGCGGCGACACCGGAAGGTCACCTGTACTCGGAGATCCTGCAAAACCTCTTCTGCCTCGATGTGCCCGGCCAGCGTCAAAAGCACGCGCCCATGCGGCTGCATGTCGTCGAGGCAACGCGGCAGAACAGCGCCGGTTAGGCAACAGGTGTCACAATTGGAATTATATTGGCAATTATTTTTAACAAATATTTATTAAACGATATACAAAGCATATCTGAAAAAAGACTGAAAAAACGGGTCCATGTTGCCGAAAACGCCCCAATTCGGGCGTTGAGGATATTTATCTGGTTCTTTACAATGAAATTGCTGTTGATTCAGCAAGGAGGTGAAAACACAATGAAAAACCTGAAGCTTATCGGTATCGCCGCCGTCATGGGCCTCAGCATGGTCGCTTTGACTGCGTGCAACAGCGGCAGCAAGGCTCCTGACGCTGCGAAACCGGCTCCGGCTCCCTCTTCGGCTCCTGCCCCGGCTCCCGCTCCGGCAGACAAGCCGACCGCTGCTCCGGCTGCCGCTGGCGCAGACGCCAAAGCCCTCTTCACCGGCAAAGGCGCTTGCATCACCTGCCACAAGCTGGGCACCGAAGGCGCTCTGGAAGTCGGCCCCAACCTGGGCGAAGTCGGCAAGAAGTACAACGAGGAAAAGATCTACAAGATCCTCGTGAACCCCTCCGGCGAAGGTCTGCAAGCGACCATGCCCGCCGCTACCACTCTCTCCGACGACGAGAAAAAGGCCGTTGCCAAGTTCCTGGCCGAAAAGAAATAATTTGTTTTTATTTGCGCCGGTTAGAGTACATAGTGGGAAAGAGCTCCGAAAGGGGCTCTTTTTTGTGCGGCCTATCACGTATGCGTAGTACTTTTGTCTATGCTCTATACAGGGAAAAAGGAACGTGTTATTATACTTTAGCGGGAAAATGTAAGACTGGCTGCCGGTGACACCTGTTCCGGAACCGTTGGTGACGATGTCCCACTCCTCTCATTCCGCCGGAATCATTCCGGTTGAGACGACGTAATGTACAAGCAAAAGCGGATTCGGGAGGAGGGACTGTGAGCCGCCACTACTGTCAGTCTGTTGGGACAAGGTTGGGGAAAAGGTTACACAAGGATTCGCCGGCGATGACCGGTATGCAAGTTAAGGGGGGGTATTTTTGAAAGCGCCGGATTACAAAGCAGGGATGATCAATCTGATCGTGCTGTCCCTGATCGCGGTTGCGCTGCTCTTTCTCATGGTCAAGAAATGGGCCGTCGGCGATTACAATGGTGCTGCCGTTTACATAGGCCTGTTGTTCGTCGATTTCGGCGTGTCCCTCTACTCGTTCCGTGTGGCCGTTTTTGACGGCACCGGATATAAGGAGGTAAAAGACTGATGGATTCGAACGTTTCCAGAAGGAAATTCCTCGGCGGGATCATCGCCATCCCGACGCTGGCCGCTCTTGGCGCTCCCCTGGCCGCCGTCGGTCAGTATGTCTATCCTCCCGACTCCCTGCTGCAACCGCCCGCTCCCAAAAAGATCGGCACCCTCGCCGAACTGAAGCCGATGGAAGCGTTGCGCTTCGATTACAATGACATCCCCTGCATGGCCATCAAGGTCAAGGACCAAGTCATCGCCTACACCCTGAAGTGCACCCACCTCGGCTGCACCGTTGACGTGCCCAAAGGCAGCCTGGAAGGGAAGAAGCTCGTTTGCCCCTGTCACGGCGGCGAATTCAGCCCGGAAGGCATCAATGTCGGCGGTCCGCCGCCCAAGCCGCTTGTCCGCCTCGCTGTGGAAGTCAAAGAAAACGGCGATATCATTGTCAAAGAGGGGGCTGCGTAACGAATGAAGTGGTTGGAAGAACGCTTTCCTGGCATCGGCCACGTGGCGAAGGACGTCGCCGATCACCCCGTGCCCTCTCATACGTTGAACATATTCTTCTGCCTCGGCGGGTTAACCCTGCTTTGTTTTATCGTCCAGTGCCTCACCGGCATTTTTCTTGCTTTTTACTATAAACCCACGCCGGAAGCGGCCTTCACGAGTGTTCAGATGATCACCAACGAGGTGCGCTTCGGTTCTGTCATCCGTTCCATGCATCACTGGTCTTGCCAGTTGATGATCCTGCTCGTCTTCCTGCACATGCTGCGCGTCTACTACACGGGCGCCTTCAAACGGCCGCGGGAACTGAACTGGGTCGCCGGATGCTTCCTGCTGGTTCTCAGCTTGGCGCTGGCCTTCACGGGCTACCTGCTGCCCTATGAACAGTTGTCCTACTGGGCTTCCGTCATCGGCGCCGAGACGGCGAACACCCTCCCGGTCGTCGGTCCGACCCTGAAGATCATGATGCAGGGCGGCATCAAGGTTACGGCCGAGATGCTCAGCCGGTTCTATGTGCTCCATGTCATGATCCTGCCCGCTGTTGCTATCATTTTCTTGGTAGCCCACTTTATCATGATCCGGGTCCAGGGCATTTCGGATCCGATGTAAAAGGAGGTCGCCCCTATGGATAACCAGAAGAAGCGGTTTACCGTTCCTTTTATGCCGGTTCACATCACCACAGAAGCGGCCCTGGCAATGGCTTTTGTCGGCGTGCTGTTCATCCTCGCAGGTGTGCTGCCGAAAGAGATGGCTGAACCGGCGGACAAGCTCGTCACCCCGATCGGCCTCAAGCCGGAGTGGTACTACCTTTGGGCCTACGTCATCCTGGAGAAGGTTCCCAACAAGCTGATGGGCATCGTAATTCCCGGCCTGATGATCCTGGCGCTCTTCCTTGTGCCCTGGTTGGAACGGGGCAAGGAGCGTCATCCGGCCAAGCGACCCATCGGCGTTGCTGTCTTCACTGTCATGATGATCGTCGTTGGCATCCTGACCTACTTGGGGGCTACGCTGAAAATCGGCGGCTAGCACGGATTTCGATAAGGACAAGGGGGAGACAAATTGGGAACCCGTAAAATCGTCATGTTCGGCTCCACGGGCCTTCTCCTGGCCGGTATCCTGCTGGCGCCCGCTTGGCAGGCCCAAGGGGAATTGGAGCGGGGTCATGAGTTGTATAAGACCCATTGCGCCTCCTGTCACGGTGATGACGGGAAGGGCGTTCAGGGTGTCAAGGCGGCTACGCTGAACAACGAAGGGCTGCTGAAGGCGGCCTCTGATGAATACCTGCTGACATCGATCCGTATGGGTCGACCCAGCCTGGAAAAAAATGCGATGCCCCATTTTGACGCCCAAAAACTGCCTGATGAAAAGGTCAGCCTGATCATCAAAAACATCCGTTCCTGGCACCCCGAGATCCCGGCTCCCGTTGAAAAGGGTGAGAAGGTGGCCGGTGATCCGGTGAAGGGGGAAGCGTACTACAAGACCGCTTGCGCAGCCTGTCACGGACAGAAGGGCGAAGGCGGCATCGGCGCTGCTTTGCTTGACCCCGGTTTCCTGAATTCCGCTTCCGATGAGTTCATTCTCCACTCGATCACCTCCGGTCGCCCCGGCACAAACATGCCGCCCTATCCGGATTCGCAGGATATTAGAAATGTTGTCTCATTTTTGCGCAACAAGCAGGTTCCCTACGATCCTGCGGCGAAGAAAGAAGCAGGGAAGGCTGAGTCGAAAGACAAAGCTGCTGCTGACGGTGAAAAAAGCAAAAACTAGTCATCCCATGATGTAACGATCAGGACAACAAGAGACGGGCAGAAACGACACCAACTGGAGGTAATGATGATGAGGAAGACTGTAATGCTGCTATGGCAATGGCGACATCTGGTCTTCCTCTTGTTTTTTGCTGGCGTAGCCACCTTTTTCTTGGACCTCGCCCTGACGGTTGTGCGACGCAGCATCGCCGGCGACCCGGCGAGCGCATGGACCGTTTGTTTTGCCTTATTCGGTCTGGCTGTTGGCGGGTACGGCTTTATCCGGTTTGTTTACCGCCATGATAAACAAACCGGCCGCGTCAAAAAAGAGATTAAGTGGCTTGAGTAATCGGCGAGGGAGGGTTTGCCATACACAACCGCAGCTATGAAAAAGCGCTAATCTCGTCTGACTTGAACAACGCGGTGGGGGCGGCGGAGACGAGGCCGGAGCGATGGGGGACAACGATGAACACAGCGATCGATGGGATTCGACTTGTCGCCAGCATCGCCGTCTGCCAGATCGCCAGCCTGATCGGGGCGAAATTTACCATTCAATCGATCGTCTGGTATGCTGGATTGGCGAAACCCGAATTCAACCCCGCCAACGATGCCTTTTACCCTGTCTGGACGCTCCTCTATACCCTGATGGGCATTTCCTTCTTCCTCGTCTGGCGTCAGCCTGATCAACGGGACCGGCGATTGGCCCTTGCCTTTTTTTTCGCTCAGTTGCTCTTGAATATCATGTGGTCGTGGGTATTTTTTGAACTCCACGCCCCCTCTGTCGCACTTATTGAGATTATTCTTTTGGAAGGCGCCGTGTTGGCGACAGCCTATTACTTTTATCGTCTCTCCAAGTGGGCTGGAATCCTGATGATTCCTTATTTTTTTCGTGTCGGCTATGAGGCGGTGCTCAACTACTTTATCTGGATAATGAATCCCTAAAGGGTAAACAGGGATGGTTGAGGAATCTAAGTATAAGATTTTTAAGGAGTTTGCGAATGCAAAAGGTTGATCGATGTTGGATTATGCTGTATAATTCAACCACAAACGCCTGTGTTCGACGGCTCCTCTTTTGTTGAGGGGTGAACAACATCGCTACCAATACATACGGCAAGATCGGCCCCAATTCAATCATTCAAACGGTAGCCGCTTTAAAAGAGCGCTACGGAGACAGTAAGACGGCGGAATTTTTAGTCAATATCGGACGGAGCGACTTGACAGAAAAACTCCCCGCAGAGATGGTAGATGAGCAGCAGTTCAACGAGCTGGTGCGATCGATTCAAAGCTGTTTTGGCGACAAGGAATTGACCCAACTGTTGCGTCGTTCCGGTGAACTGACGGCCGCCTACCTCCTGAAGCATCGGATTCCCGTTCCGGTGCAGTGGATTCTGGGGATACTGCCCGTTCGTTCCGGTCTGAAAATGCTTCTTGCTGCGATTGAAAAGAACGCCTGGACCTTTGTGGGGACTGGCGAATACAGTTTCACAATTGAAAAAAATCCGAAGATCATGATCGAACGCTGTGTCTCCTGCCGGGGAATGTCAGCGGGCGAACCGATCTGCGCCTTTTACGAAGGCACCTTTCAAACCCTGATACGCACCATCATCGATGATAGAGCCGTTGTCACGGAAAAGACCTGCAGCGCCGCTGGCGCAGCGGCCTGTGTCTATGAGATACGATTGAGCGTGTAATGGGTAGGAACATCTTCCAAGGTAGTGACATATTGAGAGAAGTCCATCAATACATATACAGATGATAAGACCCGTTAGGCTCCCGAAAAAGAGAAGAGTGGGTGTGCCGAGATGAGTGTCGACATCAATCGCCAAAGCCAAAACGCTACCGTTTCCCGCCCCACGCAGGAGCCGCTCTCCATCTGGCGGGTACGCCTTCAACTGACAAAACCTCTGACATGGATTGGTCCCGTTTGGTCTGTCGGTTGTGGCGTCATCGGCGCCGCCGGCGCCGATCTGAGCGTGGATACCTTCCTGCGAAGTGTCTTGCTGATGGTTGTCATCGGACCCTTGGTCCTGGGAATGGGCCAATCGATCAACGACTACTATGACGCCGATGTAGATGCCATCAACGAGCCTGATCGTCCCTGTGCTCGCTTCCCAGCGTTGTTCAAACGGCTCGCCTTGACAAACGTGGCCGTGCTATCGACAGCGGCGCTGGTTTTATCGTACATCGCCTTTCGCATCGAGATATTCTTACTGGTCATCGCCGGTCTGCTGATTGCCTACATATACAGCGCGCCGCCGTTGCGGCTTAAACAAAACGGTTGGTTCGGCAATACGGCCTGCGCGCTCACCTACGTGACCTTGCCCTGGATCGCCGGCAATTACCTCTTTGACAGCGTGACCATGGAGCAGACGATTGTCGCCTTTATCTATGCCATCGGTTCTCACGGTTTCATGACGATGAACGACTTTAAAAGCGTTGAGGGCGATATCGCCTGCGGGCTGCGGTCGATGGTTGTCATGTACGGTGTGGAAGGCGGCGTCAAGATCGCCCTGTACATGCTCATGGCGTCTCAACTGATGGCGGCCCTGTACATTGCCGCCCAGGGACATATCCTTGGCAGCGCCGTCCTCATCGCGCTGCTGATGGCCCAGTTGCCTTTTCAGCCAAAACTCAAGCAAGACCCCAAACGGTTGGCCCCCTGGTACAACGCCACAGCAAACAGTTTTTTTATCCTCTCCATGATGGTTGCGGCGTTTACCCTCAAATAAATCGACATCATGGTCTTGCATCATTGTAGTGAACCTTCAAGGGGGACAAAGGCTGACTGCCTTTGGTCGGCCGAAAACAAGGAGGTGGGAAGGGGACAGAGATCCAACGGACGGGGTGCCGCGGAAGGTTTCCAAATGGGAATACGGCCATAATACAATCTTTTACTACGCCAGCCCGGGGAACCGTCTGCTGACCTGCACCCAACATTCCAAAAAGTCTGAAAAGGAGGTCGTGTTTGATGGCCACTGCCGAAATGGCATTTAACCCCCGGGCCCAGGTCTTTGAATACTTCAAAGACAAAGTGCCCGCCACACGGGGTGCTGTTCTGAAAGCCCACATCAACCACCTGGGCAACATTTCCGCTATGGTATCCTTCATTCTTGTTCACCACCTGAGCTGGGATCCCGCGACTCAAGGTGTTCTGTGGGCCCCCGCCACCATGTTTTATGCTCGTCTTTATCAATTGGGTATGGATGCGACCGCGCTGAGCCCCGACGCGCTCTTCGTTGCTCGTATGCACCTGCTTGCTGCTATTATTCTTTGGGGCGTCGGACACATCAAATCCCCTGCTGAAGAGAAGTTCCTGGAAAAGGTCACCATGGGCAAATCCCTGGTTGCTCAATTCCACTTCTTCGCTCTGATCGCCACCCTTTGGGGTCTCCATATGGCCTTCTACGGCATCCTTGGACCCGAAGGTAAACTGGCCCCCACCGGTCTGAGCTTCGACATGTTCGGACCCATCACCCCCGCTTCCATGGCTGGCAACCACGTCGCTTTCGGCGCGGTGTTCTTCCTGGGCGGTATCTTCCACTACTTCGCTGGCTTCAACACGAAGAAGTTCGCCTTCTTTGAAAAAGACTGGGAAGCTGTCCTGTCCGTTAGCTGCCAGGTTCTCGCTTTCCACTTCGCCACTGTTGTCTTCGCCATGATCATCTGGCAACATCCCCAACTCGGTTTCGGCTTCATGCGTGAATACGCCGTTTCCCAGTACGCTGGCCCTGAACTGAAAATGATCGCTCAAGGCAACCCCGGCCTGCTGGTCAAGCAAGCTATCCTGGGTCACCTGGTTATGGGCATCATGTTCTGGATCGGCGGCGTCTTCCATGGCGCGCACTTCATGCTGCGGGTTCTGAACGATCCCAAGATGGCTGAAGAAATGAAGGACTTCAAGTTCATCAAGCGTTGCTATGACCATGAGTTCCAGAAGAAGTTCCTGGCCCTGATCATGTTCGGCGCCTTCCTCCCGATCTTCGTTGCTTACGGCATTGCGACCCACAACACCATCGCTGACATCCATGCCGCTGCCAAGACCGGTATCTTCGCCCACATGACCTACATCAACATCGGCACCCCGCTCCACGACGCCGTCTTCGGCTCCAAAGGCTCCATCAGTGAATTCGTCGCCGCTCACGCTATCGCTGGCGGTCTGCACTTCACCATGGTTCCCATGTGGCGGATGGTGTTCTTCAGCAAGGTTTCGCCCTGGACCACCAAGGTCGGCATGAAAGCCAAGCGCGACGGCGAGTTCCCCTGCCTTGGCCCTGCTTACGGCGGCACCTGCTCCATCTCCCTCGTTGACCAGTTCTACCTGGCCATCTTCTTCTCCCTCCAAGTCATCGCTCCCGCCTGGTTCTACATTGATGGCTGCTGGATGGGCTCCTTCGTAGCTGTCGCCCAGCCCAACAACGAAATCTACCAGGCTGCGCTGGCCGCCTACAACGCCCACAACCCGCTCCATCAACTGTCCCCGCTCACCAACATGGGCTACTTCTCCTACATCATTCAGCAGACCACGGCCATGTTCTCCCGTTATGACGGTCACATGATCCAGGCTCTGCTGGGCGCTCACTTCATCTGGGCCTTCACCTTCTCCATGCTGTTCCAATATCGCGGCTCCCGCGACGAAGGTTCCATGGTTCTGAAGTGGGCTCACGAGCAAGTCGGCGTTGGCTTTGCTGGCAAAGTCTACAACCGCGCTCTGAGCCTGAAAGAAGGCAAAGCGATTGGTACCTTCTTGTTCTTCAAGATGACCATCGTTTGCATGTGGTGCCTCGCAATGGTGTAATTCACACCAACAAACATCTGTTCCCACACCCCCTGCGCCCTGAGAGGGGCGCAGGGGTTTTATCTCGCTTACGGGAAAATTCGGCCGGATCCGGGCCAAGGACAAACTCGTGATTCACAACACATTAGGGGGGTGGAGGCCATGGCAAACGAACTGAATTCCTATTGGACACAACAGGAACAGGTGAGGAACTATTTTGACGGCGATGCCTTTCAGCGATGGGCGTCCATCAGCAAAGGAGAAAGCAACAACTTTGCCCAGCGAAAGCTCATCGAAGGTCGTCAAGCCATCCACCGCTGCCTTTTGGACTGGATCGGGCCGGTAGCTGGTAAGCGAATCATCGATGCCGGCTGTGGCGCCGGCTTTTTGGCAGAAATCCTCGCCGATCAAGGCGCCGTTGTCAAGGGTATAGACATCTCTACGAAAATGATTGAAATGGCGACCGCGCGTAACCGCGGGCGAAAAGACCTCACCTTCGAAGTCAGTGACTTGGTTTCGGAAAAAGGAAATTACGACATCCTCATTTCGATGGATGTGTTGATTCATTATCCCCTCGCAGACCTGCCCGCCCTGTTGGAACACACCCTGGGCCGCAGTGGTGAACGGGCCTATATCACCTTCGCGCCATCGACTGGATGGTTTCGATTCCTCAAAGCCGTCGGGGAGCGGATGTCAGGAAGCTCCCGAACGACCAGCGCCTACCTGCATCCGATTTCGGAGATCCATTCCATTTTGAATAGATTGGGCTACCATTCCACTCGCCAAGAGCTGGTCTCCAACATCATCTATAACGCGATGTTGTTGGAGATTAAGCCGAAACGATGACTAGGAGGCTTGACATGCGCATACTGATGATCCAACCTAACTACCATTGCGGTGGCGCCGAAATCGCCGGAAACTGGCCGCCGAGCTGGGCTGCGTATATCGGCGGATCGTTAAAGGCAGCCGGTTACACCAACATCAAATTCATCGATGCAATGACCGAGGATCTACCAGATGACGTGCTAGCTGAAATCATCCGGAAAAACCAGCCGGATGTGGTCATGGCGAGTGCGATTACGCCGATGATTTATAAAGCGCAAGACACACTGCGGATTGCGAAGAAAAGCAACCCTACTTGCAAGACCATTCTGGGCGGGATCCATCCCACCTTTATGTACAACCAGATCCTGACCGAGTCGCCCGAGATCGATTACATCGTCCGCGGCGAAGGGGAAGAGATCGTCGTCAACCTGATGAACGCCATCGCTGCCGGTTCAGACCTGAAGGATCGCAAAGACATCCTCGGCATCGCCTATATGGAAGATGGCAAGGTCGTCGCCACGCCGGCCCATCCGCCGATTAAAAACCTGGACGGCCTCACGCCCGATTGGAGCGTCCTCGACTGGGACAAGTACATCTACATCCCCCTCAACTGTCGTGTTGCCGTGCCGAACTTTGCTCGCGGCTGTCCCTTCACCTGCCGCTTCTGCTCCCAGTGGAAGTTCTGGCGGACCTATCGGGTGCGCCATCCGAAGAAGTTTGTTGACGAGATCGAAACGCTGGTCAAGGATCACAAGGTGGGTTTCTTCATCCTCGCCGACGAAGAACCGACCATTAACCGCGATAAGTTTGTGGCCATGTGCCAAGAACTGATCGATCGCAAACTGGATGTTCATTGGGGCATCAACACCCGTGTCACCGACATCCTGCGCGACGCTCATCTGTTGCCTTTCTATCGCAAAGCCGGCCTCGTGCACATCTCGCTGGGCACCGAAGCGGCCACCCAGATGAACCTCGACCGCTTCCGCAAGGAAACGACGATGGAAGAAAACAAGCGGGCCATTGACATGATCAAGGCCGCTGGTATGGTCGCCGAAGCGCAGTTCATCATGGGCCTAGAAAACGAGTCGCCGAAAACGATCGAAGAGACCTTCAACCTTGCCCGCTACTGGGATGCGGACATGGTCAACTGGAACATGTACACGCCCTGGCCCTTCTCGGAACTCTTCGAGGAACTGGGTGACAAGGTCGAAGTGCGCGACTACTCCAAGTACAACTTCGTCACGCCGATCATGCAGCCCGACGAAATGGACCGGGAAGACGTCCTTAAAGGCGTGCTGCGCAGCTACGCCCGCTACTATATGCGCAAGAGCTTCCTTGACTATCCCTTTATCAAGGATCCCTTCAAGCGCAAGTACATGATGGGCTGCCTGAAGGCCTTTTTGAAGATGACGGCCACCCAGCGCTTCTATGACATCGGACGGGTGAAACGGAAAGGGTTCCACACCGAAGTCGACCTGGGCTTCGATCAGTCCAAGATCGTCAGCAAGGAAGAATTGGCCCGGATCAAAGCGGCGAAACAGGTTCAAGTGGACGAAGATTTCGGCACTGTCACCGCCTGTGGCGCTCCGCGCGATCTGGAAGTGTCCGCTTGCGGCGCGCCTCGCGATCTGCCTTCGATTGAACAGACGCCGGACGGCAACATCGCGGCAAGGGGCATGAAGATATGATTATTGCCGTATACGGAAAAGGCGGCGTTGGCAAATCGACGACTACGTCAAACCTGGCTGTGGCCATCGCCAAGTCCGGCCGCCGTGTGCTGCAGATCGGTTGCGACCCCAAGAGCGACTCCACCTTCACCATTGCCGGGCGGATGATCCCGACGGTGGTGGAGATCCTGGATAAGTTCAATTACCACTATGAATCGATCGAGCCTGCCGATCTGGTCGTGGAGGGTTATGGCGGCGTCAGCGTCGTGGAAACAGGCGGCCCGCCGGCCGGTAGCGGCTGTGGCGGATATGTCGTCGGCGAGACGGTGAAGCTCCTCGAAAAGCTCGATATCATGAGCAAGTACGACGTGATCCTCTTCGACGTCCTCGGCGACGTCGTCTGTGGCGGCTTTGCAACGCCGCTGCAGTACGCCGATCTGGCCTGTATCGTTTCCTCTAACGACTTTGACGCTCTTTTCGCGGCCAACCGCATCTGCGAGAGTATTGTGGAGAAGAACGCCTCCGGTTATGACGTAAAACTGGCCGGTGTCATCGGCAACCGTTGCGACCAGGTGGACCTGCTTGAAACCTTTACCCGGCGGATCGAAGCCCCGCTCATGGGCGTTGTTCCCCGCAACGAAGAGGTGCGCCAGTCCCGCGTCAAGGGATACACCCTCTTTGAACTGGAAGAAATGGGTGAGCCCGTCAGCGAGATGACCAGTGAGTTTCGCAAGATGGCGGCCTATCTTCTCAGTGGTCCCGAGGGTGTTGTGCCCAATGCCGTCGGCACCCGGGAGATGTTTGAACTCTTTCGAGGGGAGGACCTGCCGTGGAAGGAATCGAACGGGAAAACGGCTGCTTCCACACCTTCTGTCCGATAGCCAGCGTCGCCTGGCTGCATCGTAAAATCAAAGACTCCTTTTTTCTGATCGTGGGCACGCACACCTGTGCCCATTTTATCCAGACGGCCCTCGACGTGATGGTCTATGCTCACTCTCGATTCGGCTTTGCCGTCCTGGAGGAGTCGGATCTGGTGGCGCCTTCCCCGACGGAGGAGTTGGCAAAGGTCGTCGCCGACGTGAAGGCCGAATGGCAGCCGAAGGTGATCTTCCTGTTGAGCACCTGCAGTTGCGATATCTTGAAGCTTGACCTGGAGAACGCCAGCAAAGAGCTGAGCAACCGCTGTGGTTTCCCCGTCGTGCCGGTGAGCACATCGGGCCTGGACCGGACCTTTACCCAAGGGGAGGACGCCGTCCTCCACGCGTTGCTTCCCTTCGTACCGCGGGAAGCGCCCAAGGCGGAAGTGGTGGAAGAGAAGAAACGAAGCTGGTTCTCCTTTGGCAAAGAGGAGGGGAACAAGGCGACCGCTCCGGCGGCGCCCCGGCGCAACCTGGTCCTCGTCGGCGCGGTCACCGATTCAACGACCCAGCAGTTGAAATGGGAGCTTAATCAACTCGGTCTCGACCGGGTCGACGTGTTCCCCAGCGGCGACATGGGCAACATGCCGGTGATCAACGAACAGACCGTCATCGCGCCCTTGCAGCCCTATCTCAGCGATACCCTGGCGACCCTTCGCCGGGAACGGGGCGCCAAGGTGCTGACCACCCTATTGCCCATCGGACCGGACGGCACGGCGCGCTTTCTTGAGGCGATCTGCGCCGAGTTCGGCCTCGACGCCTCTGGGGTCGCCGAACGGGAGGCCCAGACCTGGCGCGGCCTGGAGAGCCAATTGGCCCTGCTGCGCGGCAAGCGGATCATGTTCCTCGGCGACAACCTGCTCGAGATTCCCCTGGCCCGCTTCCTCACCGCCTGTGGCGCTGAGGTGGTCGAGGCCGGCACCCCCTATGTCCATGCGAAAGACCTGCAAGAAGAGATCGCCAGGCTGCGGGAAAAAGGCGTTCCCGTTGTGGAGAGCCCGAACTTTGCCGCCCAACGGGAACGGCTTGACCGGTATCGCCCCGATCTGATCGTCGCCGGGCTGGGCATCTGCAACCCCCTGGAGGCGGCTGGGTATACGACGGCATGGTCGATTGAATTCACCTTTGCCCAGATTCATGGTTTCGTCAATGCCATCGATCTGATCAAACTCTTTGTAAAACCGCTGATGAAGCGGCAGGCCCTGCTCGATCAGGGCTGGGCGGAAGCGGGGTGGATCTCGTGAAACTCGCCTACTGGATGTATGAAGGAACCGCCCTCTCCGGGATCGCCCGTGTCGCCGGCAGCATGCCGAAGGTACATACGGTGATCCACGGTCCCCAGGGCGACGGTTATATCAATGTCATGTTTTCCATGCTGGAACGCTTTGACAAGCTCCCGCCCTTCACCTTGTCGCCCATCGGGCGGCGGGAGATGGCGCAGGGCTCGAGAGCCCGCCTTGTCGAGACGGTGCGGCGTGTGGAGGCGCAGCACCAGCCTGACGTGATCGTCATCACGCCGACCTGCTCGTCGACGCTGTTGCAGGAAGACCTTCTGGCCGTGGCCCGCAGCCTCGGCCGCCAGACCAAGGCGAAGCTGATCGTGCCGCGGGTAAACGCCTTCCGGGACCTGGAGCACTTCGCCATGGACGACTTCCTGGCCCAGATCGTTGCTGAGTTTGCTGTCGAACAGCCGAAGACGGAGCGCTTCACTGTCAACCTGATCGGACCTTCCTACCTCGGTTTCCACCAGATCCACGATCTGAAGGAAATGCAGACGATGCTGGAGGAGATCGGCATCGGCGTCAACGCCGTCATTCCCTACGGAGCGACGGTGGAGACGCTGCGCAGCCTGACGGGCGCGCACCTGAATCTCTGCCTCTACCGCGAATATGGCCGTGAGGCCTGCGAATACCTGCGCAAAACCTTTGGAATGGAATACCTGTCTATTACGCCGATGGGCATCCGTCAGACAGGACAATTCCTGCGCGCCCTCGGCGAACGAGCCGGCATCGATGTGACGCCGTACATTCGCCAACACCTGGCGCCCTCGGGATCGCTGGCCCGTTTCACCAAGTCTGTCGACGCCTTGTCGTCCCTGTTCGGAAAAAGAGCCGTTGTCTTTGGCGACTACAGCCATGCCGTCGGCGCCACCCACCTGTTGCGCGAGATCGGCGTGCAGGTGATCTGGGCCGGCACCTATATGACGGCATGGAAGGACGAATTTACCGAGTCTGTCGCCGGTTTGACTGATGAGGCCTTCGTCTGTGACGACTTCCAGGCCGTGAGCCGCAAAATCCGCGACACCCAGCCGGACATCGTCTTCGGCACCCAGATGGAGCGGCACAGCGCTGCGCGGTATGACCTGCCCTGCATCGTCATCAGCAGCCCCGCCCATATCCTCAACTTCCCGCTCTTTCCGGCGCCCGTCCTCGGCTACCGGGGGATGACCCGCCTTCTCGATACGATCAACCAGACGATCAAACTCGGCCTGGAAGAGCACCTGGTCAACATGTTCGGGGAAGATACCACTTCGGAAAGCCAGATGGAAACAACGGCCGCCGCGACGGCAGTTTCTACAGCAGCCGCTGGAACGGCTGCTGGCGCCGATGAAATGCATTGGGACGCCGAGGCCCTCAAGGCCTTGAAGCAGGTGCCCTTTTTTGTACGAGGAAAAGTGCAGCGCAATACCGAGAACTATGCCCGCGAACAAGGTTGCAGCGAGGTCACGCTGGACGTGATCTACGCCGCCAAGGCTTACTTCGAGAGCAAGGGAAATCAGGGCAACCGGTAATTGCCGACGGGAGGAAATATACCGATGACACAAGCGCAACCATCGAACCATAGCGAACGGCGGCAGCCGGCGCAGATCAAAGTGCCGACCTATCCCTTTACGGCGATCATCGGCCAGGAAGAGATGAAACTGGCCCTCATCCTGAACGTGATCGACCCGCGCGTCGGCGGCGTCATGATCATGGGCGATCGGGGGACGGGCAAGTCGACGACGGTCCGCGCCCTGGCTGAACTGCTGCCGGAAGTGCCTTCGGTGGCCGATTGTCCCTTCGGGTGCCACCCGGAAAAAACGAGTGAGATGTGTCCCAGTTGCCGGGAACGAACGGCGGCAGGGGAAGCGTTGCCGATGACCTACCGCAAGACCCGCGTCGTCGACCTCCCGCTCGGGGCGACAGAAGACCGCGTCTGCGGCACCATCGATATCCAAAAGGCGCTGGCGGAAGGGGTCAAGGCCTTTGAACCGGGCCTCCTGGCGCAAGCCAACCGCGGCTTTCTCTATGTCGATGAAGTCAACCTCCTCGACGATCACCTCGTCGACGTCCTGTTGGACAGCGCCGCGTCCGGCGTCAACGTGGTTGAACGGGAAGGCATCAGCATCCGCCACCCAGCCCGCTTCGTCCTCGTCGGCTCAGGCAACCCGGAAGAGGGGGAACTGCGTCCCCAGTTGCTCGACCGTTTTGGTCTCCACGCCCAGATTCGCACACTGCGCGATGCCCAGAAGCGTGTCGCCATCATCCGCAGCCGCAGCGATTTTGACAACGAACCGGAGACCTTCATTGAAAAATTCGAAGCGCCCCAGGCCGACCTGCAAGCCAAGATCACCCGGGCCAAAGAGATTCTGGGCGATGTGACCGTTGGCGACGACGTCCTCTTGAAGATCGCCCAACTCTGCATCGAACTGGAGATCGACGGACACCGGGGCGAACTGGTCCTGGCCCGGACCGCCAAAGCCTTGGCCGCCTTTGAAGGCCGGACCGAAGTCTGTGACGACGATGTGGCCCGCATTGCCGTCCTCGGCCTGCGTCACCGCCTGCGCAAAGACCCCTTGGCGACGATGGACAACGGTCGTCGCGTGCAGGAAAAAGTGGCCCAGATCTTTGGAGTTGAGAAGGCGGGAGCATGAAGACAAACTGCCTGCCCTTGGCGGCCATCACCGGACAGGAAGGCATCAAACGGGCGCTGCTCCTCGTTGCCGTCGATCCGGGCTTAAAAGGGGTGGCCATCGCCGGGCCGCGGGGGACCGGGAAGACGGTCCTGGCCCGTGGGCTCCGGGAACTGCTGCCGCCGATCGATCAGATCGGCGGCTGTCCCTGCCACTGTCACCCGGACAAACCGGCGAGCTGGTGCAGCCGCTGCCGGGAACAGTACAGCGCAGACGCAACCGGCATCGGCAACAACCCTTCCGTCGTCCGGCGGGATGCCCCCTTCATGGAGGTTCCCCTCGGCGCCACGGAAGACCGTCTGCTCGGCGCCATCGATGTGGAGCAATCCCTCGCCGGCGGCGCGCGGGCCTGGCAGCCGGGCCTGATCGGAGAAGCCAACCGCGGCGTGCTCTACGTGGACCAGTTAAACCTGCTCGACGACGGCCTCGTCAACTCCCTTTTTGACGCCATGTCGGGGATCTGCCGCCTCGAACGGGAGGGCATCTCCGTTCAATACCCCTCTGATTTTGTCTTGGTGGGGACCTATGACCCTGACGAAGGCGCCCTGCGGGGCCATCTGGCAGACCGCGTCGCCATCCATGTGAGCAGCGGCGTCATCAACGACCTGGAACAGCGCATCGAGATCATGCGCCGCCAGGAGCTCTTTGTCGATGAACCCGATGCCTTTGAAAAGCTCTACGCCGACGAGCAGGACGATCTGCTGCGCAAGATCGACGGCGCCCGTGAACGGTTGCCTGCGGTGACCATTTCGGAGAGTCAGGTCCTCTACCTGATCGGCCAATCGTTGAAACGGGGCGTCCCCGGTCACCGGGGCGACCTCTTCGCCGTGCGCCTCGCCAAAGCGCACGCGGCGCTGGAAGGCCGGTTGGCGGTAGAGCCCATCGACCTCGCCCTGGCGGTGGAGTTCGTGATCAAGCCACGGCAGACCGTTGACCTTCCCGATGAGGAAGAGCAACAACCGCCGCCGCCGCCTCCGCCGCCCCCGCCACCGCCGGAGCCAGACAAGGATGACAAAGACGACCCGCCGCCGGACGCGCCCAATGACGAGCAGACGATGACCCTGCCCGAGGAGTTTTTCTTCGACGCCGAGGAAGTGCCTGTCGAAGATGAACTGCTCTCCTTGCAGAACAAGGCGCAACGGCAAGCCCGCGGCGGCGCCCACGGCAAACAGAAGAGCATGGAACGCGGTCGCTATACCCGCGCGCTCCTGCCGCCGCCGGGCAAGCCCTCGCGGATCGCCGTCGACGCCACCTTGCGGGCGGCGGCGCCCTACCAGCAGGAGCGGCGACGTTCCGGCAAGTTCGGCAACCGCGAAGTCATCGTCACCGATTCAGACCTGCGGGCCAAACAGTTCGTCCGCAAATCGGGCGCCCTGATCATTTTTGTCGTCGACGCCAGCGGCAGCATGGCTTTCAACCGGATGAGCAGCGCCAAAGGCGCCGTCTCGGTGCTGTTGAATGAAGCCTATGTCAACCGCGACAAGGTAGGCATGATCATCTTCCGCGGCCAGAAGGCCGAGGTCATCGTGCCGCCGACCCGCAGCGTCGAGTTGGCCAAGAAGCGCTTCGATCAAGTGCCCGTCGGCGGCGGATCGCCCCTGGCCGACGCCATCGCCCAAGCCCTTGAACTGGGTGTCAAGAGCATCGGCAGCGATGTCGGTCAGGTGATCATCACCCTGATCACCGACGGCCGCGGCAACATCCCCCTCAACCCGGAGGAGGGACCGAAAAAGCGGGAGGAACTGAACGAGGAGATCCTGGCCATCAGCCGCAAGATTCCCGAACAAGGCTTTTCCTTGCTCGTCATCGATACGGCCAACAAATTCACCTCCACCGGATTTGCCGAAAAGATCGCAGGAGCGGCCTTCGGCCAGTACTACTACCTGCCCAAGATGTCGGCGACGACGCTCGCCGAGACGGTCAAGAGCGGCGTGCACGCGCTGCGGAAATAAGGGGGGATAGTCTATGTCGAAAAAGGTCATGCGGTTTGTCCATGTCTATCTGGAACGGCAGATCTGCAGCGCATTCAGCCGATCCATCGAGGCGAGCAATCGCACCCAACCCATCGAGATCAGCGTCACCTCCTTCTGCGTGCACGAGCTGAAAGAGAAGGCCAAGATCGAAGAGTTCCGTCAAGCCGTGCTGAACGCCGACCTGCTCTTCGTCGGTCACGTCTTTGTCGACGACATCGCCCGCACCATCGCCGACGTGATCCGCAAGGAAGGCCAGCAGGTGCCGGCGGTGGTCGTCGTCAACGCCATGCCGGAACTGATGAAGCTGACCCGCATGGGCGGTTTCAAGATGGGCAGCGAACAGTCCAACGAATACATGAACATTATTAAGCGCTTCAAGAAGACGACCGACACAGAAGAAGCGCAAACTAAAAAATCCGGTCCGCCCATGAACACGGACGTGATGATGACCCTCGTCCGCACCGTGCCCAAACTCTTAAAATACATACCCGGCAAGATGCAGGACCTGCGTTCCTACATGCTCTGCTACCTCTACTGGCTCAACGGATCGCCGAAAAACCTGGGCAACATGGTGCTCATGCTGGCGAAACAGTACTTTGCGCCGGAAGCGGACATCTCCTTTGACGCCCCGGTCGAATACGCTGAAGAGGGGATCTACCATCCCGATTCGGACTGCTGGTTCACCAGCCGCGCCGAGTATGAGGAGTGGTATCGCCGTCACGCGCCGTCGGAACTGCGCGTCGGCCTGATCGTCCTGCGCACGAGCCTCCTCGCCGACAACCATGACCATTACGACGCGGTCATCCGCTCCCTCGAAGCGAAGGGGCTTGGCGTCGTCCCCGGCATCGCCAAGGGACTCGACTACCGCCATGTGGTGGAGCACATGTTCATGGGCAAAGGCGACCTGCGCCAGGTTGACGGTGTGATCACCCTCACCTCCTTCAGCCTCGTCGGCGGCCCGGCCTCCAATGACGCCGAAAGCGCCGTCAAGGTCCTCTCGGCCCTCGGCGTGCCCTACCTCTCGGCCATCCCCCTGGAGTTTCAAACCATCGACGAGTGGAAGTCCGACCTGTCGGGCCTCAACCCGGTCCAGGTCGCCTTGAACGTGGCCATCCCCGAATTGGACGGCCTCGTCGCCCCCACCGTCTACAGCGGTTACGCCGTTCACGGCGCCTCCAAGGCGATTCCCATCCCCGAGCGGATCGAACTGCTGACCGAACGGATGCGGCGCATGATCCGGCTGCGCACGACGGCGAAAGCCGACAAAAAGCTGGGCATCGTCCTCTTCAGCTTCCCGCCGGACAAGGGGAACGTGGGGACGGCCGCCTATCTGGACGTCTTCAAATCCCTTTACAACCTACTCTGCCGCCTCCGCGAGGAAGGGTACACGGTCGAGCTTCCCGAGAGCCCCGAAGCGCTGATCAAGATGATCATCGAAGACGAGGAGTCCATGCTCCCTTCGGCCAACCTGCATGTGGGCGGCCGCGTGACTGTGGAAGAGTACGAGAAGATCAACCCCTACTGGAAACAGATCGCCGACACCTGGGGACCGGCGCCGGGCGAACTGAACACAGACGGCCAGGACCTGCTCGTCTTTGGCCGCCGTCTCGGCAACGTCTTTATCGGCGTGCAGCCCTCTTTCGGTTATGAGAGCGACCCGATCAAACTGCTCTTCACCCGCAACGCCTGTCCCCACCACGGCTTCGCCACCTTCTACCGCTGGCTCGACAAGGTCTACCAGGCCGACGCGCTGCTCCACTTCGGCACCCACGGCGCCCTGGAGTTCATGCCCGGACACCAGGTGGGCATGACCGAGTACTGCTGGCCAGACCGTCTGCTGGGACCGGTGCCCAACTTCTACCTCTACAGCGTCAACAACCCCTCTGAGGCGACCATCGCCAAACGGCGAAGCGCCGCCACCCTTGTCTCCTACCTGACGCCGCCGGCGGAGAACGCCGGCCTCTACAAGGACCTGCGGGATCTGAAGGACCTGATCAGCATGTGGGGGGAAAACCGCCACAACGCCCGCGGCGAGTCGATCCTGGAGACGATCATCGAAAAAGTCCTGGCCCTGCACCTCGACAAGGATGTGCCGCTGACGAAAGAACCGGGCCAGGAGTTCATCGGCAAGCTTTACGTCTACCTGACCGATCTGGAAAACCGCCTCATCCCGACGGGCCTGCACATCCTCGGTGAGGCGCCCCAGGCCCAGACCCTGGGCGACTATCTCTCGGCCATCAGTTACTTTGACCGCCCGGAAAAAGGCATCCGCTCCCTGGCCGCCCTCGCCTCCGAGGCCATGGGCATCCCCTTCAACGACCTGGAGCGGCGCGCAGAGCTGGGCGAACAGGCGTCTATCGAAAAGCTGGAAGTGGTGCGCCAGGCGGTGCAGCAGGGGATCCAGAAGATGATCGCCGAGTTTCTCCAGAAAGATGAGCGCGGACGGTTCAGCTTCCTGCGCGGCAAGTCGGAAACGATCGCCGCCAAGGCCATGCAGGCCTTCCTCCTCGAACGGGTGCAGAGCGGCGTGGAAGTCGACATCACGGCGGCGGCGCGCACCTTCGTCTACTTGCAGGATGTCCTCAAGGACATCATTCTCGCCGAAGAGGTCAACGGCCTCATTAAGGCCCTTGACGGCGAGTACATCAAGCCGGGACCGGGCGGCGACCCCGTCCGCAACCCGAAGACGCTGCCGACGGGCCACAACATCCATGCCCTCGATCCCCAGGCGATCCCCACCTCTGTCGCGGTTCGCGCCGGACAGCGGGTCGCCGAGATGATGCTGCAAAAACTCTACGACGCCAACGGCGCCTACCCCGAGTCGATCGCCGTCGTCCTCTGGGGAACCGACAACATCAAGACCTATGGCGAAGGCATCGCCCAAGCGATGGCGCTGATGGGCGTCAAACCGGTGCCCGACGACCTGGGCCGCATGACCCGCTTGCGTCTCATCCCCCTGGAGGAGTTGGGCCGGCCTCGCATCGACGTGGTCGTCACCGTCTCCGGCATCTTCCGCGACCTCTTCCAGAATCAGATGGAACTTCTCGACGAGGCGGTCAAAACGGCGGCCACCGCCGACGAATCCTCTGATATGAACTATATCCGCAAACACGCCCTCGCTCAGTCCCAGGAGATGAACATCCCCATCGAACAGGCGGCGACGCGCGTCTTCTCCAACGCGCCGGGCAGCTATGGCGGCAACGTCAACCAGATGGTCGAAAACAGCGCCTGGGAGGAAGCCGGCGAGTTGGCCGACACCTTCATCAAGCGCAAAGGCTTCGCCTACGGCAAACAGGTCCGCGGCGAGGTAGCCGACGAGATTTACCGCTCCGCCCTCTCCAATGTGGACACGAGCTTCCAGAATGTGGACTCCTCTGAGGTGGGCATCGTCGACATCGACCACTACTACGAGTACCTGGGCGGCGTCTCGGCGGCAGTCAAGAGCATTCGCGGCGAAAAGCCCAACGTGCTCGTCGCCGACACGACGACACCGAAGGTGCAGATCCGCAACCTGGACGAGATGGTCCGTTTTGAGACGCGGACCAAGACGCTCAATCCAAAGTGGTATGAAGGCATGCTCAAGCACGGCTATGAAGGGGTCCGCGAGATCCAGTCCCGCGTCGACAACACCTTCGGCTGGAGCGCCACCACGGATGCCGTCGACAACTGGGTCTACGACGAGATCACTGACGTCTACATCACCGATGAAACGATGCGCAACCGTTTGAAGGAACTGAACGCCCACGCCCTGCGCGGGATCGTTCGGCGGCTTTTAGAGGCCAACCGCCGCGGATTCTGGGAGGCCGATGACGAGAAGCTGGATAAATTGATGGAGATTTACCAAGACATCGAGGATGAGATCGAAGGGGTCAGCGTTCCGGCCTGATCAGACATAGAGGTTACGGATGCTACGTCTGCAGGATGCCAAGGCCTAAAGGAGCGGCAGCGGCGCGACGGGGAGAACCTGTTGCCCTTGCCGCTCTTCTTCGAAATCGAGACAAAAAACGTTTGCACAGGATAGGGGAGAATTTGGCGTGAAACAAACGACAAGGAACCACGGTAAAGTCGTCGTGGTCGGCGCCGGCGCCGGCGGTTTAAGCGCTGCTGTTCGTCTGGCCGCTCAGGGCTGGGATGTGACGGTGCTGGAAAAAGAACCGGCGTTGGGTGGACGTCTGAGCGCGATCGAGGCGGAAGGATACACCATCGACATCGGACCGACCATTCTGATGATGAACGATGTCTTTGAACAGTTCTTCCAGGATCACGGGCGGGACATCGGCGATTACTTGGAACTGATCCGCGTCGATCCCTGCTACAACCTGCATTTTACCGACGGAACCCGCCTGACCCCTTCCAGCGATATGAAAAAACTCCTTGACGAGATCCGTGCGTTGAATCCGGACGACGTGGACGGCTATCTGCGCTACCTCGCACAGATCAACAAGCGGTACATGTATGCCCGTAATCATTTCATCGAAAAGGCCTTTGTTAAGCCCTCCGACTTTTTCAACCCTGAAACCTTGGCGGCCATGCTGCAGTTGAAGACCCTCAACAACATGTATGACGACATCGCCCGCTTCATCAAAGATGAACGCCTGCGCATTGCCATGACCTTCCAGGCCATCTATCTGGGGATCTCGCCCTTTGACGCCCCGTCCATCTACACGTTGATCGCCTATGTGGAACACGGCTTGAGCGGCGTCTGGTATCCGAAGGGCGGCATGAACGCCATCGCCAAGGCCTTGGGCCGCCTCCTCGGCGAATTCGGCGGCGTCATCCGCTGCAACGCCGAAGTCGCCCAGATCCGCATCGAAAACGGACGGGCGCGCGGCGTCCGCCTGGCCAGCGGCGAGGAGATCGCCGCCGATGTGGTGATCTCCAACGTCGATTTTCCGACGACGATGGAAAAACTGGTCGAGCCGGCCTACCAGGGCAAGTACACGCCCGAGAAACTGGCCCGCATGGAGAACACGATGGGCGCCTTTATGCTGTATCTGGGCGTCAACAAGCGCTACGACAATCTGCACATCCACAACATCTACTTTACGCCGGACTACAAAAAGAGCATGGACGAACTGTTCAACGCTCACGTCCTGCCGGAAGAGCCGGCCATGTATGTCTACTCGCCGACCCGGTATGACGACACGGTGGCGCCGCCAGGAAAAGAGGTCATCTATGTCCTCGTGCCGGTGCCCAACCTGGATCACGGCATCGACTGGAAAAAAGAGACCGCCCGTTACCGCGAACTGGTCCTCAAGCGGTTGGAGCAGTGGGGCCTGACCGACCTGAGCCAACACATTGAGTTTGAGCGGGTCTACACGCCCGAGACGTTCCAGAAGCGCTTCAACGTCTACCACGGCGCCTGCTTCGGCCTCGCGCCGACGCTCTTCCAGTCCGGTTACTTCCGCCCGAGCATCAAGTCGGAGAAGGTGAGCAATCTTTACTTCTCCGGCGCCAGCGTCCATCCCGGCGGCGGCGTGCCCGTTGTCCTCGTCTGCGGGAAGCTCGTTTCCGAACAGGTGATGAAGGACAGCGGCTTGGTCATGAAAGAGCGTCGCCATGTCGCTGCTGGGGTAGCGGCGACCTTTTAAACCGGCTCGCCGATCTGACGGAAGGGCGCCATCAGTCACTTTATTGCGGATATGGGCGGACGACCATCAACGACAGGCGTAACGAAGGGATACAATAAACGAATAAGCAGCCGAACAGAGGTCGCGATTGCCATCGCGGCCATTTTTTTTTACTGCGGAGAGCACGAATAAGGCAAAACAATGATTTTTCAGGCGAAGTTTCTGTAAAAAGGACACGAAAATTTTGCCATTGGACGCCGTCCCCCCCGACATTTTTCGCTTGCGCCGGCAGGTATAATGGAAAAAGATACCAAATGGCAAAGGCGAAACGGGGGATGAAGATTGTGGGATGAGCCGAAAGTTTATCCTTTTCGTCGGGAACGGGTGCCAACGCGTGATGGGCGAAGCGAGAAGAGCCGTCGATGGGTCGCTTGGTTCGTCCGGGTGGTTGCGGCACTGACGCCAGGATCGCCGGCAAAGACGGGGGGAACAGGGCGACAGACGCCGGGAACGGCGACATTCCCCATGGGAACGGCAAGCGGCCATGCCCAAAAAGCGAGTTCTGGCGCCGGCGCGAAGGGGGGCGTCGCGCTTGCTGCGTCGGTCAAGGCCATCACCAGCAGGGTGAAGCAATCGACGGGGAAGACACTGCAAAGCGCCGGCGCGCTGTCGGCAGGGGTCGCCAAAGGCTGGCGCAAATGGTTGGTCTTCGGCAAAGACATCCGCGTCTGGCTCTGGTGGGTCGGCGTTTTCCTGCTCGCTCGCGGAACCCTGCTCGGCGGATTGGCGGCGGCAGCGCCGGCGGCGCTGGCCGTCACGGCGGCGCGCCGGCCGGGGATGCTGCTCTGGAGTGTGACGGCCACAGCGGCGGGGTGGTACTCGGGGCGCCTCGCGCCGGAACCGTCGGCCCTGTCCCCGGATCCCCTGGGGCTTCGCCCGGCGACGCAACTGACGGCATGGCTGGCTGTTGCCGCGGTGACGGCGATGGTCGCGAAGCGGCGCCCACCCTCGGTGACCCTCCTGGCCGTGATCACCGCGTTGACCATCTGGAGCGTGGAAGGGGTCGCCGTCGCCTGGTTGACCCCATCCCTCTACAGCGCCGTGCTCGTCGCTTTTGAGGGGCTCTTTTCCTCTGTCGCCGTCGTGATCGTGGCGACAGCAGAAAACACGCTCGAATCCCCGGCAGGGCGGACCTGGAACCGGGACGAACAGGCCTGCATGGTCGTCGTCGGCCTGTTGTTGCTGCTCGGCCTGCCGCAGGAGTCGTTTTTCGGGCTCTCGCTGACCGGGACGATCGCCAAATTCAGCGTCCTGCTTGGCGCCTACGCGCTGGGGCCGGGCGCCGGCGCCGCCGTTGGCGTTGCCCTCGGACTGCTCCCTTCATTAGCCGTCTTCGGCGCTCCGTCCTCCCTGGCCCTGTTGGCGCTGTCCGGACTGTTGGCAGGCTTGTTTCGTCCCTGGGCGAAACCGGGGGTGATCGGCGGCTTTTTGTCGGGCCATCTCCTGCTTTCCATATATATGGCCAACTCCCAGGATGTGCGAGCGCTGATGTTGGAAGCGGCCGTAGCCGGCCTGTTGCTCATCCTCTGGCCTTCCCGCTGGATCCAAGTTCTCCGGCAGCGCCTGTCATCTCGAAAAAAAGAGCTCGTCCTCGCCGAACCGGCTGTGCCGGTCAGCGCCAAGTTGGACGAGATGGGACGCATGATCGGGCAAATGGCTGTCACCTTCGAAGAGATCGCCGAGCCGGCGCCTGCGACGGGAGACAAACCGTGGGAGCCCATCCTGTTGACCATCGCCGAACGGGTCTGCAAACCCTGCCCCAGTTACGGGCTTTGTTGGGAACGGGACGCCGAGCGGACGCGACAATACCTGAACGAGATCCTCCAACAGGTGGAGGAGAGAGGTCAGGTAACGGCCAAATCGTTGACCCCCCAGCTGGCGCGGCGCTGCGCGCGCCTGGCCGAGTTGTCGGCCACCATCGGATGCCTGCTGGAGACGGTGGAGGTCGATCGCTACTGGCGACGCAGGCTCAGCGAAGGCCGGCATCTCGTCAGCGCCCACTTTCGGGGATTGGCCGGATGGATGGCGTCGCTGGCCCAGGGCGTAGAACAGGCGTCGCCGTCAGAAAAAAAGGGGGCGCGGTTGGCCAAAGCGCTGGAAGAACGCGGATTCCGCCTCAAAACCATCAAGGAGCAAGGCGAGAACGGTCAATGGCGGATTTTTGTCGAAGGAAAGGGCTGTTCCGGCGCATGGCCTTGCGCGGAACATGCGGCGGCGGCGGCCGCCGAAGTGCTCGGACAGACCTTTATCGTGGGCAAGTCCGATTGTCGCAGCGGCGCTCCCGGGCGGTGCCTCTTTAGCCTGATCCCTGTCCGTCCCTACGGGTTCGATGTCGGCATAGCGCAGGCTGCCCGCCACGGCAGCGCCGTAAGCGGCGACTCGGTCGGCCGGTGGGAAGCGCCGGCGTCGCGAATGGTCGTCGCCCTCAGCGACGGCTCGGGTGTGGGGCCGAGGGCCGCTCGGGAGAGCAGCGCCACCCTGTCTCTGTTGGAACACCTGTGCCGCATGGGCGTTCACCCCGGCGAAGCCTTGCGCTCCGTAAACGCGCTGGTCGCCCTGGCGACAGAGGAGGAGTCTTTCGCCACCGTTGACATGGCCATGATCGATCTGGCATCAGCGGAGGCGGAGATCTTCAAGCTGGGCGCTTCGTCCAGCTACCTGAAACGGGGAAGGCGCGTGCAAGTCCTCCGTCAGTCGTCGCTGCCGCTGGGCATTTTGAAGAATGTGGAGGTGGAATCGCTCAGCCTGGCCATGCTGCCCGGCGACCGGCTGATTCTGGTCAGCGACGGCATCGTCGAGGCGACACGGCCCGGCGCAAACCGGGGAGGCAAGGGCCACAGCAGCCGGGGGTATGGCGACAAGCCCGCCGGTGAAGGCGATGACTGGTTGATATCCTGGCTGGAGCGTGACGCCACGGCCGATCCGCAGGCCTTGGCCGACCAGATCCTCCTGGAAGCGATCCGATTGGGCGGGGGCAAGGCAAGGGACGATTGCAGTGTCGTCGTCGTCGCCCTGTCCGGGAGAGAGGAAAGGGGATAGGGGTTTGTTCGCCTGATTTTTCGGAGAAGATAAGGACTAGGCGAATTTCGCCGGAGCGGGCAGGGAAACGTGAATCCATGTAGAAAGTAACCACATACGATGCACATACGATAATCTCTCCAGCAAGGTGACCGGATTGCTTCATCATTTTCTTGAGAACCTCTGCCAGCGCCATCTGGTGGAACGAGGCCAAGGCGTCCTCGTCGCCGTATCCGGCGGAATTGACTCGATCAGCCTCTTGCTGCTGTTCCATCAAGCGGCGCCACAACTGGATCTGAAGCTGTCTGTGGCCCACTACAACCACGCCCTGCGCGGGGAAGAGTCCGACGGCGACGAGGCCTTTGTGGCTGCGCTGACGGAGCGACTCGGCCTCCCCTTCTATCGGGAGCGGGCGCCGGAAGGGTGGTGGCGACGGGAGCCGGGGTCGAAGATGGAGGCCGCCAGACGGCTGCGCTACGATTTCTTGCAGCGCGCCGCCCATAGCGCTCGCGCTGACCGGATCGCCCTTGGCCATCATGCCGACGATCAGGTGGAGACGGTTCTGTTCCATCTGTTGAGGGGCAGCGGCCTCCGGGGATTGGCGGGAATGCCGATCCGGCGCGGCCCTTACATCCGGCCGCTCCTTTCCGTTCGACGGCGCGAGCTAGAGCGCTTTCTCCGGACGGAGCGACAGGAATGGCGCCATGACGCCAGCAATGACTCCACCCTCTATACGCGCAATCGGATCCGCCATGAGTTGATCCCATTGTTGCATAGTTATAATCCCCGTTTCGCCGAGTCGGTCGGACGGATGAGCCGCCTCTATGTCGATGACGCCGATTACCTGGATGACGTGAGTCGCCAGGAAATGATCCGGCTGACCGAACAAGGGGGACTCGATGAACAAGGCCTGGCGGCCCTGCCCATGGCCATCCGACGCCGCGTCCTCCGCGGCTTTATCGAGGCAGCGCCGGGAACCGCCAGCCAAGCCCCCGGCTTTGAAAAGACAGAGTCGATCCTGCGGCGCTTGTCAGAGCGGCAGGGAAAAAGCGGTCCTGTCGATCAGGTGGGCGGTTGCACCCTTGTCAGCGAAGCCGGACGGCTTCGGCTGTACAAGGACCTTCCCTGGAAGGGAGATTTCGCCGTTTCCCACGAGTTGCCGACGCCGGACGCGCCCGGGCAGTGGCAAGTGATTGCAATGCCGGAGTTTGGCGGAAGGATGCGCATCGCCCGGTGGGATCGCATGGAAGACATGGAGCCCGCCGAAGCGGATGAACGGCAACTCTGTCTCGAACCATCGGCGCTGACCCTTGGGCCGTTGGTTGTCCGCAGCAGGAGACCGGGTGACTGCTTTTACCCCGCAGGAGGGGCGGGGCGAAAAAAAGTCAAAGACTACCTCATCGACCAGAAGGCGCCCCGGAGTATCCGACAGAAGATCCCCTTATTGTCAGCAGGAGAGGAGGTACTCTGGATCATCGGATATCGACCCGACCGAAGGTATCTTGCGACAGGGGAGACGACACCTGTCATCGCCCTTCGTTGGCAAGGCAAAAGTATTTGATATGGCGCTTCGTCCTGTGCTACAATAGCTGAGAATGGCCGATTTTTTCCAAAAACTCGCTGACTGATCCACCGCCGGAAGCCCATTTCCCAGAGCGGGATCGAGGCAGTGGGAGGAGGTTACACGTGAGCCGGATCGTCAAAAACTTGGCAATCTACATCCTCATCGTTCTCTTGGCCATATCCGTGTTACGGGTGACCAAGACGCCGGAACCGGCGAAGGAACAGATCACTTATACGCAGTTTTATCAGTTGCTCGTCAGGGATCAGATCAAGGAACTGACCGCCGTCTCTGAGCGGGATCGCACAGAGATCAGCGGCGTCAAGGCCGATGGCGGCAAGTTCACCACTGTCGGACCCATTGATATCAAACGGGTCACCGACATGGCCCTTGACAAGCAGATCCCCTTCAACCAGGAACGGGCGCCAGAGCCTCCCTGGTGGACAGGGCTCTTCTCGACACTGCTGCCCATCCTGGTCCTTGTCGGTCTCTTCTTCTTTATGATGCAGCAAACCCAGGGCGGTGGCTCACGGGTGATGCAATTCGGCAAGAGCCGAGCCAAGCTGCACACCGATGACAAGAAAAAGGTGACCTTCGAGGATGTCGCCGGCGCTGACGAGGTGAAGGAAGAGCTGCAGGAGGTCGTTGAGTTCCTGAAGCATCCGAAGAAGTTCGTTGAATTGGGCGCCAAGATCCCCAAAGGGGTGCTGCTGTTCGGCCCTCCGGGGACGGGCAAGACGCTGCTGGCCCGCGCCGTCGCCGGTGAGGCGGGCGTTCCTTTCTTCAGCATCTCCGGCTCTGACTTCGTCGAGATGTTCGTCGGTGTCGGCGCATCGCGCGTCCGCGACCTCTTCGAACAGGCCAAAAAGAATTCGCCCTGTATCGTCTTTATCGACGAGATCGACGCCGTCGGTCGCCAGCGCGGCGCCGGCCTGGGCGGCGGTCACGATGAACGCGAACAGACCCTGAACCAGTTGCTCGTCGAGATGGACGGCTTTGCCGCCAACGAAGGCATCATCATCATCGCCGCCACAAACCGTCCCGACATCCTTGACCCGGCGCTCCTTCGTCCCGGTCGTTTCGATCGCCAGATCGTCGTTGACCGGCCCGATATCCGCGGCCGCAAGGAGATCCTTGGCGTTCATGCCAAGGGAAAACCCCTCGACGAGACGATCGACCTTGACGTGCTCGCTCGCCGCACGCCGGGCTTCACCGGCGCGGACTTGGCCAACATGATCAACGAGGCGGCGCTCTTGGCCGCCCGGCGCGGGGTAAGACGGATCAGCATGCATGAATTGGAAGACGCCATCGAACGGGTCATCGCCGGACCGGAGAAAAAGGCCCGCGTGATCAGCGATTTCGAGAAAAAACTGGTCAGCTATCATGAGGCAGGCCATGCGCTCGTCGGCGGACTATTGGAACATACCGACCCCGTCCACAAGATCTCCATCATCCCCAGGGGAAGAGCCGGCGGTTATACCCTGCTCCTGCCGGAGGAAGATCGTCACTACATGACCAAGTCCCACCTGCTCGATCAGGTGACCATGCTCCTGGCCGGTCGTGTCGCCGAAGCCCTGGTGCTCAAAGAGATCTCCACCGGCGCATCCAACGACCTGGAGCGGGCGACCGATCTGGTGCGCAAGATGATCACCGAGTTCGGTATGTCCGATGAATTGGGGCCCCTCACCTTCGGACACAAACAAGAGGCCGTATTCCTGGGCCGCGATCTGGCCCGTGACCGCAACTACTCCGAGGCGGTGGCCTTCTCCATCGACAAGGAAGCCCGCCGGATCATTGAAGATTCCTACGAGAAGGCGAAGAAGCTCCTGGAAGAGAACATGGGCAAGCTTCACCTGATCGCGCAGACGCTCATGGACAAAGAGACCATCGAGGCCTCCGAGTTCACCGAACTGATCCAGAAAGTCTCGTAATCAAAGGGTTTCCTGGCCCGTATACCGGGGGCCGGGGCGTTGCCTCAGCTCCCGGTTTTATTTATGACGGGAAGTTCAAGAATCTTGTGAAAAAGGGGTACAAGCAGAAATGGAACGCACCTATCTCATGATCAAGCCCGATGGCGTACAGCGCGGTCTCATTGGGGAAATCATCAGCCGTTTCGAGAAGAAAGGCTTCCAACTCGTGGGCATGAAATTCCTCCGCCTCACGAAGGAAATGGCCGAAAAGCACTATGCCGAGCATGTGGGCAAGCCCTTTTTCCCGGGCCTTGTCGAGTACATCATCTCCGGTCCGGTTGTGGCCATGTGCTGGGAAGGCAAGGATGTCGTCTCCGTATCCCGGGAGATGATGGGCGCCACCAATCCCGCCAAGGCGGCGCCGGGCACCATCCGCGGCGCCTATGCCGTCGATATCGGACGCAACATCATCCACGGATCCGATTCCCCGGCTTCGGCGGAGCGGGAACTGTCCATCTACTTCAACGCCGGTGAACTGGTGGAATGGGATCGCTCCCTGCAGGCCTGGATCGCCGAATAAAACATGGATCCATGAGGGGGCCGGCGCGTAACGCGCCGGCTTTTTTTGCGTCTGCCAACGTTGAAGATAGAATCATTCCCTCCCATTATCTGAATTATCGGCAGCGTCTTCTCTTCATCAATGGTTGAACCTGTCTTCCTTCGGGCCTGCGAAAATGGAACAGGCAGGAATCGCCATGGGACGGGCCGAATAAGATTTAGATATCCCGGTTTCAGAATTGTGAAAGCTGTTAGAAAAACCTTTACAAATCCCGCTCGTTCCTTATACTTTAAAAATACCATGACAGTTATCACACAACGACAAATGATGTCACGAATCCGCTCCGTTCACAGCCTCTATCAGGCTCGCAAAAGGTTTTAACGAAGCAAAAATCGAGGAGCGACTTCATGAATCGATACTATCGCATCTGGCGGATCACCAGCATGTTTGTTTTCTTCTTCATCCGGTTTTGGTGGCTCAAACGATGGGAAGGGCGCCTGGACCGGGCGGAGAGGGAGCAGCGCTGGTCTGATCTCTACCAACGGATGGGCATCCGCTTCTGCAAGACGGCGACCGAACTGGGAGGCCTCCTGATCAAGGCGGGCCAGTTCTTTGCCACCCGAGTCGATGTACTGCCCGTCGAAGTGACGGGCGAGCTCTCGCGCCTCCAGGATGCGGTTCCCGCTGCGCCCTATGAACACATTGAAAAGACGATCCGCGAAGACCTCGGGCAGGCGGTGGAGGCTCTCTTCACCGAGTTTGATCCCGTCCCCTTGGCGGCGGCCTCGCTCGGACAGGTTCACCGGGCGCTGCTTCCCACAGGCGAAGAAGTGGCGGTCAAGGTGTTGCGCCCCCGCATCCAGGAGATCATCCAGGCTGACTTTGAAGCCATCCATTTGACGATGCTCCTGGCCAAGATCTTCACAGACATCTCGAGTCAGATGGACATGGACGCCATCTACCGGGAGATGCAGCAGACCTTCTCCGATGAACTCGACTACCGGCTGGAGGCGTCCCATGCCGAGCGCTTCCGCAAAAATCTCGCCGTCTTCGAGAACGTGTACATACCGAAGATCTACAGCAAGTATTCCACCCGCCGCATCCTCACCATGGAATTCATCGACGGCCGCAAAGTGGACGACTATGAATTCTTGGAGGCAAACGGCATTGACCGCAAGGAGATGGGACAGCGCCTCATCCGTCTCTTCCTGCACATGATCGTCAACGACGGCTTCTTCCACGCCGACCCGCACCAGGGCAACCTCTACGCGAAAGCCGACGGCACCCTTGTCGTTCTGGACTTCGGCATGGTGGGGGAAATCAGCCCGCTTGCAAAAGAGAACTTGAAGAACATGCTCTTTGCCGTTGTCGAGCGAGACAGCGAAAAAATGGTGGAAGCCATGGGCAACCTCGGCTTCCTGCGTCCCACGGCCAACCGCAACCTGGTGCGACGAGCCATGGAGTTCTTCCTGGAGCACCACTCGCCGGAGCAGATGAAGGAGATGGAGCGGACGAAGAACCTGGGCCCCCTCGGCTCGGAACTCCGCGAATTCATCTATGATCAACCGATGCAGATTCCGGCCCATATGATTTTTCTCGGTCGCGCCATCCTCACGGTCACCGGGGTGGCCTTTGGTCTCGACCGAGAGATGGACGCCGAAGTGGCGGCGCCCTACATCAAAAAGCTCATGGATGAGACCGATGGCGGTCTGACGGGGATCCTGCTGAACCGGGCGAAGAGTTACGGACTCACCCTGCTCGGACTGCCGACGCTGATGCATCGCACACTCAAAAAAGCCGACCTGGGCGACCTGCACGTCAAAGTCAGCAATCTGGGCGACATCCAGCGAGGGGTCATGTTCCAGAGCCGCCTGGCCAACCGGCTCGTCCTCGCCATCTTGACATCGACATCGCTGATCTGCGCGACCATCTTTTATACGCAGCTCTTTTTCGCCGAGGCGGAAGCGGCCGCCCTGATCGGCGCATTGTTCGGATCCATCCTGCTCTGGTCTTCGCGCCAGCGCCCTCGTGATTCCAGCCAACCCCTTAACCGATACGGTCCTTTCTAAAGCGTTCAATTCATTTTATATACCCGCGCGATCTTCGCAGCGGTCATACCGACGAAATGGTTTCCCCAACACCCTGGATGGACGTAAAGGAGGTGAGCGCTACAATGGCAGAGGCGCAAAACCTGAGTGGATGTGAACAGACAAAAACACTCGGCGCCTGGGAATTTTCCATCAAAGAGACAGAAGACGGATTTACGATCAACATCAAGGGCGACAAGGAACGACTCCGGGCCAAACGGGAGGCGATTGAAGCCTTCAAGGAGTTCCAACGGAAAGCACGCAAAGCCGGTTTTCATCATCCTATTTTTCATTTTTTCAGCCATCTTGACCGGGACTAATCCGGGCAGATACAAATCATTATTTGCTATCATACTGATAAGGAGCCGCCCTGGGCGATGCTCCTTATTTCATTTTGGCCATGTGCAAAACTTCCCATGAGGCCATCGGGCTCCCCCAGGTACAATGCCGGCGACGCCGCGCTTCAAGGAGCGTAGCGTGGCGCGCGATCCGCCCGTTGTTTGAGCACAAAGGAGGTTGTCGATGTGAACATCATGGTAACCGGAGGAACGGGATTTGTCGGCGGCGCCCTCGTCAAGCACCTGCTCGCGGAAGGCCACCAGTTGTCCGTGCTGTCGCGGAGCGAGGGAAAAGATTCGCCCATCCGCTGGTGGTCGATGCGGGATGGCCGTTTTCCGGCGGAATCCCTGAACGGAGTGGAAATAGTCATCAACCTGGCGGGGGAAAATATTGGCGGCAGTCGCTGGACGGAGGCGACAAAGAACCGCATCGTCAGCAGCCGGGTGAACCTGACGCGCCAGATCGTTGCCGCCTGTCGAGAACGGCGGGACGCGGGCGAAGGGGTTCCCCAACGGTTGATCAACGCGTCGGCTGTCGGCTATTATGGAACCGACGAAAAGGCCACCTTCACGGAAGAGGATGGGACGGGAAGGGGCTTTCTGGCCGATGTCTGCCGGCGATGGGAGGCCGAGGCCGAGGAAGCCTCTCTGCTGGGAATCGCGGTGATCCGGCTGCGCCTCGGTGTCGTCCTGGGACCCGGCGGCGGCATGCTGGCGAATATGGACAGGCCCTTTCGCCTGGGCTTCGGCGGCGTCGTCGGCTCAGGACGCCAATGGATCTCCTGGATTCACCGCGACGATGTGCTCGCCGTCATCGATCAGGCGGTGCAAGAGGACGCCATGATCGGCCCTTATAACCTGTGCAGCCCCAACCCGGTCACCATGGCGGAGTTCTGCCATGCCCTGGCGGCGCGACTGGGCGGTAAAGCCTGGGCGCCTGTTCCCGCCGTTGCGCTCCGGCTGGCTTTCGGCGAGATGGCCGATGAGATGCTCTTACAGGGCCAGCGCGTCCTTCCGAAGCGGCTCATGGAAAGGGGCTGCCGGTTCCGCTATCCTCGCATCGATGAGGCCTTGGCGGCCATTTACCAATGACAGGAGGCATCATGATGGACAACATTACCGTGGGACTCAAGGGCTCAAAAGAGGAAAAGGTCACTGCCGACAACACGGCGATCCGGTATGGTTCCGGTGGTGTCGAGGTCTATGCGACGCCGGCCATGATCGGCCTGATGGAAGGAGCGGCCTTGGCCGCAGTCGACCCGCGCTTGCCGGACGGAATGGCGACGGTGGGGACCCACATCGCCGCCAGCCATCTGGCCGCCACGCCGGTAGGGATGACGGTTCGCGCCGAAGCCGAACTGACCGAGGTGGATGGCAAGAAACTGGTCTTTGCCGTTGTCGCCTATGACGACGCCGAGAAGATCGGCGAAGGCGTTCACCACCGCTTTGTGATTCAGACGGAACGCTTTCTGGCGAGACAGGCGGCCAAGGCGAAGCGATAACGAAGGCGCCCCCGACGGGAATCACGGGGAAACCGTTCATAGGGTTAGGTCGATGACGGCGGGCGTGGGAACGCGCCCGCGAGGGGCCTGTCATGACGACAGGGAAGGAAAACCGGCCCTGTTGCCGAAATTAGAGGTATGATCACACTGTAGGAGGGGCCACCCTTGAAGACAGACATCGAAATCGCCCAGGAGGCGACGCTGCAGCCCATCATGGACGTGGCGCGCAGTCTCGGCATCCCGGACCATGAAGTGGAACTCTACGGCAACTACAAAGCGAAAATTTCGTTGAAGGCCTTTGACCGGTTGAAAGAGCGCCGCGAGGGGAAACTGATTCTCGTCACGGCCATCAACCCGACACCGGCTGGCGAAGGCAAGACGACGACGACCGTCGGTCTCGGTGACGCCTTGCACCGGCTGGGGAAAAAAGTCGTCATCGCCCTGCGGGAGCCTTCACTGGGGCCAAGCTTTGGCGTCAAGGGCGGCGCCGCCGGCGGCGGCTATGCCCAAATCGTCCCCATGGAGGATATCAACCTCCACTTCACCGGAGATTTCCATGCCATCACGTCGGCGCACAACCTGCTCGCCGCCATGCTCGACAACAGCCTCCAGCAGGGCAACCCCCTGAACATCGATCCCCGGCAGATCGTCTTTCGCCGGGTTTTAGACCTGAATGACCGGGCGCTGCGCAATGTCATCGTCGGCTTGGGCGGTCGCACCGACGGCGTTCCCCGCGAGTCCGGCTTCGACATCACCGTGGCCTCGGAGATCATGGCCATCCTTTGCCTCTCCAAGGATCTGATGGACCTGAAAGCCCGCTGCGCCAAGATCGTCGTCGCCTATACCTACGACGGGAAACCGGTCACCGCCGCCAACCTGGAGGCCCAGGGATCGATGGCGGTTCTGCTCAAGGACGCCATCAAGCCCAACCTCGTCCAAACGCTGGAGCACACGCCCGCTTTCGTCCACGGCGGCCCCTTCGCCAACATCGCCCATGGCTGCAACTCCGTGACAGCGACCCAACTGGCCCTCAAACTGGGCGACTATTGTGTCACCGAAGCCGGTTTCGGCGCCGATCTGGGGGCGGAGAAGTTTTTCAACCTCAAGTGCCGCTTTGCCGGCCTGAAACCGGACTGCACCGTCATCGTCGCCACCGTCCGGGCGCTCAAGTCCCATGGCGGCGTCGCCAAAGCCGACCTGAACCGGGAGAACCTGGAGGCCCTTGCCAAGGGCTTCGGCAACCTGGAGAAACATATTGAGAACGTGGCCAAGTTCGGCGTGCCCGCCGTCATCGCCATCAACGCCTTCCCGACAGACACACAGGCAGAACTGGATTATGTCTATGAACGGTGCCGCCAGATGGGCGTTGACGTGGCCTTGTCCCAGGTATGGGCCAAGGGCGGCGAAGGCGGACGGGAACTGGCCGAAAAGGTCGTTGCCGCCATCGAGACGAAACCGTCCCGCTTTCACGTCCTCTACGAGAGCAGCCTGCCGATCAAGGAGAAGATCGCCACCATCGTCCGCGAGGTCTACGGCGGCGAGGCGGTCGCCTACACGACGGAAGCGGAAAAACACATCAAGACTTTCACCGACCTCGGCTATGGCGCCTTGCCGGTCTGCATGGCCAAGACCCAGTACTCCCTTTCCGATGACATGACCAAGACCGGCCGGCCGGAAGGGTTTACCGTCACTGTCCGGGAGGTGCGCCTGTCAGCGGGGGCGGGCTTCCTCGTCGCCATCACCGGCGCGATCATGACCATGCCCGGCTTGCCGAAACGACCGGCCGCCTGCGCCATCGACATCGATGAAAACGGGCGGATCGTCGGCCTCTTTTAAGTCGCCGCGCCCGCAAAGGGCGGCGGCGCCAGCTGCCGCAACAGCCACCTGCGCATCCCCGGGCCATCCGGGGATGCTTGTTTTCCGCCGGGTAGAGGCTCTGGGAGGGGACACTGCTGGAACGAGTGCAACAGATCTTGAATCACCCACGCTTTAACGCCTGCCTTTCCCGCAACGAAGAACTGGAAGCGAGCCGCCGCTTCTGTCGTCATGACATGGCCCACCTGCTCGATGTGGCGCGCATCGCCTATATCCTCGCCCTCGAGGCGCCGGAGGCCTATGACGCCTTCGCCCGTTCGCTCGGCCATCCCGGACGGGGCCCTGCGGCCAAGGAGACCCTCTACGCCGCCGCGCTCCTCCACGATATGGGCAAGTGGAAGCAGTATGAAGATGGTGAAGACCACGCCGAGGTGGGAGCCCGTCTCTGCCTGGGCGTGCTCGCCGAATGCGGCTTCAGTGAGGCCGAGACCGCCGTCATCGCCGAGGCAATCGTCAACCACCGGAAAAAAGGAAAAAACCGCAGTGACAGCTTCCTGGGGGCGATTCTGGCCCAGGCGGACGTTCACTCGCGCCTTTGCTGCCGTTGCGGCGGCAAGTCGGATTGCCGCTGGCGGATGAAACAGGAGCGGCTGGTCTACTAGCGTTTCGCGATGAAAAAGGACAAGCGCCTGTGATACCTGAGAAAGAAGCCCAAATGGCGCAGAAGGATTATGGTTACGCTTGTGTGTTTAGGAGGGAATCGCCATCAAAACGGTGCAGATCATCGAAGCGCAGAACCGCGAAGCGCTCCGGCAACTGATTGACGGGATCGGCTGCGACCCCGCCGGAACGGCCATCATGGCCGAAAAAGGGGTGCACCGCATCCTCCGCGTCAACGGCGTGCCCGCCAAGGCGGCCAACCTGCTCAAACAGGAGATGCTGGCCCGGGGCGGCGACTGCGCCGTCCGGCGGCAGACCTGTGTCCTCGCCGTCGACGAGACGGACTGCATCCTCATGGGCACTGAACGGCAGTACCGCGACCTCTGCCGCAAGCTGCGCATGCAGCCCTTTGGACTGAAAGGCTTGGCCGATCGGATCGAGGCGACGCTCCGGCGCTATGGCGAGCGACGACCCTACCGGTTGGACTGCCGGGGGAAAGCGCTTTCTCTGGGGGAGAGAACCCTCGTCATGGGCATCCTCAATGTCACGCCCGACAGTTTTTCTGACGGCAGTTCCTACCCCTCTGTCCGCGACGCCTTGCGGCGGATGGAGGAGATGGTGGCCGAAGGGGCTGATCTCATCGATGTGGGTGCCGAATCGACGCGACCGGGCTTTACGGCCCTGACGGCGGAAGAGGAGATGGAGCGGCTCCAGCCCTATTTGCGTGAGATCGTCGCCCACTGCCCTGTTCCCGTTTCTGTGGACACCTACAAAGCGGCGACGGCGCGGCAGGCCTTGGAGGCGGGCGCCCATATCATTAATGACATCTGGGGGTTGCAGCGCGATCCGGAGATGGCCGCTGTCGCCGCCGCCTACGGCGCGCCGGTCGTGGTGATGCACAACCGTCCCGACACGGAGTACACCGATCTGATGGGCGAGATCGTCGCCTTTTTGGCGGAGAGCGTTCAGATCGCCGAAGCGGCGGGGATCCCGCCGGAGGCGATCATCGTCGATCCCGGCATCGGCTTTGGCAAGACCTATGAACAGAACCTGGATGTGATGAACCGGTTCGGCGAGTTGCGCTCCCTCGGCAAACCGATCCTGCTGGGCGCGTCGCGCAAGTCCCTCATCGCCCGCACCCTCGACCTGCCGCCGCTGGACCGGGTGGAAGGAACCTTGGCCACGACGGTCCTCGCCATCGCCAAAGGGGTTGACATTGTCCGCGTTCATGATGTGCGGCCCAATGCGCGGGCGGCCCGCATGGCCGACGCCATGGTTCGTCGATGAGCGAAGGAGAGGAGTAGGACAATGGATCGCATCCTGATGAGGGGCATGTCTTTTTACGGCTACCATGGCGCCCTGCCGGAGGAACAGGTCTTGGGGCAGCCCTTTACGGTGGACCTGGCGTTGGATGTCGATCTGCGCCGGGCCGGCAAGAGCGACGCCGTCGAAGACTCGGTGCACTATGGCGAGGTATACAACCGGGTGCGGGCGATCCTGGAGGGACGGCCGCGAGCCACCATCGAGGCGGTGGCGGAGGCGATCGTCGTCGCCGTCTACCGCGATTTCCCGGCCGTTCAAGGGCTGAAGGTTCGTGTGGAAAAACCGAAAGCGCCCGTGCCCGGCCTGTTTCAGTCCATGGCTGTCGAGTTGAACCGGCCGGCGCCGGCGCGCTGTTACATCGCCTTGGGGAGCAACATGGGCGACCGGGCGGAAAATCTGGCCGACGCCTTGCGCCGGCTCCAGCGAACGCCCGGCGTGGCTGTCATCGACCACTCCTCCTGGTACGCCACAAAGCCCGTCGGCGTCGTCGACCAGGAGGATTTTCTCAACGGCGCCGCCAGCCTGCTCTCATGGCTGACGCCGCAGGAACTCCTGGCGCTCCTTCTGGAGACGGAAGCGGCCATGGGGCGGGTGCGGCTGATCAAGTGGGGGCCGCGCCTTATCGACCTCGACCTGCTCCTCTATGGTGATGCGGTCGTCGAAGAAGAGAATCTGATGGTGCCGCATCCCTATCTGAGCGAACGGCGATTCGTCCTCGTCCCGCTCGCCGAGATCGCCCCAGACCATCGTCATCCCGGCGGGCCGACGACGAGGGAATTGCTGGAACGGCTGCCCGACAAGGCCGATGTGGTCTTGCATGTCCCCAAGGCCTCCATTACAATATAAGGTGTTGCTCCTTGGGCCGGATCGCATGGGATCGTGCATGGGACCGTATTCCCCCTGGGGGGAAGCGGTACCCCTTCGCGTTGGTATCTATGCCCGGGCAACAGGTTCAACAGGAACACCGCAGCCACTCCGTGGCCACCGTGAATCCCTGATCACTGACAACACCGCTTGAAACCGCTTGGAGCCCCCGGGGACCGAGACGGCGCTGGGTAGACGGAGCAGGTCTTGCTCGTTTTGGATGAACAAGGGCCTCCTTCCCGCACCGTGTCCCGATGGGCATTCGTGGCGGGGAGGAGGTATTTATTTTTTTATGCGTTTGATCGAAAGCGTTCGCGAGATGACCGCCTGGTCGAGAGAGCAGGTCCGGGAAGGCCGCACCATCGCCTTTGTGCCGACGATGGGCTTTCTGCATGAAGGGCACCTCACCCTGATGCGCCGGGCCCGCGAGGCCTGTGATCGCGTCGTCGTCAGCATCTTCGTCAACCCCCTCCAATTCGGCGCTGGGGAAGACTATGAGGAGTACCCGCGCGACCTGACCCGAGACAGCCGCCTGGCCGAATCGGTCGGCGTCGACGTGCTCTTCGCCCCCACCGCTGGGGAGATGTACCCGAAGGGCTATCACACCGCTGTGGAGGTGGATCGCCTGACAGAAGGCCTCTGCGGCGCCTCCCGGCCGGGCCATTTCCGGGGTGTCACCACCGTCGTCTGCAAACTCTTCAACATCGTTCGCCCTGACGTGGCCTACTTTGGCCAAAAGGATGCCCAGCAGTTGGCCATCCTCCGCTGCATGACGGAAGATCTGAACCTTCCCGTCTCCATCGTCGGCGTCCCCATCGTCCGGGAGGCCGACGGCCTGGCCCTGTCCTCCCGCAACGTCTACCTGTCGCCGGCGGAGCGGCAAGCGGCCCTGGTCCTTTCCCGGTCTCTCGCCGGCGCCCGCGAGCTCATCGACCAGGGCGAGCGCGACGCCGGCCGGCTCCGACAGGTCATCACCGAAGCGATCACCGCAGAGCCGCTGGCGGCCATCGACTATGTGGCCATCGTCGACAACCGCTTCATCCAGCCCGTCGACACCCTGGAGGGGCAGTGCCTGATCGCCCTGGCTGTGCGCATCGGCAAAACCCGGCTCATTGACAACATGGTCGTGGAGGTATAAGCCATGAACCGGATCATGCATAAATCGAAGATCCACCGGGCCACCGTCACAGAGGCCAATCTGAACTATGTGGGCTCCATCACCATCGACGAGGACCTGATGGACGCCGCCGACGTCCTGGAGAATGAAAAGATCCAGGTCGTGAATAATAACAACGGCGCCCGTTTCGAAACGTACGTGATCCCCGGCCCGCGCGGCTCCGGCGTGATCTGCCTCAACGGCGCCGCCGCCCGCCTCGTCCAGCCCGGCGATAAGGTGATCCTGATCACCTACGGCATCTACGATGACGCCGAAGCGCGCCAACACCGCCCTACGGTCATCTTCCTGGATGATCACAACCGCATCGTCGCTGATGCCCGCCGGGAAAAAGCGGGTGAGACAGCGCCGTCGAACTAGCAGGCCCATCCGTGCCTCCACGCCAGTCTCGTCCATCGCGCCGGTCGCGCTCTTCGCGCCGGTCGCGCTCTTCGCGCCCATAGCGCCGCGTGAACGGGGCTTGTCCTCGCTTCCGCGATTGTATACAGGTCACTTGGTTGACAATTAAAAGTCCTCTGGGCTAGAATAAAGCATACCTTTGCCTGTCTGGCTGACAGACCGGAGAACCGAAAGGGGTAGTCCCTTGAGTCCTCGCGCGTTGGATCCCGAGACGGTCGCGGCGATGTCCGACACCGTCGCGAAATTGAAAAAAGAACGGAATGCCGTCATTCTAGCCCATGTGTACCAGCGTCCGGAAGTGCAGGATGTGGCCGATTTTGTGGGGGATTCTCTCCAGTTGGCCCAACAGGCCGCCAAGACGGACGCCGAAGTGATCGTGTTTTGCGGCGTTCACTTTATGGCCGAAAGCGCCGCCATCCTCTCGCCGGACAAGATCGTCCTGCTGCCGGAGGAGAACGCCGGCTGCCCCATGGCCGACATGGTCACCGCCGAGGCGCTGCGCAAGCGCAAAGCCGAAATCCCTGGCGTCCAGGTGGTCGCTTATGTGAACACGTCGGCCGCCGTCAAGGCGGAATGCGATATCTGCTGCACCTCGGCCAACGCCCTCAAGGTGGTGGCCGCCCTGCCGGAAGACCGGCCGATCCTCTTCGTGCCGGACCGCAACCTCGGTGACTGGATCACAAAGCAGACGGGGCGCAAGATGCACCTCTGGGAGGGCTACTGCAACACCCATGACCGCCTGAGCGTCGACGATATCGAGCGAGCCAAGGCGGCGCACCCGGAGGCCGAGGTGCTCGTCCATCCCGAATGCCAACCCGAGGTGGTGGCGAAGGCCGATTTTGTTGCCTCCACGACCGGGTTGATCCGCTACGCCGTCGAATCGCCGGGAACCTCCTTCATCATCGGCACCGAAGAAGGGGTCCTGCACCCGCTGCGCCAAAAGGCGCCGGAGAAGGCCTTTCACCTGGCGGCGCGGACCCTGATCTGCCCCAACATGAAATCGACCAGCCTGGAGAAGGTGGTCTGGTCCCTGCAAGAAATGCGGCCGCGCATCACCGTCGATCCCGTCATCCGGGAAAAGGCCCTGCAAAGCCTGGAGCGCATGCTGGCCATCGTGTAGCCCAAATGACAAGAACTATGCAAAAGGCAGCTGCCGGCGCGATGCCGGCGGCTGTTTTTCCATCGTAAGGGGGCCTGTGTAGTGTTCCGGCGTTACCTCGTGCCATTCGATCCGGACCAACTGCCTGAACGGGAAACGGACTTTCTGATCGTCGGCAGCGGCATCGCCGGCCTGTACACGGCGCTGCAGGCTGTGGCCTATGGCCGGGTGTCCCTGCTGACCAAACGCAAGGTGGAGGACTCCAACACGGGACAAGCCCAGGGCGGGATCGCCGCTGCGCTCGATCGGGGCGACTCGCCCTCGTTGCACCTCCAGGACACCCTCCAGGCCGGCGCCGGTCTCAATGACGTCACCGCCGTCGAGGTGCTTGTCAGCGAAGGACCGACCCGCGTGGAAGAATTGATCCGGATGGGCACCCAGTTTGACACGATCGAAGGCGAACTGGCCTTGACCCGGGAAGGCGCCCACTCGCGCCGCCGCATCCTTCACGCCAGCGGCGACGCCACCGGCGAGGAAATCCGCCGCAGCCTCTGGGAACAGTGCCGGCAGCATGAGCAGATCGAACTCTACGAAAACACCCAACTGATCGATGTGCTGCGCGACAAGGCGGGCCACTGCGCCGGGCTGCTCGTGTGGAACGCCGAATTGGGCTTACATATCCACCGGGCCAAGCTTACCGTCCTGGCGACGGGGGGCAACGGGCAGTTGTACAAGCTCTCCACCAACCCCGAGGTGACGACCGGCGACGGCATCGCCGCCGCCTACCGGGCCGGCGCGTCGGTCATGGACCTGGAATTCGTCCAGTTTCACCCCACCGCCCTCACCTTGGAAGGGCAACCGCCCTTTTTGATCTCCGAGGCGGTTCGCGGTGAAGGGGGAAAATTGCTGAACAGCCGGGGCGAGCGCTTCATGCCCCGTTATCACAAACTGGCGGAACTGGCGCCGCGCGACGTCGTCGCCCTGGCCATCTGGAAAGAGATGGATGAAACAGGCGCCCCCTCGGTTTTTCTCGACGTGTCCCACATGAGCGAAGAGGAGTTCGCCAACCGCTTCCCCTGGATCTTCCGCACCTGCCGCAGCTATGGCATCGCCGTACCCGCGGCGCCGATCCCGGTGGCGCCGGCGGCCCACTACCTGATGGGCGGCGTGCGCACCGATCTCTGGGGGGAGACCGGCATCCCGCGCCTCTATGTCTGCGGCGAGGCCGCCTGCAACGGCGTCCATGGCGCCAACCGCCTCGCCTCCAATTCGCTCTTGGAGGGGCTGGTTTTCGGCGCCCGCATCGTCGAAGGCGGCTTGCGCTGGCTGGAATCGACGCCCCAACGGGAACTCGATCACGGCCCTTGGGGAAAGGGGTCTCTCTTCGATCGGCTGCCCGATGGGGAGGAGTCTCGCGCCGCCGACCGGGTTGCCTATTCGGTCCAACAGATCATGTGGGAAAAAGTCGGTCTCTGGCGATCGGCGGAGAGCCTTACCGAGGCCCTCGCCTGCCTAAACGGCATTGATGAGCGGGAGGCAGTGCAGGGAACGGTGACACGGGCGATGGAAGCGGCCAACATGCACCTGCTCGGCCGGTTGACCGCCCGGGCAGCATTGCTGCGCAATGAAAGCCGGGGCGGCCATTACCGCGTCGACTATCCTGAGCGATGCGACGAGTGGCGGCGTCACATCTTGATGTCTTGCTGACCTGTCTTGGTGTCCCGATAGGTTTTGATCTATCCATAAGTGGAGAGAGTGTAAATACCGACGCCTTGAAGGAGGTGCGATGATGGAACTATTTGAACCGGAAGTCCGGGAACTGGTCCTGCGGGCGCTGCGCGAGGACATCGGCCAGGGCGACCTGACGACGATGAGCCTGATCCCTGCTGACGCGCAGACGAGCGGGATCATCCACGCCAAAGAGGCCGGTGTCATCGCCGGCATGCCCGTCGCCCGGATCGTCTTTGCCACGGTCGATCCCAGCCTGACCTTTGACGCCAAAGTGACAGACGGCGACCGGGTCGACAAAGGCGCTGTGCTGGCCGAGGTGCGCGGTTGCGCCCGTTCGATCCTGATCGGCGAGCGGATCGCCCTCAACTTCCTGCAGCGCCTCTCGGGGATCGCCACCAAGGCGGCTCGTTGTGTCGAACAGGTGACCTACTACCAGGCCCGCATCGTCGACACCCGCAAGACGACGCCCGGCCTTCGCATGTTGGAAAAATACGCCGTGCGCATGGGCGGCGGGAAAAACCACCGCTTCGGGCTCTTTGACGGCGTTTTGATCAAAGATAATCACATCCGCGTCGCCGGCGGCATCCATCAGGCCGTCAGCCAGGCGCGCCAGGCCGTCCCCCACACCGTCAAGATTGAGGTGGAGGTGGAAGACCTGGAAGGCGTCGCCGAGGCGTTGGCGGCCAACGCCGACATCATCATGCTCGACAACATGGCCACAGAGACGATGAAAGAGGCGGTGCGCATGATCGGCGGCCGCGCCCTGGTCGAGGCGTCGGGCGGCGTCTCCGAAGAGGCGCTCGTAGAGATCGCCAAGACCGGCGTTCATCTCATCTCCATGGGCGCCCTGACCCACAGTGTGAAAGCGCTCGACATCAGCCTTGATGTGGAAGAGATCAAGCGGGGGAGAGACGATGTCTCGTAAACCGATCCTGGAGGCCCTCTCGGTCGCCGAAGGCTTTCTCTCCGGCGAGGAATTGAGCCGTCGCCTCGGCGTCAGCCGTTCGGCCATTTGGAAACATATCGTAGCCCTCCGGCAGGAGGGCTACACCATCGACGCCCATACCCGATTGGGTTACAAACTGCGCAGCCGCAGCGCCTTTCTGCTGCCGGAAGAAGTGGGGCCGCTGCTGGAGACAGAGCGCTTCGGCCGCGACTATCACTTTTACGCCAGCCTGCCGTCGACCAATCGCACCGCCAAGGAACTGGCCCGTCAAGGCGCAGCCGAGGGGACCGTCGTCTTGGCGGAGGAACAGACAGAGGGACGGGGGCGCCTGGGCCGTGGGTGGTACTCGCCACCCGGTCTCGGCATCTACTTTACGGTGATCCTGCGACCGGCCATCCCGCTCGGCCTGGCGCCGCAGGTGACCCTGCTGGCTTCGGTGGCGGTCTGCAAAGCCCTGGAAACAGTGGCCGGCGTGCAGCCAAGCATCAAGTGGCCCAACGATGTCCTGCTCCATGGCAAAAAACTCTGCGGCACCCTGACGGAACTGAACGCCGAGATGGAGGCCGTCAACTACCTCGTCGTCGGCACAGGCATCAACGTGAACCAAGGCCCTGAGGATTTTCCCGGCGAGGTGGCGAAGGTGGCCACCTCCCTCTATGCGACGACCGGCGAGAAAGTGGACCGGGCGCGCCTGTTCGCGGCGCTGCTCCGTTTCTTTGAGGCCGACTATAAGCACTGGCTGAGCGCCGGCTTTGAGCGCCTGCGGTCCGAATGGCTCGAACGGGCGGCCGGCATGGGGACGACGGTGCGCGTCATCGCCGGTCAGCAGGAATGGATCGGGCGAGCCGAGGGCATCGACAGCGACGGCGCGCTCCTGGTGCGAGACGGCGGCGGCGAACTGCGGCGGCTGATCAGCGGCGAAGTGAGCCTGCGACCGGAAGGGGGACAGGGCTATGATTTTGGCCGTTGACGTAGGGAACACGCAGATCATCCTCGGCGTTTATGAACTGGAACCTCAGCCGGAGCTGCGCATCCATTGGAAACTGTCGACAGACCGCAACCGCACCGCCGACGAATACGCCATCCTGATCCGCAACCTCTTTCGCTTTGACGCCATCGATCCCGGAAAGATCGAAGCCATCGTCATCGCCTCGGTCGTGCCCCCCCTGATGCCCACACTGGAGCGGATGAGCCGCAGTTACTTCGGCCTCCAGCCGATCATCGTGGGACCGGGACTCCGCACCGGCTTGCCCATCGCCATGGAAAATCCGAAAGAACTGGGCGCCGACCGGGTCGTCAACGCCGTCGCCGCCTTTGAGCGCTACGGCGGCCCCGTGATCGTCGTCGATTTCGGCACGGCGACCACCTTTGACGTCATCTCCGAAAAAGGGGAGTACCTGGGCGGCGCCATCGCCCCCGGTGTGGCCGTGTCGACAGAGGCGCTCTTCGCCCGGGCGGCCAAGCTTCCCCGCATCGAACTGGTGAAACCCCAGCGGGTGATCGCCAAGAACACCATCACCGGTATGCAGTCCGGCATCATCTACGGCTTTGCCGGCCAGGTGGACGGCATCGTCGGCCGGATGAAGGCGGAACTGGGCGATCAGACCCGCGTCATCGCCACCGGCGAAACGGCCGACCTGATCGCCCCGGAGACGGCCTCGGTGGGCATGATCGACCCGCTGTTGACCCTGGAGGGACTGCGGATCATCTACCAGCGCTCCCGGAACGCCCTGAAGTCGTAAATCGGAGGAACTGCGTTGCCGAACATACCTGTCATCGAAAAGCCGGAAAAGACGACCCATCCCGATCAAAGCGCCGCCCTTCGGGAGCAGGTGAAAACGAAGGGCCTCGCGCCGCTGCGCATCGGCCCCTGGTCGGTATCGCCGCCCTTTGTGGCGGCCCCGATGGCCGGCGTCACTGACAAGCCCTTCCGGGCCGTTTTAAAGGATCACCGCTGCCCCCTTGTCTACACGGAGATGATCTCCGACAAGGCGCTCACCTACGCCAACCGCAACACGATGGAGTTGCTGGACATCACCGGTGAGGCGCGGCCCATCGCCGTCCAGATCTTCGGTTCCGATCCGGCGGTGATGGCCGAGGCGGCGCGCATCGTCGAGGCCGCCGGCGCGCCGATCATCGACATCAACATGGGCTGCCCGGCCCCTAAGATCGTCCGCAACGGCGAAGGCTCCTGCCTGCTGAAGACGCCTGACCTGGCCGTCGCGATCGCCGAGGCCGTCGTCCGGGCCGTCCAGGTCCCGGTCACTGTGAAGATGCGCATCGGCTGGTCGGCGGGACGGATCGTCGCCCCGGAGCTGGCGCCCCGTCTGGAGGCGGTCGGCGTCCAGGCGCTGACGGTGCATGGCCGGACACGGGAGATGTTTTACTCCGGCGAGGCCGACTGGTCTGTCATCGCCGAAACGGTGCGCCAGGTCTCCATCCCCGTCATCGGCAACGGCGACGTCTGGGAGCCCGACGACGCCTTGCGCATGCTCGTCGAAACGGGCTGCGCTGGCGTCATGATCGGCCGCGGCTGTATGGGCAACCCCTGGATCTTCTCTCGCCTGGTTCACTGGGCCGAGACCGGCGAGATGCCCGGCCCGCCCGCTGCCGAGGAGCGGATCAACCAGGCCCTCGCCCACCTGGCCCACATCGTCGCCCTGAAAGGCGAGGACCGCGGTGTCCGGGAGATGCGGGGCCATCTGAGTTGGTACCTGAAGGGGATTCACGGGGCCTCTCGCCTGCGCGCCGAGATCAATCAGGCGCCTGATAGCGAGCGCGTGGTCCGACTGTTGACGGAGTATCGGGAACAGGCCCGCCATATGTAAAAAAAGCAAGGACAGCGAATTGAGGCTGTCCTTGCTTTTTTTGCCCTCCGGGCAGCGTCGATGGCTTGGTGTAGGGCGACAGGCTCACTTCGTAGGCGCGGACTCGACAGACTTTGGATTCTGCCCCCGTCCGATATCCTCCGGGGTGGCAGCGGCGTTCAGCGCCCAATCCTCGCCGCCGGGGATGGCCGTCGGGAAGACCTCATTGGTGGCCCCGCCTTTCGGCGCTTTATCTGGCATGAGCAATTCCCTCCTTTTCATAACGGTCACCGCTAGTATGCCTGGCCGCGCCGTCCTTCACGCATCGCCTAACTGTCCCCTTCGTCGAGGGAAAGCCGGGTGACCGGCGTCGACTCGCCTTGCTTGACCTCTGTCGTCGTAGCCGCCGCGTCGAGGGCGCCGTCTTCATCACCGGGGGCGATGGTCGGTGTGTCACCGGCCCGGCGCAGATTGCCCTTGAGCGCCGTCGTCGCTGGATTCTCCGCCATGGAACATCCCCTTTCGTTTTCCTTTTGTGGGTTGAAGAGACATGAAGACTTGTCCGGCATTGGCCGTCGCTGTTAGCATAGGAGTGCAAGGCAAAAAGATGCGCCGCCAAATAAGGTTTTCGCCAACGCGCCTTTCGCCATAACCCGGCAACGCATCGAAAGCAGCGAAAGAGAGTAAAAAGGCATAGGTGTGGAATGAAGGAGAATGAATTGGAACGATTGAAGTGGAACGAAGGACGAGGATGAAGAGGCGAAGAAATAAAGGGAAGTTATTGGATGAAAGGGAAAGGAGTGGAGCCGATGAGCCATTGGACAGACAAATTCCGTCTTGACGCCGGCGAGGCGGTGTTGATGGTCATCGATATTCAGGAGCGTCTCGTTCCGGCCATCGCCCAGGGCCAGCGGGTGATCGACAGGACGGCGATCCTGATCACCGTCGCCGAGCGGCTGGGCATCCCGATCATCGCCATCGAGATGTATCCCAAGGGGTTGGGAAAAACGGTGGCGCCGCTGGCCGACAAACTTCAGGCGGCCGATCGTTTTGAGAAAGTCACCTTTTCCGCCCTCACCGAGGACGTGCGCTCATGCTTAGCCGCGATGGAGGGACGGCGCAAGGTGATCGTGGCGGGCATGGAGACCCATGTCTGTGTCTTTCAATCGGTGCGAGACCTCTTGCGCCAGGACTATCTGCCCTTTGTGGCCGCTGACGCCGTTGGCTCCCGTTCCACCGCCAACAATGCCAACGGGCTGGACCTGATGCGGGAGATGGGCGCTGTGATCACCAATGTGGAGACGATCTTTTTCGATTTGATGCAGCGGGCGGCGACCCCCCTGTTCAGGGAGTTGTCGCCGCTGATCAAGTAGTCGCCTCCGCCCGCGCTGTTTTTCCCGGCATCACCGCTGCTTCCGTCCACTCCACCGAAGCGTCCGCCCCTAATGGCGAATCGGGGCGCTTCATCCCCTGCAGCTCCACCCAGGGGTTGTTTTGGGCGAAACGGAGGGGCGTATAGTATTTTTCATAAAAACGCGCATCCTCTGGCGTCGCCGAGGCGTTCAAGGTCAGATAGGCGTGGGGATTCTTGGCGTCGCTGCCGTTCAGCGGCGCCATGTTTCTCTCCAGGGTCTGCCGGAACGCCGCCGCAAGGGGGGAGAGGGATGACCGATCGGGAGCCTGATCTTGCAGGCGGAAGGGGTGCAGATGGACCATATCCTCGACGATGAGGCGGGCGGGAATCCCCTCGCCGAGCATGCGGCGTCCATAATCGGCGATGCGCCCTTTTAGGGAGGCCAACCGTTTCCGGCTCAACCGGAGCAGCCAGTAGCCAAAGGCGGGGCTGGCTGCATTTGCGTTCAAGGCAGCCTCCAGTTGGGACAGCATCAACTCGACGGGCAGAGAGGCATGGCGTTGCGCCAACGTCAGCAGGCGGCTGTAATCCAAGCCCTTGCGGGGCGTATCGCCATAGGACAGGAGCACATGGCGCAGGCCGGGGCAGAAGTGATGAAACTCGAACAGCCCTTCCAGGCTGTTCATATAACAGGTGTCAAAGAGGACGCCGTGGAGGGCGCCGCTCCCAAAGGGCCGGGCATCCTGCATCGCCTGCCGGATCGCCCGGGCGAGGCCGCCCAGCGGCATCATCCAACGTTTCTCCGGGGTGATCGACGGCAGGATGCCCAGCCAGGACATGCCATGGCCGGACAGGACGATCAATCGCTTGCGAGCGGGAATTCGACTGAAAGACCAGCGCAGAAAGTGGTAGAGCGCTTTCGGATCGGCCATCCGGCAATCCTCCAGCCCTTCCGCCTGAGCAAAGCCGTCGCCGCCGCACAGGAACCGCCGGGCCTTCAGGGCGCTTCCCTCGGCATAACCCTGTTGCAGTGTCACCGCAATGGCGGGGAGCGGCGTCTGCTCGATCACCTGCGGCAGGTTCTGCATCGATTTCTCCAGGTCATTCTGTCCGTTGGCATAAATGGCCACCAGCCACTCCGCCGGTTTTGACATCTCCGCCATTCCTGATCCCCCTTCGGCGTTCCCTTTGGCGTTCCGGTTATATTCCTGCGAGCGGGGAGTCCTTCAGTATCCCCGATACCCCTGTGATTCCGATAAACCGTCATTGCCGGCGCAGGGGCGTAGGTCATCCCCTGAAGCGACCCTTTGATGAGGGAATTTTTGGAATAACCTATTCCAGTGGACAACCAGGCGTGTCAGTTCGCTTCCCCCTTTTTGTGCCCAAACGCGCGTCCGCGCATATAGTAGGAGTGCAACAGCGACGGCGAAAAGAGGGTGGTGCGCCTTGGACTGCCGTATCAAAGAGGGGGGGGTGTCGGTCGACGCCGGTCCCAATGAAATCGTCGATGCAACGCTCGAGCTGCCTTGCCTCCGCCCGATCTCTGCGGAACTGGCCTTCGATTGCTCTGTGGCGCTGCGCAAGGTGGTCCCTGTTCAGATCCAGGCCTGTGTCGTCGATGAGAAAGAGAAATGCGCCAATATCATGGCGACGGTGCTTGATTATAAAGCTGTTGAACACTGTCTGTGCCGGCGGCGGATCCAAGCCTTCGGGATCTGCAAGACTGCCGTCGTCATCGCCTGTCATCCCCTCAACATCGCCTGCCGGACCGATATCCTCCGGTTCAACCGGCATCCCCACGGGGCGTGCAACGTGAAGGTGACGGTTCACTTTGACGCTGTCGTCCTCTTTTCCGCCTTGGTCAACGGAAAGACGCAAGTCGCCTCCCGGCAGTTCAACCATCTCTGCTGCGAATGCGGCTTTGTCGTGCCTGATCCAGAGGAGGGGCGCCTGATCGCACGGGCGAAAGTGATCCCCCGGCTGCCAGGACAACGGCTGTAACCAGAGGCGAATCTGCTCGCAAGCAAAGTAATCCCGCTGAAAGCGAGGCAATCCTTTGTTTGCCAGGACCGACAAGGCGGCGTACTGAAGAAGCGGCCTCATCATAAAACAGGCGGCCTGGTCTTAACGACCGGGCCGCCTGTTTTTTTCCTCCGGAACATCAGCGTCCATCGCCGAGTTGAAGGTTCCCCTCTCCCAGGAGGCCGTCGATCAGGCATTCCATGGACGCGAGCAGCGGCCGGTAGTCGCGGGGCGGCGGCGCCGATAGGAGAATGCGCCAGGCCGTTCGCTGCCAGCGGAGGGCTTCGGCAAAACGGCCCATCGCCGCCAGGGTCTTGACGATGACCGCCAGGCCCCTTGGCTGCAAGAGCCCCGCCTCAGCCAGCACCGTTTCCAGGGGCGCCGGCAGATCATCGAACAGTTGCGCGATGCCTTCCATGGCCGTCTCCAGGGCCGGAGGAATGCGGGCGAGGCGCAAATAGGCGTGCAAGGCCTCCTCCGTTTCCCCCTTTTGGGCGTAGAGGGCGACGAGGGCGCAGGCGGCCTTGTAGCTCCCTTCGCCGGGCTGGACCAGATAATCGCGCCAGTGGGCCTCGCCCATGTCCAGGCAACGGTCAAAGAGCCCCTCCGCCTCGGCTGCCCGGCCGAGCATGCAGCAGGCCACCGCCTGCAGATAGACCAGGTTGGTGTACTTCGGGTAGAGGCTGCCCGCGTGGGCCAGCAGGGAGGCGGCCGTGGAGCACTGGCCCGACTGCATCAACGACAGCCCATAGAGGTAGAAGAGGCGGGCATCGTCAACGGGGGCGCTCGCGATAGCGGCGCTGCCGATTGCGCCACTGCTGATCGCGCCACTGCTGATCGTGCCACCGTCGATCGCGCCACCGCCGACCATGCCACTGTCGACCGCGCCGGCGTCGCCACCGGCCTCGTCGCCGGTCTGACTGCGATCGCATCCCGCTGCGCCCCTTGGCCTGCCGCCGTCGCGGCAATCTCTCTGGAGAAGTTCGGCGCAGCGCTCAAAGTGGCGAACCGCATCGGCATAGTCGCCGGCGAAACAGCAGGTCTGTCCGAGGGCAAAATGGCGCAGAAGGGGAGCGTCCCCCCAGGTCGCCTCGATGGCGGCCATCTTGCGTTGGCGTTTTTCTTCGATGAGCGTTGCCTCAGCGAGACCGTGAAGATGATGGATCTCAGCCGCGCAGAGGCCGACAGTCGCCCCCGCCGCCGTGAGCGAAGGGACGATGGTCTCGCCCACATGACCGCAAAAACGGAATCCCCTGTTGCGAAAGAGCCGGCACTGCCCTTCCATCCGGCAGGTTTCCGCCGAAAGGCTGCTGTCGGGGAAGGTGCAGATTTTTAGGATGTAGGCGTCCTGATCTGGCGTGGCCAGTTGGTTCATGATGGCGCTCCGGCTTGTGTCCGGGAGGAACTCGTCGGCATCCAGTTGGAGGATCCATTCACCGGTCGCCGCTGCCAGCGCCGCGTTTTTCGCGCCGGCGTAGCTGTCCTTCCAGGCGATGGGGTGAACGGCGGCGCCCAGTTGTTCCGCCAGCGTCACCGAATCATCGTCTGACCCGGTGTCTACATAAATGATCTCATCGGCGATCTCGGCGGCGCTGACGAGACAGCGGGCGAGCGCCGCCCCTTCGTTCCGCCCGATCACACAGAGGCTGAGGAAAGGCTTGGCCGTGATCTCCCTGCCACCCCGCAGGGCCTTCGCCTCCGCCGTTCGGCACAGCGCCTCCAGCGTCGGCTCGTCATAGGCGGCCTCTGCCGTAAACCAATCGGGGGAAGAGGGCTGTTGCCGGTATCGCCGCAGGCAGTCGAGCGCCCGGGAATAGCGGCCGCAGTTGAGGTGGCAGAGGCCTTCCAAGAAATCAAGATCGCGAAACTCGGCGTACATGCGCTGAAAGCGGGCGAGATGAGCCAGAGCGTCTTTGTGCCGTTGCATCGCCATCAACAGGGTGGCGATTTTTTTGACCAGCATGGGCGCATAGCCTTGACCGGGATTGGTCGATCGAAGGGCTTCGAGCAAACAGGCGAGGCCCTTTTCCCGTTCACCCTGCCGGATATGCTCGGTGCCCAGGTTATAGAGGAAAAAGGCGTCCCGCTCCCCTTCCGGGCAGGCCTGCAGGATGTCCATGTTCCGGCGGACCTTGGCCGGCTGGTTCAGCGCCTGATCGCTGTAGCCGTGATGGAGAATCCGTATGGTGGAACCGCCGATGGCGTCGAGGCCGCTCCGTGCAGCGATGGCGGGAACGACCTGCTCATGGAGGCGGCCGCAGAAGCGGTACGCGGGCCGGTTTCGGAACAGCCGCAACGCCGGCGCGTTCATCTGGACGCCTTTCGTCAGGAGATTGACGAGGGTGATCATGTAGGCTTCTTTCTCGCCACTTTCCACGAGGTCGGTCAATTCGGCCAGGCAGTCCCGATCCACCTCTTCGTCACAGTCGAGGATCAGGATCCAATCGCCTGTGGCGCGATCCAAACTGGCATTGCGGGCAGCGCTGAAATCTTGCTTCCAGGGGACCTCGAAGAGACGAGCGCCGAAGCGGCGGGCGATGGCCATCGTGTCATCGACAGACCCTGTATCGACGACGATGATCTCATCGACGGCCTCTTCCACGCTGCCCAGGCAGCGGGCGATGTTCTCCGCCTCATTTTTGGCGATCATGCAGAGGCTAAGGGTTTTTGTCCGCATCGACGGGGGCCTCCCTCACGCGGCGAATCTGGAGATGGGTTGACAACAGTTGCACCGCCGTATGGCGCAAATCGGCGCTTTCCCCTTCATCGGTCAGGGCGTCGGCGACCAGCCTCCGGCACTGGGTTAACGCCTGTTCCACCGCCGCGGCCGCCCATTCCCGCTGCTCTGGCGCCAGGCGCAGGGCGGACAGTCCATGGAGAAAGGCGGCATCGCCGTCGCCCCAGGCGTCTTCGAGCCGGCCAAGGCAGGCATGGATGGCTGCCGCCGTGGAGGGGTCGGCGCCCTCGGCGAGGACAAAAGAGAGGCGCTCTCTGGCCACGGCAAGGTGCCCCTGAGCGGCGGCATACTCCCCCAACAGTCGGATGATGGCGAGCGGGGGAACCAGGGCGCGGCGCGAGAGGCCGATCAACCGCCCGATCAGGGCTTTCCCACCGGATGGCGAATCGAAGGGAATCCCCGCCAGTTCTGTTTCCGCTTCCTCATCTTGACCCAGGGCCAGGTGGCAAAAGCCCCGGCACAGCTTCGCCGGCGCCGCTGTATTTTGGCCGAGCCGGTGCAGCGCCGCGCCGTAGTCGCCCAGCCGGCAGAGCAGCCGGGCTGCCGCCGCATCGTCCAGGGCCAGCCGCTGTTGCAGCAGTCCGGCAATCGCCGGAGCTTCGAGACCGCGGTCGCCCAGATGGCGGGCGAAGCGAGCCAGATCGTCGAAGGGCGGGTCGCGCCGCGCCGCCCAGGCCTGCTGGAGAACCGCCAGCGCGTCATCCACCGCGCCGATCCGGGCGGTGAGTTCGGCCAACCGGTAGAGGGCGGGATAGCCGGTGATCCCGTCCCAGGATGGATACCCCGGAGGGATCTGCCGGATGCGGGCGCACCGGGAAAAAGAAGCCGCCGCCTGCGGGAGCAGCCCCAGGGCTTGCAGAAATGTGCCTTTAAGGAAATAGAGATCGGGGTAATCGTCATAACGGGCCAGTCCCTGATCGACCAGTTCCAGGGCCAGCGCGCAGTCCCCCCTCGCATAGGCCGCAAGACAGCCGTCGCGGCATTCCACAGCCGATTGTTCCATGGCCACCACCTGTGTCATGAAATGATTGGGCAGATCAATCTATGTCGGCCAAAGGCTTCCCGACACGGGCGTCTTCAGGAAAGCACAGGCACAAAAAGGGGAAGACACCGCGTCGATGTCTTCCCCAATCCAATCGGAGGAGCGAATGAATTTGTTCGTGCCCCGGTGCTCCTTAGCCCATGCACTCGACGGCGCAGCAGCGGACCGTGTAGTTCACCAGAGACAAGGATGTTTCCGGGATGGGGATCATGACGGTGGTGGGGGCGGTCATGGCGGTGCAGTCGACGAACTTGAAGCAGACCGGCGTGGTGGAACCTTCCCGGAAGACCTCCAGCAAGAACTTGTAAGGGCGAGCGGCAAGTTCCGTACAAGCCATGCTCAAGTTGACGCGGATCGCCCGGTTGGGGTCGCACTGCATCACCAACGGCATCTCAGCGATACTGTTTGGTCCTACATCGATGTTGTCGAGTTTATCTCGCAGACCCACGGTGTGTCCCTCCTCTTCAAATTACGGTGGAAATTAGTCTCAATGCCATGATATGGAACCAAAGAGCGTCTCGTTCACAGCGCCGTGACCCTGTGAGAAAAGTAAAAGAGTAACGGAAAATGGTGGAAGCCAATAGCCTGTAATAATGCATTGCTGATCCGTCTCACCGGCAGGAGCACTGAAGCCGATCACATGGAGGCGCGCCATGATCAAACCGAGTTCGCTGACGGCCACGCTGGAAGTGGGCGAGAGCATCCACGAAGACAAAACCGTCGAGATCCCTCGCATGCCGCCCAAGGCGGATATCCTGCTCAGTTTCGATGTTTCGGGAAGCATGGAACCGATCCTCTACCTGGCCAAGTCCTATGTGCTCCACCTGATGATGTTGCTGGACCGGCGGGGTTTGGGATGTGATCTGCAGTATGGCGTCATCTCCTACAGCGACTACCCGGGCCTCTATGAGAGCGAGGGGTACCGTGAATTCTACGGGCTGCAATTCGATTACCCCTACAGGCTGGATCAACCGCTTACCGGCAACCTCTCCCCTGTCGTCACCGTCATGAACAACCTCTACACCGGCAGCAGCGGCGACAACCCCGAGTGTTACGCCCGCCCCTTTTATGAGAGCTACACCGATCCGGCTATCGGCTGGCGGCGCGGCGCCAAGCGGATCCTGATCAATATCGGCGACAGCGTCCCCCATGATCGCGACGTCAACCGCGGGGTTCCCGGAAAAAGCGGCGTCTGGTTGACCGGCCTTGACCCAGGGCGAGACGGCGTGGTGCGAACGGCCGACGACCTTACCTTTCTCGATGTGATCCAGGGGCTCGTCGACCACCACATCACCCTGGTGGAGTTTCACCGGACGGCCAAATACCTGGACTATTGGCAGTATTGGACCGGCTTGACCGGCGGAAAGGCCTACAACATCAGTTCCATCAGTGTGGTCAACAGCCTGGAGCAGGAGTTGGTCGACCTGCTCGGCGTCCCTGTCGTCGCCAACCTGCGCCTGGAAGCCAGTGAGGGCTTCCAGCGGTGGTTGACCCGGGTGACGCCGGCCGCCTACAGCGGCCCCAGCGGTGTGTCGACAGATTTTCGCATCACCCTCCGGCCGCCCCGCGGGACGAAGCCGGGGATCTACACCTTTGCCATCCGCGCCGTCGATGACCGGGACATCGAGTATGGCGCCCAGGAGGTCACGCTCACGGTCACGCCGTCGACACGGGGGTTTCATCCGGCATCGCTGCGGGACGCGACGGCATAGCAGGGCGGACAAGGCGCTGCGCCCGCAGAGGGTGGAATCGAAAAAACGGAGCAGAGACAGGGAAAGGGAGCGAAAACCGCAGTTTCGCTCCCTTTCCCTGTGTGGGATTGGATTGTCAGGCATCCTATGGCCGCCGGCCCTCCCGCTCAGGGGGAAAGGGCGAGCGATCCCTTCAAAAAATCAGGGTGCTCCCTTAGGCGCTCTGCGCCGCCGTCTCGTTCAGGAGGCGGTAGAGGCTCACGCTCGCGGCGGCGAACTCCGGCGACTTGAGAGAGCCCTCCGCGATGACCTGAATCGCCTCGTCCCTGCGGCCCAACTCGATCAGGGTCAGCGCCAGATCGTGGTAGGCGTTCATGTAGGCGGGCGACGACAGGGCGGTCGCTTTTTTCAGGTGCGCGATCCCCGAGTTCGGATCACCCAGCTTGACCAGCGTCAGCCCCAGGCCCTTGTGGGCGTACAGGTCATCGGGATGGGCGGCCAGGACCTGCTCGTTAGCCGCCCGGGCGTCGCCGTAGTTCCCGAGCATGTAGCAGACGAACCCGTAGTACCGGAGGATGCCGGCATTGCCGGGATCCAATTCCAACGCCCGGGCCATGGTCATCTCGGCGAGCTGCCAGTTGCCTTTTTCCGCAAAGTCTTGGCCCAGGCGGAAAAGCTTTTCCGGATCCGCCATGGCCGACACCTTCTTCAGCGTTCGCGTCATCGCTGCATGGTAGGAGCAGTAGATGTTCTCGGCATAGATGCTCTGGCTCATCGTCAGCCGCGTATTGGGGCAACCGCCGAGACAGCGGTCGCCATAGGCGCATTTGTGGCAAAGGCCGGAGAGCTTGGACTTGGCCATGGTGCGGCTCCATTGGAAGCTGTTTTCGCCGTGCCAGATCTCCCGTAACGGTGTCTGGCGGATGTTGCCCTCGATGTACTGCCTGTCCCGGACAGAGGCGCAGCCGACGATGTCGCCGTTGTGGAGGATGCCGACGTTGCTCTTGCCGGCGCTGCAACCTTGCCACTGGGCGTTGAAGGCGTTAAAGGTTCGATCGCGGACGGCGATCTCCTTCACGTTGTAATAACCGATGCAGTCGGCCAGGAAGAGGCGGATCCGTTTCTCATCGAGCATATTGTAAGCGAAGTCGATGATGTCGTCCATCTGTTCCGGCGCCAGGAGCAGTTCGTCGAAGTCGGCGAAGTTCCCCATGGGCAATCCGATCTGGAGTTGCCACAGGTGAATGCCCTTCTCGATGAGGATGTCGCCGATCTTGCCCAACTCGCCGATGTTTTTGTTGTTCACCGTCGTGATGGCCGCTGTCGTCACGTTGGTCTTCTTCAGCAGATCGAAGGCCGCCATGATCCGGTCGAAGGAGCCGGGCATGCGCATGTAATCGTGCGTTTCCCGCACCCCGTCGAGGCTGATGGCGAAGGTGCCCATGCCGATGTTGGCCACCTTGTCGAGCAGTTCTTCTGTGAGCAGCCAGCCGTTGGTGATGATATGGGGGGTGACGCCCCTTTCCTTCAGGCGTTTGGCGATCAGATGGAAGTCGCTTCGGGTCAGCGGTTCGCCGCCGGAAATGGTGACATACTTGAGGCCCAGTTCACCGATGTCGTCACAGAGCCGCAGCGCCTCTTCGGTCGTCAGTTCATCAGGCAGCGCCGACCGGCAGGCTGAACCGCAGTGTTTGCAGCGCATGTTGCAGCCCATGGTGATCTCCCAAACGGCGGCGTAGGGTTGATGGCGCAATGTTTCTACCTCCGGTTATTCTTCCGTTTTGGGCGCGTCCTTTTCACAGGAGGGGGCCATGTAATCGGCAACGGGCGGAGCGGCGTACTTGAGGACGCCATGCACCATTTCACAGGAGGGTGCGGCGTACTTGTAGACGCCGTCGACCTTTTCGCAGGAGGGTGCGGCGTACTTGTAGACGCCGTCGACCATTTCACAGGTGGGAGCGGCGTACTTGTAGACACCGTCGACTATCTCGCAGGAGGGGGCGGCGTACTTGTAGACGCCGTCGACCATCTCGCAGGAGGGTGCGGCGTACTTGTAGACGCCGTCGACCTTTTCGCAGGAGGGGGCGGCGTACTTGTAGACGCCGTCGACCATCTCACAGGTGGGAGCGGCGTACTTCTCCACTTGGGGGGCAGCGTATTTTTCTACCTGCGGGGCGGCGTATTTCCGCCCGCCGGCAGGCGCCATATAGGGCGGAATCATCAGAGAAGGCCGTTGAATGGGCGCCATGTACATGCAGACAATTTTTGAACCGTCCCCATCGCCGGCCTGTTGGAAGGGCGCCATATAAAGAACGGTGATCGGCGATCTCGCCGGTGCTGACGTGGCGCCGGCAAACTTGCCTTGGCCCATCGTCTCTTCCAATTCATCGGCCTCCGTCTTTTCCGGTTCCGTGATGATCAGCGCCAAGGTTTGCTTTTGGGCCGCATTCAGGGGTTCCCAGGGACGGATCAAGTTGAATTTGAGAAAATCCTGGCAGGGGCTGAGGGCGACAAAGGTAAAGATCTGCCGTTCACTGGAGCCGCATTGCAGGGAATTGGACTTTTCATGACAGATGTCCAGAAGATTGACACACTCGGGCATGTGCGCCAGAGACCAGCAGTACCCCGTTCCACCCATTACGTCAAGGACAACGTGGAAACTCTCGCCGACAGAAGTGGTGATGTTTCCGATAGAGGCGGATTTGTCGCTCACGATGTGCGCCCCTTTCCATTTTTTATTGTAATATGGGACGACTAGATCGTACCAAGCGCTGGAAATAGCGTCAATTATGCAATATACAGAAAGCGGTAAACAGCCGGATTTGAGCGTTAAAAAGATGTCCCCTTTTGTCGGTTCAGTGGAGCATCACCTGGCGCGTTTGGTATGATCAGAATCGGAGGGCGGGAAACAGATCCAGAAAAATTGAGAGAAAAATAACTTAATATACTAGTCTAAATATTATATAATTATAAAAAGAAACGGGGTGATCCACGTTAAAACAATAGTGTATCTTTTTGGATACCTCATATTCGAAGTGGCTGTCATGTTTCATATGGGATTGGCGGTTCTCAAAGAAGAAGACGTTCCGCTGAAAAGCCTGCTTTTTTTCGCTATCCCAACGTCCGTCTTTGTCGAAATCTCCCGCCATACGTTGGATCAGTACGGCTTCGGCCTTCATGTCTTTGTCGTGTTGTTGTCGTCGACCCTTTTTGGCAGAGTCATATTGAAACTGGCCCCATCCAAGGCGTTGCTGGCATCGTTGATCGGCATGATCTTTCTGATCGCGGTGCAGTATCTCACGTATCCCGTCTTTTCCAAACTGATGCAAAATCCCTCCTTTATTCAAGATGACGGGATGAATATGTTGTATGGGTGGACCTCCACCATACTGTTGATTGGGGTTAGTTACAGTGTCCGATATGCAAGAAAACGATTCCGAACTGAATAAACGGAAAAAGGAACTGGAGGGGCTGCTGCGCAGCATCCTCCTCTATGTCGCCTTCATGCTCTTTCTGATCGTCTTTATTTTTGCCTTTGATGCGGGCGTCGGCCCGATCAACGGCGCTCGCCCCCTTCCGGAGATAACCAAGTATATCCCCCTCGTGATCGTGATCGCGCTGGCCGGTTTGTTGTATCTGATCGTGAAGACGCAACGGCTGCAGCGGATCCTCATCGAGACGATGGAACAAAACCAGCAGTTGGACTCGGCCAAACGAACGGTCACGATCTACCGCAACAACCAGCATGAGTTTCTCAATCAACTGTCGGTGATCTACGGGTTTGTCCAACTGAACAAACCGGAAATGGCCTTGGAGTATATCCGCAGCTACAACATCCGCTTTCGCCAGAGCATGAACGTCACCAAGATCAACCGCCCCGAGATCAGCGCCATCGTGGTCAACAAGATGACGGGCGATATCGGTGACACCGTCGCCTTTCGCTTGGACATCCAGGACGATCTGACCCACCTCCCCCTATCCCCGGCAGACGCCGTCTGTGTCTTCGGAAACCTCCTGCAAAACGCCCTGGAAGAGGTCGTCGGTTATGAGGAGGAAAAGCGGATCATCGAAATCGAGTGCGCCATCGAGGCGGGCTGGCACCGGATCCGCATCAGCAACTACGGCTTCATCGATGAAGAAGTCATCGACAAGATCTTTGACTATGGCTTCTCGACGCGGAAGAAGGAGATCTCCGGCGTCGGATTGGCGCTCGTCAAAAAGATCGTCAACCGGCACAACGGACGGATATCGGTGCGTCAACAGGATCAGATGGTGCATTTCCTGGTCGAGATTCCGCAGAAGGGAATGCCTGATTAAGCGTCACGACCCTTCGGTGATTTTGTCTGATAGACATTTGGCATAAAAGGCGAGTATGGAACTTAAATAGGCAGGGCCATCATAAATGCAGGGAGCAAGAGCGAATGAACAGGGGAGCAAGAGCGAATGGACAATGATGAACTTGAAAAAAAGCTTGAAGAGATAAATGGACAGATTTTTATGGTAGGAAAAGTACTGGCTATTATAAGCGAGAAAATTGGATATAGAGACAGTTTTGTTTACGCACTATCTGTTGGGATAACCTTTCAAGAACTAGACGAAATGATGGATATGATCATCGTGGCAAAAAGAACCAACATGAATTTTCAGCAGTTGATAGAGGATTTCAATACAAAATTCTCTGGCCATAAGAATGGTATTATCCAACTTGTTCGATGCTGTAAAGCGGAAGGCAAGTTCGTGGACTTTTGTGAGCGGTTCTTGGATTCGCCGGAAGTTAAAGCGATCACCAGCGCTTTTCCCCAAAAAGCCGAAGGGGCAAGGTCATAACGGCGGCGCTGGCTTTGAGTCTGGCGATCAGCAGGGCCATCGTCGAGAGTGCCATGATGGCACGATTCGTGTCGGGAGCCGTGAGGTGAGGAGGAAGGGAGCCTCTTTTATGTCTGGCTGCCGAAGCAAGTTTGAACGGATGAAAAAGTACGAGAAAACGGGCATTTATCGAAGGGGTTGCCTTCGGTAAATGCCCGTTATTTGCTGGGATTCGTTCCGAGCGGCGACAGCGTAATCCTCAACCGGAATCGGCGCCCACCAAGAGCGGTCATCCATGTCTTTGAACAACGAAAAATTGTGCTCCCCTTGGAAGAAGCAGAGAGTAAAACACCCGCCTTTTCAAACGAAAGAAAAGGCGGGTGTTTTCATAGCAACGTGAAGCAAACAACAATTATCTGTGAAACCTGGAGGAATTACATGTAATTTGTCAAAATATCACTCTACATGAAGCAAGCGGTTTACCAGATATGCGGTATACCCATCGGCAGGAGGAAACTCAATGCAGCTCAATATTGAACAACGAAAGATCATCACGGCCAAACCGTCCGGTCATACCCTCGTCAAAGGCGTCGCCGGTTCGGGCAAGACGACGGTGGCCATCTGCCGCATCCCCTTTCTCCTGAATCACTACTGTGTCTATGAAGACGACGCCATCCTGATGCTCACCTTCAACAAGACCCTGTCCAAGTACATCAAATACCAGTACGAAAAGATCGATGACCAAGAGAAGATGGACTTTGCCAGCCTGATGGCGTCCGGAAAAGACAGAGTGGCGATCGAGACGGTCGACCGGCTGATCTTTCAATATTTCCTCAAATACAAGACGAAGCACCGGATGCACCTGAACACTACCACGGACAACCAGCTCAAATATCAGCTCATCCAGAACGGCATCTTCGAACTGAAGGCGGCCTTTCCGGACGTAGCCATCCTGGAACAGAAATTCTCCGCCTTTTTGCTCGATGAAATCAACTGGATCAAGGCCTGCAACTACATGGAACTGGAAGAGTACCAAAACGCCGACCGGCTCGGCCGGATGAACAAAAACAGCGCCGACAGCGGCCCGCAGAAACTGCAAAAAAACTCGCCCACCCGGCAAGCCATATTTGAACTGATGCTCCTGCTGAACAAGAAACTGGCTGACAAGGGCTTGATCGATCTGAAGGACGCCTCCATCCTGGCCTTACAGGAGGCCAAGACCGGCGTGGACAAGACCTACACCCACATCATCATCGACGAGAGCCAGGACCTAACGCGGGTTCAACTGGAGTTCATCTCCCTCTTATACCGGCAAAAGGACTACTCCAACCTCATGTTCGTCTATGACACGGCCCAGAGCATCTACGGTCACTCGTGGCTCGTCAAAGGGCGGTCCTTCGCCAGCATCGGCTATGACATGACCGGCAAAAGCGCCTCCTTGAGCAAAAACTACCGGACGACGACCCAGATCTCCCAGGCCGCCTACAGCCTGATCCAGTGCGACCCCGTGATCATGGAAGACGAGAACTTTGTCGCGCCCTCCTTGATCGACCGGCAAGGCCGCTACCCCGTCTACCGCGCCTTTCCGACGGCGAAGCAGGAAGCCGCCTATGTTGTCGAGGAGATCCAAAACCACCTCTTGCAGCAGTACGAACGGAAAGAGATCGCCGTCATCGCCAAGAACCGGAACCAGTTGGCGGCGATGAAGGACTATTTTGACCAGCAAGGGCTGACGGCCACCCTCTTTGACAACAAGGAACTCGACTTTGAAGAAAACTCCGTCAAACTGCTCACGATCCACTCGATCAAGGGGCTGGAGTTTAAGGCTGTCTTTATCGTCGGTCTGAATGAGGGCATCATTCCCCGGCTCAGCTACCAGGAGCCGGAAGAGCAGCAAGTCGAGATCACGAGAGACCGGAAGCTGTTGTACGTCGGCATGACGCGGGCCAACGAACTGCTCTACCTCACATCGAGCGGGAGCCCCTCGCCTTTCATCCGGGACATCGACCCTAAACTGCGCACCCTCTGCGCCCGCAAACAGGCGCGTAGTTTCTATCCCGTGCCCCTGGAAGACTACCAGTTCCAGGACAAGCTCAGCAACCTCTACGCCAACGAAGAAAAGGTGCGCCAGTGGTTTCTCCAGGAACTGATCCAGTCCTACAAATACCCCGCCAAGCTCGTAGAAGTGGAATACCCGGTAAACGCCTTTTCCCGCGTCGGCGCCGTCGACATCGCCGTCTGTGTCTATGGAAAGAAAGCCGCCGCGACGCCCTTGATCTTTGTGGAGGTCAAGGCCTATGGCGTCGACCTGCAAAACGGCCTTGCCCAGCTTAAAAGCTACATGAGCAACGAGAAACACTGCAGCTACGGCGTCGTCACCAACGGCAGAGAGATCATCGTCATCGACAGCGACTTTGCGGTCATTGACGACATCCCCGCCTTCGACACCCACATGCTGCCGAACACCCTGGAGAGCTTCCGCTACGTCGATCTGAAACACGGCGCGGAGCGCCGCATCGAGCGGGACATCACCAACAAAAGCGAAGTGGAGATCACCGACAAACAGGAGCGCAAATTCTACCCGGCCAGCGAGACAAAGCCCCTCATCCTGTACGGTAACATCGCCGCCGGTCAGCCGGTGCACATGAACGATGTCATCGAAGACCAGTTTCACCTGCCAGCCGAGTGGTTCAGCGCCACGGAGGAATTCTTCATGCTGAAGGTGAGAGGCGACAGCATGATCGACGCCAACATTGATGATGGCGACTATGTGGTGATCCGCAAACAGGACAGCGCCAACAACCGCGACATCGTCGCCGTATCCCTCGACGACGATGCTACGCTGAAACGGTTTGTCAAGATGGGGCACACGGTGCTGCTGATGCCGGAAAATGAGAAGTATGAGCCCATCCCGATCAACAGCGACCAAGCCCGGATTCTGGGGGTGGCTTGTGCGGTGGTGAAGAGGGAGGAGGGTGGTGTTACATCTTCGTGAACCCGATTTCGTATTGGTTTCTGCCGGATAATTGAAATAGGGGTAATCACTTAATTATGCAACTTGTAAGATAATAAAACGTATAATAAATATAAACAGAAAATGAAGGGAGAAGGATGTTCGTGAGGGCCAGTAAATATATGGATGTTTCTAGAAAAATTGAAAGATATAGAAAAAGAATAAACCCACTATACATAATTTATCCAAATACTACTATCACAAAAAGTATTTTTGAACAAGTTGCAATTAACACTGAAGATCAAAGATTTATAACTGGGATTATAAATTCTGAAATGACAGAGGAATTTAAAATAGGTGGACATGAAGATTACGACTTATTATTATCACTGGTAACAAAACAAGAAGATTTTGAAACAGTCAATGAAAAAAATGTTCCTTTGTGCGTTGTATACATAGATTTGCGTAATTTTAGTAAAAGAGCATTGTTTGCAGAAGATCCCGGTTATGAAACTATAGAGGAGATAGCTGCACTTAAGCAAAGAGCTATTTCAACATGGATTAAAGTTAGTCGGTATTATCAAGCTCATATACATTCTATTACTGGGGACGGGTTGATGATTCTTCTAGGTGGAAAAAAAGAACAAGATTTAGATACCTGGACTAACGGGGCTAGGGCCTTACTATTAACGCTTAGAATTTTAGAAAGTGAAAAAATGCTGAACGATGAGCTTATACAATATTTAAAAGATAAAGGATTAGAACAGTATGCAATTAATTCTGATAATATGCTAGATATAAAAGTTTCTGTTGATTTTTCTCCGAATACCCTAATGAATCCACAGGGAGTTTGTGTTTGTATTAATGGAGAGCAAAAACCCATAGGAGAGGTAAAGGCAACTTCTTTTCACATAGATATTTGTGCTAAAATGTTAGCCTATTATAAACAGGTTAAAGAAAGACTTGAAGGCAATAGGAAATTAGGTCGTGTATTGTTATTTGGCGAAGAATATAAAATGCTAATGGATTTTAACGAGGAGAAGGTGCCTATTAATAATGCAGGTACTTACTCTAAAACAATGTTTAGTACAAATAAATCATACATTTCATATTATATCGATGCGAATAATTTTAAAGACAATATATTGACACTGGATGATGTTGCGGGAATTTGTAATGTTTTTGACGATTCTTCTTTAAGCGGGGATGTAAGTATAAATATTGCGAGGAGAGCACAGATTCAACATGGGGAGTGAGGAAATATCTACAAATTTGTTTAAAACAGAGTTAATAGAACTAGGATTCTTAAAAATTCGGAAGAATGTGTATCAAGGAAGAGTTCCCATAAAAGGTGATATAAATGGGTATTATATAGATGTATTAATAGACTGCACCGACTATCCACTTGTTTCTCCAAATATTCAGCTAATAAGCATTAATGGAGATGCAAAAGTGTATAAGAGTGTACCAAAAAATTGGAGACATTTAGACGAACATACAGATAAGTTCCCTAGAGATTCAATTTTTACAATTTGTGCTCTTCATAATTGGTATGCTAATTCAAGTTTTAACGCAAGGTATGTGTATAATCGTATACTTGAATGGTTAAAGTCCAACACTACTTCACAATGGAAAGAAGAAGAAGACTTACCGTCTTCAAGAATACTTCCGAAAAACATCAGTGACATAACCCTGTACTTAGGTTATGACCTAGTTTTGCATGTGTCAAGACAAAAACCTAGGTCTTATAGTTTTAATGAGATAGTACATACTCGATATCTATTAAAAGGAGGAGGTGAGGCCAGTTTAAAAAACTACGGGAACAAGTATCCCATAGATTCGATAGCATTTCTGTATGATGGTTCGAGAAATATAGCCCAAAATGCTAAAATCTATAAATTCGTTATGCCAGGAGAATATATAAGCAAAATAGCAATGATGTTGCTAGATGACGAAATCCAAAGATCAGAAACATTGGTTATATTTTTGGGAAAAAAGACTTTTTACAAAAGTGTGTTTCAATTATTCAACGAGTTAAAGAAACACAATATCCACAAAAAAATAAGCTCTAAACATAAGAATATTCCATTGGTTATAGTTTGCGAGGGGGAAAACGGGAAGTTCGAAACAATAGCTTTTTTAGTAGAAACAGAGACTTTATTTGAAAAAACTGACGATATTAAGTTTCGGATGTTTAAAACCGAAATATTTAAGCCAATAAGTCCACCAATTCCCCTTAATGTAGGCATATTAGGTGCAGGGTCTCTCGGGAGTCAAATAGCGAAGATATTGGTTAGCAAGGGAATCAAGAAGTTACTCATTTCGGACTACGATCGCTTATCTGTTAGTAACCTTGGGAATCATGAACTAAGTGGTTATAGTTTAGGTTCTAATAAAGCTGTCGATCTAGTTAGGTACTTAAGAACAATTTGTTGTCATTATACTCCAGATGTTGAATATAGGAATGATGATCTATTAACAGTGGAAGAGGCTGATATAGTCATAGTAGTAGTAGGTTCCCCTAGTTCCTTTGATCAACTAGCATTTAATATTTTAAGGTCAATTAATAAACCAATTATCTGGGCTTGGGTTTCGGAATACAATATATTACAAGAAATCGTGATTACTTCAGATAGTACAGGTTGCTTGAATTGCTATTATCTGTTAACTAGAAGTGAACCCGAACTATCTAAAATTCACGATCTTGCCAGAAAAGAAATAGATAAATATCCTAAGTATATTGTAGACGCGTGCGGGGATCCACATATTCCTTCCCAATGGGAAAAAACAGTGTTTTTAGCTAGTCAAATTGTTTCTATATTGAATTTTTATTGTAAACATAAGCGGTTCCCATTTGAGTACATTAACTATTTTGCTGGTAGGTATGAAATTTATCCAACCATTAAAAATGGTCATGTGAGTGTTCATAAAAATTGTTTTTGTAATAGGAGCAAATAAATGATATCTGATGTATTAATTGATAGGGCCATAATAGAAAAAGTTTCAATATTTACAAAGTTAAGTTTAACGGTAGAGACAGGGGGATTTCTTTATGGAAGAGTAAATCCGTCCTGGGTATATATAACCGATTATTCAAAACCAGGACCCAACGCTGTTCAAACTTCTGAAGGAGTAACTTTTGACAGACAGTATATAATTGCTTATACAGATATGAAGAGGAAATCAAAAGAATATGTAATTGGGACTTGGCATACTCATCCTCCTGACACCAGTTGTTACCCTTCTAATAGAGATATAAAAACAATGAAAAGTTTTTTGAGTTTAAGTAAAGGGTTGCCTCAAGTTTTCCTGATTACAATGTTAAAAAAAGACGAAATATGTATTAGTTTTTATTGCTTAGATTATATGGGTCTTCCAAAAGTAATACCCAATATTAAGTTTGTGTAGATAGATCAAACTTATTTATTGAAAGAATTTTATTATATGTATGGTCGGAGATGTTAAAAATGAGTTTGCAAGGAGAATATGACGGTTTAGATAAACCGGATAACGAGAAAATCGGAATTGATCTAAAAAAAGAATTACTTTATAAAGCAATAGATGACAATCAAAATACAATTCGCTTTAATGATACCAAAGCGGGAGCAGTTTTAGTTTTAGTCGGAATTGTTTTTACCTTTGTTACAAGAACCGGAGATAAATATTATGATTTTCTTTGTCTAACCAAGTCATACATTTTTCTGCATGAGCTTATTATGTTAATAAGTATGGTTGCTTTATGTTGTTTTGTTTCCTCAATTTGGTTGGCGTTTACGGCGATTTCGCCAAAATCGGGTCCGATTAACAGCATTATTAATGACGTTTCTTATACATCTGATGTTTTTTACATTTCGAAAATAAGTCCATCGGTTAACTTAATAAATGTATTTCATGATAAAGAAGGTTATTTCAAATTAGATAAGTCGTCGAAGCGAGTACTAGAAACCATACAGGATCTTAAAGAAACTGATCTACTTAAAGTTTTAATTATTGAACTTTTAAAATTGTCGTATATACGTGAACTAAAAATACAAAGGGTTACACGTTCTATCTTGTTTCTCAAAGCGGGCTTAATAATATTACTAGGGGTGACGCTGGTTTGTTTTCTATGGAATTTATATTTTATATAAAATTTTAGAATTAAATAGCTATAGCTTTAATGATTGTTAAAATAAAAAAAGGCTCACAAAACAATCAAATTGTGAGCCTTTAGATCTTTACCTATTAAACATCTCCTCCACCGTCACCCGCTCCAACTGCACCTGCGGGATGTCTCGGTAGATCTTCGAGAACGCCTCAAAATCCATCGGCTTCGGCAGCACGCCTGTCTCTTGCGGCAACCGCTGCACGAGGTCTTGGAAGAGCTTGTCGTAGGGCGGGATGTCGCTGACCAGTTCAAAGGCCACGTTCAGCTTCGCCACTTCCGGGTTGTTCGGGATCTTCGCCAGTACCTTGATGCCGACAGTGTCGCAGAACTGTTCGGCGTAGCCGCTGCCGTCGTCCTTGTTAATGATCATCCCTAAGATGCGGGACTTGCCGCCCAGTTTGGCGAAGGAGGCCACGGCCGAGCAGATGTTGTTCGCCACGTAGAGGGACTGGTGGTCGTTGCCGGCGACGAGGATGATCGACTTGGCGATGGACTTGCTGATCGGGACGCCGAAGCCGCCGCAGACGACGTCGCCCAGGAAGTCTAAAAAGACATAGTCGAAGTCCCACTTGTAGAGGCCCATCTTCTCCAGCACTTCAAAGCCGAGGGAGATGCCGCGTCCGCCGCAGCCGATGGCCACTTCCGGGCCGCCGATCTCCAGGGCGTAGACGCCTTTGCCCTTGAAGATGATGTCTTCCACGCGGGGCGTCGGGTCCACCTCGTCAGAGTGCTCGTTCAGTTCAGCCCAGTATTCCAGCAATGTCGGCGGGTTGACGCCGTTGAAGAGGATGACCGTCGAGTCGTGCTTGGGGTCGCAGCCGATCTGGAGCACTCGCTTGCCCAGACGAGCCGTCGCGTTGGACAGGTTGGAGATGACAAAGCTCTTGCCGCTGCCGCCTTTTCCGTAGACCGCATAGAAATCCTTTTCCGACATTTCACCAGCTCCTATATGTTTCCTCTATGTTCTCTTCCGTTTTCATCCGCTATCGAATGCCGTCTTTGCATCCCTTTCAGACCTGGCCGCGCCGGTGGCGCCGCCGGGTCTGTTTGCTAAGCGGGAAGGCGTCTTTCAAAAACGGAACCATCCCGCACACGCGGGAAAAGCCGCCCGGCCCGGGCGGCCCTTTTTATTTTCCTCTTCCGACACCCGTGGCGTCAAGCTGTTTCAGGTGACGCTTGAGTCCTGCCAGGACGAGGCCGTTGGTGATGGTCAATCCCGATTCGGAGAGACCGTGCAGGTAGTCCACATGGCCCAGGGTGGGAGCGCCGAGGATAAAGACGGCATAATAGCCGATGCCGGCTGTGACAAAGATGAAGGCGAGCATGAACAGGAAGCCATAGTAGGTGAGCGGATGGACCAGTTCGGGCCGTTCTTTGCGCACCCGGTTCAGCACGTACAGGAAGTAGAGGTAGGGGAAGATGGAGAGGGTCATCAGCATTTCTGCCGTGCTAGACATGTTCGCTCACCTCGCCTTCCTGGTTGCCGGCGTTGCCTGCCCCGCCCGAGCGCGTCGACAGCGACGAAAGGGGCGACGACGCCGACCGGGTGGACAGCGACGAGATGCGAAAGGTCTGCAATGACCGCAGGAAGAAGAAGGCCCAGACGCCAAAGCTGGTGCTGCCGATAAAGGTCAGGTAGCTTTGGGCGTCGCTCAGCCACGTTTGCGTGTCATAGGTCAGGTGATACCAGATGGCGCAAAAGCCGCTCAACATATAGGGAATCATCACCCAGGGCAGCCGCTGGATCCAGACCTGATGGAGGCGCTGGCCCAGTCGGTAGACGAAGACGATCGCCACCGCCCATTCGACAAGGCTGGCGATGTGGACAACCCAGGTGGGCAGGGAGAGAAAGCCGAAACCGAACAAGGGCGTTCCTCCTATCGTTTGAACCGGTTGTACACCTGATCCACGTCATCGGTGGTGACGTAGTCGCGGAACTGCTCCTTGGCCAGTTTCTCGCTCTCCACCCGCAGCGTCTTGGAGGCGCTGACGCGGACGAAGAAGGGCACTTTTTTCATGACTTTTTCCAAATGGGCCACCGTCTCCTCGGGCCAGCGAACCTCGCGGATGACGATGGAACCTTTCAACTGTTCTTCCCACTGTTTGCGATCGGCGTCGCGCCCCCGGCGGCGCTTCTCTTTTTCCGGCGCGTATTCGATGTGGATGTGGCTGTAGAGGATGTCGAAGAGCTCGTTGCTGACGAGCTGGGTCAGGTAAACGACGCCGCTGTAGCCCATGAAGGGCGTGCCGGTGGAGCGGCAGACGACCGGCATCGGTGTCGCCGCCGCGATGAAGCGCGTCGGCAGGATGTGTTCGGTGATGTAGATCTTCTCGTTGATGCTGCCGAAAAAGAGGGTCGGCGGGTTTTCCAGGAGGGCCGCTTCGATGTCCATGGCGTTTTTCGAGCGATAGCGGTCCGTCTTGACGCCGCAGGCGCAGGCCTCGAAGCCCAGTTCATCGCGCAAGAAGGCGGTCAAGCCCTCGGCGTAGGTCTTGTGGGCGTAGACGCCAAAGGTGTTCGTCCGGAAGATGTCCTGGTGGGGCGAGCGCCACACATCCCAGAAGCCCTGCAAGGTGGTGCGCTTTTCCTGGGCGATGAAGGCTTCCGCTTCGGCGCGCAGGCCGAGGGCGTCGCCGAGGCCGAGGAGAAACTCCGTCGTCGCCTGGAGACCGATGGGGCCGAAGAAGAGGGGCTTGCCCAGCTGCTTGCCGAGCTTCTGGCCAAACTCCTGGTAGAGGAGGACGTTGGCGTCGGCGTCGTCCAGGCGGGTGATATCGCCCAGTTCGCAGTCAAAGGGGAAGGCCACGTTCACCTCGGCGCCGATGCCTTCGATGAGCCGCTTGATCTCGGCGAAGTCGGCGTAGTGGTTGAAGTTGCCGTAGGTGGGGCCGAGGATGTTGACGAGGGGTTTCGCCGACCGCTTCTTCGGCAGGCGAGGCAGTTTGGGGGCCACATGCTCGTAGAGGTAGAGCATGATGTCGTCGCGGGCCGTCAGGTCATCCGCATCGAGAGAGCGCGTGTGGATGTACCAGATGCGGCGGCCGTCGATCTCGGCCTCCAGCATGGAGCCTTCGCTGGAGATGATCTCGCTCTCGGCGCAGGAGAGGATGAAGATGTTTTCATAGCGGTCGATCAGTTCGCCGCAGAGTTTGCGCAGTTTATGTAAGGTGCCGTCCAGGGCCACATCGCCTTCGAGGATGTGGGTGGCATAGACGTTTTGCAAGTAGGGGATCGCGTCGGTGTAGTTGAGGGCCGAGTCGATGGGCACATAGTGGCAGCCGATGGGGCCGTCGACGATCACGCAGAAATCGCCCCGCATCGGCGCCAGCACATAGAGGGCGCCCCAGTAGCCGTTCGTCAAATCTACGTCGCGCATCATCTGCATGGGTTACTTCGCCTCCCTGCTGTCGCATGTCGTTGCCGCTTCGCCGGCGGCGCAGCCGCCGCAGAGCGGGGTGTCCCAGCCGCAGGCAAAGGCGTCGCCCAGGTGTTCCTGCACCTCGGGAATGGCGATGGAACGAGGCATTTCGACATCTTGGAAGAAGGAGCGCACCCGGTTGATGGAGGGGCGAGCCTTCAGGAGGTGGTGCATCAAGCCGAGGATGTTTTCGGCGCCCGTGGCCAGGAAGAGCGGCCGGGCGGCGATCAGGTTGGTGAAGTAGACAGAGGCGCTGCCCAGTTCCTTGCCCATGCCGGCCACGTCGGTGGCGGCCAGGGCGATGTCGGGCTTGTATTTTTTCACGGCCACCAGGTCGTCGGCGGCCGATTTGCGGAACTTCACTTCGGTGCCGCGGGCTTGGAACCAGGCCACGTCGGCTTCACAGAGGGCTGATTTGCCGATCGACGTGGACACATAGGGCACATCGGCGCCGGCTTCGGCGAGGATGCGGGCCACCAGGAATTCGATGCCCTCATAACCGGCGACGGCGATGCGGACGCCTTTTAGGTTCAGCGGGCCGTCGAGGACCTTTTGGACGGCGTCGCGCTCCTCCCGGGCCACCTGTTCGGCCAGGCGCAGATCGGCGCCGGCCGACTCGGCGATCGCTTTGATCCAGCTGTAGGTCATCTCGGCCCCGACGGGGGCGCCGGAGATGTGGGGGATGTTCACCTCGCCGAACTGGCGCATCGTCCGCGTGTAGAAGGGGTGCAGGCAGGCCATCGTCGACACGTTGAGGGCTTTGCGGAAGTCGTTGATGTCCTTGGAGGGGACATGGGCGCGCAGCTTGAGGCCCAGTTTCTCCAGGAGGTTTTCCAGGGCGATCGTGTCAGCCGGGAAGACCTCGCCGATGGAGGCGACAGCCTTCGGCTCTTTCAGCTTGTGATCGCCGAACTCACGCAATTTTTTGAAGATGCCTTCCATGGCTACGTCTTTGGCCTCGGCGTGGCTGCGGGTGCCGAAGCCGGTCACGCGCAGGGGGATGATCTCGGGGATCTGCCGGGCCATCTCGTCGATGTCGATGCCGACGGTGGTGGCGACGCAGAGGTTGATCACCGGGATGAACTCCGGTTTCTCTTCCTTAATAATCTCCTTGATCGCGTCGAGCAGTTTGTGGTGGAGGTTTTTGTCGGTGAAGTCGAGGGAGTAGAGCAACGGGGCGTAGATCGATTTACGCGCCGCATAGAAGTGCGATAGGAAGTTGAGTCCGTAGTAGCACCCGTGGTTTCCCAGCAGAATGGGGAGAAAACCTTCCAGCCTTGTCAAGATGCGCAGCGCGCCGAAGGCGGGACACGGGCTTTGGGTCGCCAGCTTGATGGACTTGATCGGTTCCATGGGCCCATCCCCTTTATTTAAAAATGATGAAAAGTGGAACAAAGGTGTGGCATTTCTTCGCCAATATCTATGAAGCCCTACCGACTACTATAAACGAACTCGGTCAAAATGCAAGGAGAAAAGTCACGTCCGGAAAGGCGGGTAAATTGTGAGACTATTCCTTTTCACAATAAATTGAAAATTCAATCCTGCTGTAATATAATCCGTGCTATACAAATAGGGGGTATGGGTACGAAAAAGGGCTTTTCCGGACGCTGCCTCGGAGACAGGCCAAATCAAGGAAACAGGGACGATGGGACCCACCAACCAACAGGGAGTCAAGGCGGCCCATGGACCAAAGAAAAAAAGGGGGACGGTATGATTGACGGAAGGTAGGCAATCAGAGGCAAAGCGGCGGCTCGCCCAGACGATGAAGGCAGCTGTCCTCGTCATCTCCGCTATGGCGCTTCTCGGCGGCATCGTGACTGGCTGCGCCAAAAACGCCAGCGCGCCTGGCGGCGCGACGAATCCCGGCGGCGCGCCCGGAACAGAGACCGCTTCGGCGGCAGAACCGCTGGGCGATTACGTGATCATGGCCTGGCAGTCCATCGGGATGAAGTGCACCAGCGACAACGACAAGTATTTCAGTTTCCATACCCCGGGCAATGACTTTTTTGCCCAGGTGATCAAGCGGGGCGACCCGCCCGTTCTGGTCACTGACGGCATCAAGCTCACCTATGAAGCCCCCGAGAACCACAACGAACCTTCGAAGACGATCAACTTCTGGAATTACGCCAAGATCACCTTGAAAAAGGACATCGCCCCCAACACCGGCAAAACGGGCATGGCCGCTGAAAAAGGCGACTTCAGCCTGGACAAGGCCAAAAAAGCCTGGACCGCCATCGGCATCCCTGTTTCTCCCTATAATGACGATGGCAAAGTGGACGCCTACCCCATGTTTACCGTCCGCGCCACCGATACGGCGAATGGGAAGCTCCTGGCTGAAACGAAGATGTCTGCGCCCGTCAGCGGCGAGTTGGGCTGTTACATCTGCCACGGCGGGACGCCCAACCGCGACGGCGTCGGCCTCTCTGACGCCACCGCCCGCGACATCCTGGCCGACCATGACAAAAACGTGGGCACCAACCTGCTCGCCGAGGCGGAAGCGGGGCGGCCGCAGTACTGCCTCGACTGCCACGGCGCCAACAACGTGAGCGCGCCGGGCAAACCGGATGTGCTCTCCATGTCGGCGGCCCTGCATGGCAAACATGCCCAGTACATGCAGAACGGTTCCATCGAAACCTGCGGCCTCTGCCACCCTTCGTCAGCGAAAGGCCAGGTCTACTGTGAGCGCGACGTCCACCGGGGTTTTGGCATGGATTGCATGAACTGCCATGGCACCCTGCCGGAGCATGCCGCCTCTGTTTTGATGAAGCAAAAGGATCTCCCGGCGGCGCAAAAGTCGCTGGAACGGTTGAAGCCCTACCTGCCGGAAGGCTTCACCGAGGCGAAGCCGCGAGAGAACTGGATCAACCAGCCCGACTGCCTCTCCTGCCACACGAAGGATCACACGAAAGCCAGCACGAAGACCACCTCCTACAACCAGTGGATCACCGAAAAGTCTCACCTGTTCCGCTTTGAAAAAGCGGACAACGGCGATATGATGTGTGCCGCTTGCCACGGGTCGCCCCACGCCATCTACCCAGCGTCAGAGGCCCTCGGCTACAGCGAGATCAACTACCAGCCGGAAACCTACCAGGGCTTCGCCGGTCCCATCGGCGCCAATGGCCACTGCACCGTCTGCCATCTGAGTGAGCCGGCCGATAAGAACTATCATCATAAGAACCAGGATCAGGTCTTTTTGCCGCCCCAGTTTGCCAACGATCCCAAGTAACAACGGAATGCAGCGTCCTCTTGTATGGGGAGACGCTGCTTTCTTCATTCGGAGCGATTTCGGAGTCTTTACGCCATGGCCCGGTGTTTTTTTCCGGGGGATTTGGCCGGGGGGGAGGAGGGAGAATATAATAGTCCGATCGGTGCGGACAAATACGGTCCTGTGAGGGATGTTATGCCCGTCCAGCAATTGAACGGCACGACGATCTATTATGAAGTCCATGGGCAGGGCGATCCGATCGTCTTCATTCCCGGCATCGCCGTCAGCCACGGCATGTGGGCGCCCCAGGTGGAGACCTTTGCCCGGACGAACCGGGTGATTCTTTACGATGTGCGGGGGACAGGGCGTTCCGGTTCCATGGCCTGGTCCACCCGTCTCGCCGATCACGCCCGCGATCTGGCCTCGTTGTTGCGGTTTTTGCAGATCGATCGCGCCGTCATCTGCGGCGTCTCTTTCGGCGGCGTCATCGCCCAGCGCTTCGCCCTTGATTTTCCTTATAGTTGCCGCGCTTTGGTCCTCGTGGACACCTTCAGCGAACTCGATCCCCGCGACGGCGAGGAAGCCGCCCTGATCCTGATGACATGGCTGGCGTCGCCGCTGTTTTTGTTGCCCAAAGGGTGGTTGATGCCGATGGTCTTGAACATGTACCAATCGTGGCCCTTCGCCCAGCAGCACCTGCGCGGCGAAGTCCCCAAGATCCGCGGCCTTGACGCCGTCAAGACGCGCTGGATGATCCGGGGGGTGAAGCTGACGGGCGAACTCGGACGGATCCAATGCCCCTGCCTGGGCATCGTCGGCGCTGAATCGGAGTTGGCGATCCGGTTGATGGAACGGGTCATCGGCGCCATCGCCGGCGCCACGCTGGAGCAGGTGCCCCATGCCTTCGACCCCACTTCGTTGACGGGACGGGAAGACTTTGACCGGCGCCTGAGCCGGTTTTTGTTGTCGCTCGTTGAGGCGGAAAAAGGGGGAGGATCCTTCGGAACCGCCTGCGACGACCTTGTCGGTCCGACGATTCGTTTTCGTCCGCGACAGACCCGCCGTCGTGCCCGTTAAATTTGATTGAGGCATGCGCCCAATATCTTCCTATAACATAGGCTGGTAAGGAGGAAGTGTAGGGGTGAGACGCATGCTATCAGAGGAAAAAAAGCGTGACCTGCTGTTGATCATCACCACCGTGATTTTTATTTTTATCGCCCTCGATATTATTCCCGTCGAGGCTCCAGAGGGCCCCACGATCATTCCGTAATAGAGGGGGAACACCGTGAAGAAGGAGGGAGAAGGAAGACGGCTCCAGGATAATGGAAGGGGTCAACAGGGCAACGGCAATGGGAAGAAAAACGGCAACGGCAGTGGAAACGGAAACAGTAACGGAAACGGCAATGGCAACGGCGGCGGAAACGGCCCCTGCAATGGAAATAAAAAAAGAAAAAAGAGCGGGCCGCCTCCGCTCACCCCGTCCAAGGTGGCCGTTATTATTGGCTTGATTAGCGACGCCCTGATCGTCAACTCCATTCTCGTCGATCGAAACCAGGAGGTTCAGATTGTCCTGACGGGGTCGTTGCGCAGAAAAACGAAACTCGACAAGATGCTCGACGAGATCGGCGATGAGTCCTTTGACGATGTCTTGGCGGCCTTCATGCGAAGAGTCTAAATATTTTTTGCAAGGGATTTGCCTGTTCGCCGTCGAACATAGTGGCAGGAGGTGGGCGAATGCGCAAATCGGTCGACGTGGAAAAGTTGGCGCAAGACATCCTGAACGAGATCGGGGAACGCTATCTGGAAGAGATTGAAGCGGCCATCGCCCTGATGGATGACGGCAATAAGGACGAGATGAACGCTGTTTTGTTATATGCCATCGTGTCGAGCCTCAAGTGCCATTCGGAGCGCTTCGCCATCCGGCTGGTCCAGAAGGTGGTCGACCATATGAACGAGAAGTGGGAAGAATCAAAAGCCCATGAGAAAAACGCGGAGAAGCAGATCGCCAGTCCCAGCAAAAGTGGAGGGACTGCTTTTTGACGGCAGGAAGGCCGTTGACAGCGCGGAGGTAGCATACGATGTTCAGCCAATGGGTGATCGCCTGTAATCGTTTTTTGGAGCGGGCCATGTTTCTCTTGATTCCGGGGGCCTTGCTCTTCGGCTATATTTTTTGGACAAGCCTTCAGGATCAGAAGGTGTGGGTCTACTGGCTTTTCGGGTACATGACTTTTCTGGGCGCCCTCAATTGCTCCTGGGGACAGTTCCGGGCGCTTTTTCGCGAGCCTGTGCTCTTTTTGACCTCCCTGCTGCTGGCCCACGGCCTGATCCCGGCGGCGGCCTTTGGGCTGGGGTTGCTCTTTTTCCCGAGCGACACCCAGACGGTGATCGGCCTGGTCATCGGGTCCACCATCCCCGTGGCGATCACAGCCTCTGTGTGGACAAACATCACCAAAGGCAACAACTCCTTCGCCCTGGCGCTGGTTGTGCTGGATACCCTGCTGAGCCCCCTCATCCTGCCCCTCTTCGCCCAGGTGATCCTGCATGTCTCCGGCCACCTGCCTGTGGAGCGGCTCGTCGAAGACATGTTGATCATGGTGGTGCTGCCGTCCATGCTCGGTCTCCTGCTGCATCCCTACCGCTTCTGGGACCCTCAAGGGGCCTTGCAAGCGGGGTTGAGCGCCCTCTCCAAACTGGGCCTGTTCCTGGTTGTGGCCATCAATGTGGCCATCATGCACGACTATCTCGTTCTCGGCTGGGCCAATGCGCTCCCCATTCTGGCGAGCCTGTTTTTGCTCAACAGCATCGCCTATCTGTTGGGCTACAGCGCCGGACGCTTTCTGGGACGGCCCCAGGAGGATGTTATCGCCCTCACCTATTCGAGCGGCATGCGCAACATTGCCCTGGGTGTCGTTTTTTCGACCGGGTACTTTGATTTGCGCGTTTCGATTCCGATCGTCTTTATGACCTTGCTCCAGCAGCCGATGGCCACGGTCGTCAACCGCTTTTTTCAAAGAGGAATGCGGAAAAAGGCGGAAGCGCGGGCATAGGGAGCACAGCAGAAAGACCTGAAAACTGCCAGGATATTGCCTGGGGATTGCCTTTTAATGAAATGAGAAAGCCAGCGCCGGATTGCCGCGCGCTGGCTTTGTTGCGTTTTTTCGATGTCCCTTCGACGGGCTACTGGGCTTCCCGGCTGGAGGTCTCCCGGTCGCTGGCGTCCTCGTCGCCGGAACGGTTGTCCCTTTCGGTGGCGCCGCCGCTGGCGCTGTCGCTCGTCTCTGCGGCCAGCCGGGCGGCGTTGACCCTTTCGGCGAAGGCGGCGATCTTCTCCTCAGACAGGTTGGAGTAGTCTTCTTTGATCTTGGTGACCATCTTGAAGGCGGTCCGCTCGATGAAGCCCAGTTTGTCCATGAAGACGCGGCCGCCGAAGTTCTCGGCCAGGATCGCCCGTTTCAACAGTTGGTCGGGATAGGCCCGTTTGATCTCCGCTTCGCTCTTCTCTTCCAACATGCCGCAGATGAAGAGGGCCAACCGCTTGGCCAGGATGTAGCGCCAGTTCTCGCGGACGAACTGTTTGTACTCGCGCTCGATGTCGCCGCCGTAGACGGGCACCCCGAGGATGACCGTATCAAAGGCGCTCCAGTCCGGGCCGACCGGATTTTTGCGAATATCGACGAGCTCGACCGAGTCGTCGATCAGGTCGGCCAAGCGTTTTGCGCAGTATTCTGTGGTGCCCCGTTTGCTCAGGTAACAGATTACCGTGCTCACGTGATCACTCCTATTTGTTCAATCTGGAAGGGAAGCCGGTGCATTGCCCTTACCGGGTATAAAATACCATTTAAACCACGGAGGGGCAAGTCCGGAGGGGGGCTGGCACATAGGGAACAGCCGAGTTGGTTATGCTCATTGTCAAGCGGTTGTGATGAACAGCGACCGCGACAGCAGAAGGGCGGCCTGTGGTCCGTCCCGCGCCTGCAACAAACAGTGGAGGCGTTCCCTTGAAACGTGTCGTCAGCATCTCCCTGGGATCGTCCAAGCGGGATCACCGGGCTGAGGTGGAGATCCTCGGAAAAAGAATACAATTGGAACGCCGCGGCATGGACGGTGACTTCAGCCGGGCGTTCAACGCGATACGCGCCTTGGATGGGCAGGTGGATGCCATCGGTTTGGGCGGCATCGACCTCTATCTGCGTGCCGGTAGCCGCCGGTACACCCTGCGTGACGGCCGGCGTTTGGCCGAGGCGGCCCGGCGGAGTCCTGTTGTCGATGGTAGCCACTTGAAGGACAACTGGGAGCAGCAGGTGGTGGAGACGCTGGCCGCCGATGGCCTGATTCGCCCAGGGCAGCGGGTCTTGCTCGTCTGCGCCGTCGACCGCTATGGGCTGGCCGAGGCGCTGGTGCGCCAGGGCTGCCAGGTCACCTTCGGCGATTTGATGTTTGGCTGCGGACTTCCTGTGCCGCTGCGCAGCTTGCAGGCATTAAATCAGTTTTCCCGCGTAATCATTCCAGTGATCAGCCAATTGCCTTTTCAGTGGATCTACCCGACCGGCAGTCGGCAGGAGCAGATGAACCCCCGGTTTCCTCACGTGTTCCGGGAGGCGGAGGTTGTCGCCGGGGATTTTCATTTCATTCGCCGGTATATGCCGGCGGATATGCGGGGCAAAATCGTTCTGACCAACACCGTCACCGCCGCCGATGTGCAACTGCTCCGGGAACGCGGCGTTGACACGCTGATCACGACGACGCCCGAACTGGGCGGCCGTTCCTTCGGGACGAACGTCATGGAAGGGTTGTTGGTCGCTCTGGCGGAGCGAAAGCCCGAGGCGATCACCCCGGAGGAGTACCGCCATTGGTTGGCGCGAATCGGTTTTCAGCCTCGTGTGGAACAGGTGTCTTCCCGGCGAGCGACCGCAGGAGGTCGGCATGAAACGATTTGCCTTCATCATTCATCCCCTTACCGTTGCGGACATAGCCCGTAAGTTTCCCTGGATTCGTTGGCTGCCCGAGGGCCTGGTGGAAGGGGTTTTTCGCTGGGCGCCGCCGGTTCGGACGGCGCGCTTTGCCGGCATCCGCTCCGACTATGGACAGGTCGAGGGCTTGTTTGTCGCCTGTCCGCTGACGACGCGGCAGATGCTGTCGCTGCCCGAGGAGATTGTCCTGCCCAAGGTCGAGGCGGCCTGTCGCAAGGCGATCGCGCAGGGGGCGCAACTCATCGGACTCGGCGCCTACACCTCTATCGTCGGTGATGCCGGTTTGACCTTGGCGCGCCGTCTGCCCGTCCCGGTGACGACGGGAAACTCCTATACGGTGGCGACGGCCCTTGAGGCGACGCGCATCGCCGCCGCACAACTCGGCCACAGCCTCAACCGCGCCGCCATCGCCGTCGTCGGCGCCACCGGTTCCATCGGCGCCGTGTGCTCGCGGCTGCTCGCCCGGGAAGCCGGCGATCTTACGCTGGTGGCGCGCCAGTCCGATCGGCTCGACAGGCTCGCCTACCGCATCCTCCATGAGACGGGCCTCTCTGTCCGGGTGATGACCGACGTTGCCGCGGCGTTGCGCCGGGCCGACATCGTCGTGGCCGTGTCGAGCGCCGCGGGGGCGATCATCGAGCCGGAATACTTAAAAGCGGGGTCTCTCGTCTGCGACGTGGCCCGGCCTCGTGACGTATCCCGCCGCGTGTCCAAGGAGCGACCCGATGTGCTGCTCATCGAAGGGGGCGTCGTCAAGGTGCCCGGCGATGTGGACTTTGGGTTCAACTTTGGCTTTCCGCCCGGCCTGGCCTATGCCTGCATGGCCGAGACGATGATCCTGGCCCTCGAAGGGCGACGCGAATGTTTTTCCCTCGGACGGGAACTCTTTATCGACAAGGTGGAGGAAATTACGCGGCTGGCGCGCAAGCATGGCTTTGCCCTGGCCGGTTTGCGCAGTTTTGATCGTCCCTTGCGCGAACTGGATGTGGAGCGGGTTCGCAAAAGCCTGTTCTGTCCGCCGCGAACGGCCCTGGGAAGTCAAGAACTTAATGTTGACAATATTTTGCAACCCGGATATAATACGAAACTAAAGATGGTGGAGTAAGCAAGCACTGCCCGGCCGCAGGCTTTCGCGGCTGAATGGCAGTGCTTATTCAGTGTAGCGTCAATGTGCATTGACACGGCATATAACATCGGCAAGAAAACCGTGTGAACGAGATATCTTTGATTTAAAGAATAGGGGAGCGAACGTATGGAAGAAAAACAAGTGATGTTGACGGCGGAAGGACTAAAGAAACTGGAAGAGGAGCTGGAGTTCCTCAAATCGCAAAAACGGGGGCAGGTGGCCGAACGGATCAAGCAGGCCATCGATTACGGCGATATCAGCGAGAACTCCGAGTATGAAGACGCCAAAAACGAACAGGCTTTCGTCGAAGGCCGCATCATCACCCTCGAGAAGATGCTGCGCAACGCGAAACTGATCGAAGGCGGAGAAAGCGAGACCAATGTCGTTACCATCGGCGCCAGGGTGCTTCTGAAGGATCTTGAGGACGACTCCGAATTCGAATACACCATCGTTGGTTCGGCGGAAGCCGACCCCAGCCAGTTGAGAATCTCCAACGTTTCCCCGGTGGGCAAGGCATTGCTCGGCCAGCCCAAAGGCTCGGTCGTCGAAGTGCAGGTGCCCATGGGGAAAATCAAGTACGAGATTGTGGACATCAACAAGAAGGGGTAGACCTTCACCGGACTCATTCATCCTTTATTCGGCGGCGGCAAAAGTGTAGACGGCATGGAAGGGCCAGGATGACCTGGCTCTTTTGAATGCGCCGGGAGGAGACAAGCATTATGGAAAAAAGTATGGAAATGGAAAAGAACGAACTGATCAAAGTCCGCTTGGAGAAACTGGACGATCTGCGGGAAAAAGGCGTCAATCCCTTCGGTGATCGCTTTGACGCGACTCATCACGCCGAAGTCATTAAAAATGATTTCGATGCCTACGAAAATCAGACGGTGCGCCTGGCCGGACGGATGATGGCGCGGCGCCACCAGGGCAAGGCCGGTTTCGCCAACCTGCAAGACATCACCGGACAGATCCAGATCTATGTGCGCCGCGACGATGTGGGGCTGGACGTCTTTGAACTCTTTGCCAAGGCCGATATCGGCGATATCTACGGTGTCGAGGGTCATGTCTTTAAGACGCGTATGGGCGAGATCTCGATCTGGGTGAAGCAGTTTGTGCTGCTGACCAAATCCCTGCGTCCCCTGCCCGAGAAGTTTCACGGTCTGAAGGATGTGGAACTGCGCTATCGCCAGCGCTATGTGGACCTGATCATGAATCCCGAAGTGAAGCGGACCTTTGTCCTGCGCAGCAAGATCATCCGCGCCGTCCGCGAGTTCCTCGACGAGCGGAGCTATCTGGAAGTGGAGACGCCGGTGCTTCATCCCATCGCCGGCGGCGCGACGGCCCGTCCCTTTATCACCCACCACAACGCTTTGGACATGAAGCTGTACATGCGCATCGCGCTGGAGTTGCATCTGAAGCGGCTGATCGTGGGCGGCTTTGAGCGTGTCTATGAGTTGGGTCGCATCTTCCGCAACGAAGGGATCTCGACGCGCCACAACCCCGAGTTCACCATGATCGAGATCTACCAGGCCTACGCTGATTTTAAAGATATGATGGAACTGACGGAAAATCTGGTTGCCGCCGTCGCCCAAAAGGTGCTGGGGACGACCAAGATCACCTACCAGGGCGAAGAGATCGATCTGACGCCCCCCTGGCCGCGCCTGAATATGCTCGACGCCATCCGGCAGTACGCCGGTGTCGACTTCTATACCATTGCCGATGACGAGGCGGCCCGGGAAGCGGCGAAAAGCATCGGTGTTCCTGTCAACGCCACCGACAGCCGCGGCGATGTGATCAACACCGTCTTCGAGGAAAAAGTGGAGGAGCATTTGGTCCAGCCTCACTTTATCTTCGGCCATCCTGTCGAGGTGTCGCCGCTGGCCAAGCGCAACGCCGAGAAGCCTCAGTTTACGGATCGCTTCGAGGTCTTCATCACCCGCCGGGAATTGGGCAACGCCTTCTCGGAATTGAACGATCCCATCGACCAGCGGGAACGTTTCGTCCGTCAATTGGCCCTGCGTGAGGCCGGCGATGAAGAGGCCCACATGATGGATGAGGATTTCCTCAACGCCTTGGAGTATGGCATGCCCCCGACAGGCGGCTTGGGCATCGGCATTGACCGTCTGGTCATGCTGCTCACCGATTCGCCCTCCATCCGGGATGTCATCCTCTTCCCGACCATGCGGCACCGGGAGGACATCTAAATCCCGGGAAGACGCCGAAAAAGCACTGGAGGGTATCGAAACCCCCAGAGGATATCGAAATCACGGATTGAGATATGGATGATGTACGGACGGGGTTGTTGCGCAGCCCCGTCCTTTTTTGTCAAAGCCGAGAAAACCGAGAAAAACAGTACGATTCCGAGAAAAACGAAGAGATCCGAGATAATCAGGCAGATTACCGGTATGAATGCGCAGATATTCCCCAATTTTCCGGTTGATGAACAGGTAGCGGCATGGTATAGTTAATCTCGCTTCACGGGAACGCGAAAAATTAATGCAAGACGCAAAACTTTGCTTGACAAGGAATAGCGGCTATGTTAAGATTCTAACTCGTGACGTCT